>JANYIN010000007.1 GCA_025362035.1 Gemmatimonadaceae bacterium | reverse complement strand
GGCCAGTACATGCTCCGCGCGTACCCCGTCGCCGTCGGACCAGCGTTGCCGGCCCAATTTGCCGGGCGCGTGGTGGGCGGCACGATGACCGTGACGGTAACCGTGAACGACACCGTGCAGCGCGCGGTGGTCGTGCGCGGTCCGGTGCAGCTCCGCTATGGGCAACCGGCGCAGATGGGGAACTGTCCCATTTGCGACCGCCCGTTCGACCGCCTGCCGGGACGTCGCGTGCTGCTTTCACGGTGGAACGTGCGCGGCAATGACTCTCGACAGTGATGCGATGTCATAGGGCTTGGCGATCACGTCATCGAAGCCGTGCGTGGCCAACATGTCTTCGCTCTCCTCGTCGATGAAGCCAGTGGCGAGCACAAGCGGCAAGTCAGCGCGAATTTCGCGAATGTGTCGCGCAGCATCGCGCCCGCTCATGCGGGGCATATTGCCGTCGAGCACCACCACATCGCACCGGGCGGGATCGGCTTGCAGCATCTCCACCGCCTCCCGGCCGTCCTGCGCGGTTTCGACCTCGTAGCCGACGTGTCGGAGCAACCGCGCCGTCACTCGTCGCACGGCTTCCTCGTCATCCACCAGGAGGATGCGTCCCTTCGCCGATCCTTGGCGCGATGCCTCCACGGCGTTCATGCGCCGAAGATAGGCGGCGACACGTGAGGAAGATATATTCCGAATCCGATCGCCCGTCATTTCTTGGGTGTGCGGCCAACTGGTACCTGGAGTCCTATGCGTCTCGTCCTGGCGTGTGTGCCCATTCTTCTCTGTGCCGCCGCGTGTGGGCGGTTTGGAGCGATGTCGAGTAGCGATGCCGGCGGTCCCAGCGCGATCGCGATCGTGCACGACGCCGCGGGGCGGGAGTTGGGGACACTCACGCTGTTGGAGTCGGATGGCGGTCTGTCCGCCAGCGGAGTACTGCGCGGACTTCCGCCAGGCACGCACGGCATTCATCTGCACACCACCGGGCAGTGCTCGGCGCCGTTTGCGACGGCGGGCGGTCACTGGAACCCGACGGCGCATCAGCATGGTTTTGACAATGCACTGGGCCCTCACGCCGGCGACCTTCAAAACATCGTGGTCGGCGCGGACAGTTCCGCCGCCGTGAACGTAAAGACGCGTAGCGGCAGCCTCCGCGGATCCGCGGGCGTGCTGGATGCCGACGGATCGGCAGTGATGGTTCATGCAGGACCCGACGACTACCGGACGGATCCCTCCGGCAATTCGGGGGCGCGGATCGCCTGCGGAGTCGTGACCGCGCGCTGACCATCGCGGATGGCGCGCACGCGACCATCTGGCAGGAGCCACCTGGGGATACAGTAGATGCCAACCCGATCTCGACTCTGGAATGTGGCGACGGTACTCGCCCTGATCGCAACCGCAGCAACCAGCGGTCGTGCGCAGGTGGTCGCGGCCTCCGTTCGCACACCGGCGGAGCAGGCCAACCTTGACGGCGGCATCATGCCGTTTACGCGGGCCGACGTCGACTTCATGCAAGGGATGATCGGCCACCATGCTCAGGCAGTGGTCATGGCCGGCTGGGCTCCCTCGCACGGCGCGAGCGCGAGCCTGTCGATTCTCTGCCAGCGCATCGATGTCGCGCAGCGCGACGAAATCGCGTTCATGCAGCGCTGGCTTAGCGAGCGAAAGCAGACGGTGCCCGACGCGAACGCGGGCAACATGGCGGGCCCTCATATGGCAGGAATGGACATGTCGGGCATGCCGAAGCTCATGCCGGGCATGCTTTCTCCCGAACAGATGAATCAGTTGAACGGGGCGCGCGGCACTGCGTTCGATCAGCTCTTTCTGACGTTCATGATCCAGCACCACGAAGGCGCGCTCACGATGGTGAATACGCTCTTCGACACTCCCGGTGCCGGCCAGGAATTGTACGTGTTCCGGTTTGCCTCCGACGTGAGTGCCGACCAGGAAACGGAAATCGATCGCATGCATCTGATGCTGTCGTCGCTCACGCGAGACAAGCGCCAGTGAAGTCCCGTTCGACACGAGCACGTCGCGTTCTCCCCGACACTCAACCGGTACCGAACATGTTCTCCTCGTTCACGATGCGGCGTTCAGACGTCGTGCGTCTTGCGGTGCCGCTGCGTCGTGCGTCACTGGTAATCGCGCTGCTGTCCGTCGCCGCGTGCGCTTCCTCTTCCGCGTCGTCGTCCCCCTCCACGGTCGCAGCGACGTCGGATATGTCCGCGCCGCGTCCCGATCCGCGTGTGGGACTCAAGGGAGGGTGGTTCGATGCCGGTGAGGCAGTGTGGAACCTTCGCGTGGTTTCGCAGACACCTCCGTCCGCGGCGTTCATCAACAGGAGCACGCCGGGCGATCGGCGTCTGGTGAACTCGGATCTGGCGTTCACGGGTCCGTACGCCATTCAGGGCAACTATAGCGGCTACCAGGTGTGGGACATCTCGACTCCCGCGAAGCCGACACTGCGCACGGCGTACATCTGCCCCGGTTCACAGAGCGACGTGTCCGTCTACGGCAACCTGATGTTCGTATCCGCGGAGGCGACGAACGGCAGAACCGACTGCGGCATGCAGGGCATTCCAACGGACGTGTCGGTGAGCCACGACCGCGCGCGCGGGATTCGCATCTTCGACATGACGGATATCGCGCGCCCCAAGCCGGTGACGGTCGTGCAGACCTGTCGCGGCTCGCACACGAACACGCTCGTCACCGATCCGAACGACGCGGCGAACGTGTACATCTACGTCTCCGGGTCCGCCGGCGTCCGCTCGGCCGAGGAGTTGCCCGGCTGTTCTGGCGACGCGCTGGACAAAGATCCGAACTCGGCGCTCTTTCGCATCGAGGTCATCAAGGTTCCGCTCGCGCATCCTGAGCAGGCCGCGATCGTGAGCTCGCCGCGCATCTTCAACGATCTGTCCGCGCCGGCCAGGCACGCGGATCCAGCCGCGGATGTGGCGGCCGCGGCTGCCGCGCGGGCGGCGCGAGTGGGCGCCGGCGGCCGCGCGGGCGGCGTACCCCGCCCCGCCGGCGGACCCACGCAGTGCCACGACATCACCGCCTATCCGGCCATTGGGCTGGCGGGCGGAGCATGCGCTGGCTACGGGTTCCTGCTGGACATCCGCGACGTCGCGCATCCGAAGCGCATTGCCGCCGTCGCCGATTCCAATTTCTCCTTCTGGCACTCGGCCACCTTCAGCAACGACGGAAAGAAGATTCTGTTTTCCGATGAATGGGGCGGCGGTTCGCAGCCACGGTGCCGGACCACCGACCACTACGAGTGGGGCGCCGACGCGATCTTCACCATCGACGACAGCCGGAAGCTGACGTTCCAGAGCTACTTCAAGATGCCGGCCCCGCAGACGGTGTTCGAGAACTGTGTTGCGCACAACGGTTCGCTCATCCCCATTCCGGGCCGCGATGTGATGGTGCAATCGTGGTATCAGGGTGGTATCTCCGTATTCGACTGGACCGACGCCGCACACCCAAAGGAGATCGCGTTCTTCGACCGAGGCCCGATGGACGAAACGAAGTTCGTGGACGCCGGCTACTGGTCGTCCTATTGGTACAACGGCTACATCGTGGGATCGGAGATCGCGCGGGGGCTGGACCTGTTCGAGCTGAAGCCGAGCGCGTTCATTTCGCAGAACGAGATCGATGCGGCGAAGCTGGTCCATTTCGACCAACTGAACGTGCAGAATCAACCGCGGTTCGTCTGGCCGGCCGCGTTCGTGGTGGCTCGCGCGTACGTGGATCAACTCGTGCGCGGCAATGGGCTGTCCCGCGAACGGACGGCGGACGTACGGGCGGAACTCGATCGGCTCGAACAACTGACCGGCGCGGCACGGAATACCGGGGTCGCACGGCTGGCGTCGCAGGTAGATGCGGATGCCCGCGACGCTCGCGACGGCGATCGCGTGCGATTGCTTGCCGGCGCCATCGCCGCGTTGGCGCAATGAGCCCGCGTCGCTCCGCCGCGCCTTTCGGCCGGCGGCACTGTCGATCACCCTTTACGAGTGAACTGTGCCGCCGTGGCGGGGTACAGTGACTTGGAAGTGACCGAACGAACCTTGTAAGGCGTGGCGCCGAGTCGTCGCGAAGGAGGGCTCCACCCATGATCAGCCGCAACGTCGTTCGCAGCCGTATGGCAGCCGTGACCGCAGCCGTGCTACTCGTTACCGGGATGGCCTGCGGCCGATTCTACCACAGGCCCGAGGACCTGGAGAGTGAGGAGCCGGCCATCGTCATCTTCACCAACGAGTCGCTGGACCAGGCAGATGTCTACGCCGTGTTGTCCGGGAACTCTCCCATTCGCATGGGCACGGTCATGGCCGGCCGTTCGGACACGCTGACGGTACCACGTCAAGCGGTCACCTACGGCAGCATCAACATCGTCGCGCGCCTGCTGGCGCATACGCATGTCCCGTCCACGGGTTCGATCGCCATTCGCGCCGGCGATTGGCTGGATGTCCGTCTCGACTTGAATGGTAGATACATGAGCGCCGTGCCAGCACGTCAATAGCACCGGGCGCGCTCTGCGTCTGTCGGCGCTGGATGGTGACCGAGATGACGGGTGGCGAGTTCGGCGACGAGAGGGTATCGATCCACCAACAGTCAGAGGGATCATGCGAGCGCTTTTCGGTATGATGGCACTGCTGGCGACGGCGGGATGCAGCACCGCGGTCGCGACGCCCGACACCACGCACGACACGATCGTGACTACGGACGGCCCGCTGAAGCTCACCGTGAGCGACGCGCTGGCGACGCCGGGTGTCATGTTCATCGCCGGATCGGTGACTGGGGGATCGGGGATGGTGACGGCGGCCAGCACCCGGTACGGCAGTCTTTGCTCCACGGGGGTGGCAGGACACGCCACGGTTTCGCCCGGCGCCATCACGCTGCAAGTGACGTATTCCGATCGTCAGGCGGTGTGCACGCAGGAGATTCGCGCCATCAGCTATCGGGCGGAAATCGGCAACCTCGCGCCGGGTACGTACACCGTAAAGGTGGTCCATACGAACGGCGACGGATCGAGCGGAGCGGTGCTTACACAGCAGGTCACCGTTACCTGATCGCTTTGATCCTTGTTGTGCCGTGGGCGGCGCCGGCGAGTTGGGGCCGAGCGCCGCCAGACTGTGTGGAACTCCCGTTAGCGGCGGTAACGCCGTTTCTTCGCGGCGGCAAGCGCCGCCAAGCCCGTAGCCGTGAGAAAAATGGTTCCCGGTTCGGGTGCCGTCGTCGTGGTAATCGGCGGCATGCTCGTCGTGTCGCTCGGAACAGGTCCGGGCACCACCGGCGGAACGACCGGTATCGTCTTCTTTCCGGTGTCCGACGGCGCGGGCGGGACCGGAGGCGTGGTAGCGTGGGACGTATCTTTCGGCGTCGGCGGCACCGGAGGAGTGGTGACGTGGGCCGTATCTTTCGGCGTCGGCGTGACGGGCGGAGTGGTGGTGTGCGTCGTATCCGGGGTTGTCGGCTTTACCGGAACGCCAGGCGTCGCTGGTGTGCCTGGAATTGCGCCTACGCCCGGCAGACCTCCCGTGTCCACATCCCCGCGCCCGCGGAGAAACTCCGCGAACACCGCAGCGCCGAGCAAGGATCCGACGAGCGGACGCAAGGAGTACCCTCTCGCGCTCGGGATAGCCGGCGAAGACGCTGGCGCTGTTGAATTGATGGCCTCTTCGAAGACTCCTGGGGCAATCGCGACGATGGACGAATCGCGCTTGACCGGAGCGCTACGGACCGGGGCGGCCACGGCGCGATCCTTTCCGCCCTTCACGATTCGCACCGCACTGTGCGCGGTATGGACGTCAGCCGCCCCCTTGCTGTCGGTCGCGCGCCGGGATGCGTTGCGCGCAATCCGGTCGGCGGCCCGGCGCTTGTGCGTGGTGCGAATCGAGCGTTGGCGACGCCCGTTTTGATTGGACGGCTTGTCTCCGCCCTTTGGGGTCACGTCCGTGGACTGGGACTGCGCACGCGAGGGCGCGGCGACAACGCAAGCGAACGCAGCCACGGTGCAGATGTATTTCCGAGCGTAGATCGGCATGATCTCCCTCAGCGGATGGGCCGTGTGAACGGCGGGACGAAAGCTCAGTTCACTTGCACGTGCCCTAAACGCACGTTTCGGACCAAGATTCGGCTGCTGGGAAAGATCGCGGCCACTGCCTTTCCTAGGCTTCCACCACTACAGCGTCGATGGTCTGTTATGGCGACGAATGTCGCCCGCCACGGTCACTCGCGATGATCGTCACCACGATGTACAAGGCAAGCGCCGCGGCGATCACGAAGCCGATCATGCCCAGGGGGCGCCAATAGGGGAGCAGCATCGCACTCGCGACCAGCAGGCCCGCGAGCACCAGACCCGAAAAGATGCGATTCGCCACCTTCTGGAGGGCGACGATCAGTGCGGGCAACTGCGGCACGTTCACGTTCGCGGAGAGGTCGTTGTTGGCAAGCCGCGCGGTGATCTGATCGATCCGGTGCGGTAGCGCCGTGATCAGTTCACCTGATTCCATTGCGAGACGGTAGAGACGCCGCGGCGACATGTCATGCTTGGCACGCGCCATGGCGATGTCATTGCCGTATGCACGGATGGTCTCGAATGGAGCGAAGCTCGGATGCAACGCTCGTGTGACAGCATCGAGATTGAACAGCGTCTTGGCCAGCAGCGTCATTTCAGCCGGCAGCCTGAGTCCGTACTTGTACGACACGTCGATCAGGCTCAAGAGCACACGTCCTGCCGCGACGTTGACCGACGAGAGCTCCAGATTGCGCGCGACGAGCGCCGCAATCTCGCGCGTGAAAGCAGCGCGATCGAAGTCCGGTGGCACGTCGCACATCTCGATGAGCGTTGCGGCGATATCGTCATCCCGGTCCTCGCCGAGCGCCATGAGCAGTCGCGTTGCCCGCTCGCGCATCCGTGTCGCGAGTCGTGCCGTCATCCCGAAATCCACGAGCGCCAGGCGAACTTCCACATCCTCCGGAATTGGCGCCGCGGCGGCCTGTGCCTCCACTTCGAGCTGCGCCAGCGGCGTCGCCGCCTCACGCGCCAGGTCGCGCCGATCGCCCGCCACCACTTCCGCCGGTGTCAGCGGATTGATCCTGTCCGGCATGACGACGAACACATTGCCTGGATGGGGATCGGCGTGAAAGAACCCATCGAGAGTGATGCCTTTGAGGTAGGCCCGCGTCAGCTCCTCGGCGAGGGGTTCGAAGTCATGGTCGATGCGGGCAATCGGGGGGATGGCGTTTACCTTCACGCCCCGAATGCGCTCGGTCGTGAGCACGCGTTCGCTCGAGTATGCCTCGATCACTTTCGGCACGATGATGCGGGGGAACTCCGCGAGCGCCCGTCGAAGCAACGCGCCGCTCCTGGCCTCCAGGCGATAGTCGAGCTCATCAGCCAGCGCCTGTTCGAGTTGCTGGATCACGCCGACGACGTCCACACGAGCGCCCACCTGCGTGTGGGCCGCCAGAAACGCCGCCACTTCCCGAAAGAACTCGATATCCGCTGCGAGGACGGCGCGCACGTTCGGCCGCTGCACCTTCACGACCACAGCGCGACCATCCCGCAAGCGCGCTCCGTGGACCTGCCCCAGACTGGCCGTGCCGAGCGGCTCCGGATCAAAAAACTCGAACAGCCGGCTCATGCGCGCGCCGAGCTCGGTTGCGATGGTGCGTTCCACCTCTTCCAGCGGAATGTGGCCGACGTTGTCCTGGAGTGACTCCAGCTCACGAATGTAGGAAGGCGGCAACAAATCCGGCCGCGTGGAGAGTGCCTGCCCGAGCTTGACGTAGGCCGGACCCAGTTCGACGAGGCGATCACGGAATCCCACCGCAAGGGCTTCTCGACCGGCGGCCTCTTCCGGAGGAAGTTCCTTCTCGTCGTGATCTCCGAACTCCAGCAATCCCTGCTGCCGCGCGAAATCGCGGAGTCCGTAGCTCGTGAATAACTGCACGATCGCGGCAAGTCGCGGAAGGTGTTTCGGCGAAAGCAACATGCTGGCGAGCTTAGCATGTCGCGTGCCCAGCACACGTTGTGCGAACACTGTGCGTTTCTGAATTCCGGCGGCGCGGACTATGCAATAGTTGTCCGAGTCGCTCGATATCGAACTGAATGCGAACTCACTGACCTCACGAGGTGATCGAAATGGAAGCAAACACACAGGGCGGGTTGTCGTCGCACAGTGATTTCTCCGCGGAGAGCTCCACCGGTGCACACAGCGCCCAGGATACCGCCTCGAGCCTGAGCGATAAGGCGCAGGACGCACTTGCCACCGTCAAGGAAAAGGCGAGCAATCTGCCGGGCATGCTCGCGGACCGGCTCGAGAGCGGCGCAGAGAAGCTGCGGTCTTCGGCCACGCCTTCCGGAGCGATGGCGGGCGGCGGTTCGGCCGCACTTGCCAACGATACGCCCGTGTCGCAGGCCAAGGACACGCTCGCGAAGGGAATGCAGTCGAGCGCCGACTGGCTGCGCGACGCGAATTTCGACAAGATCCGCGACGGCATCGAGCAGGAAGTCAAGGAACGTCCCACGCGTTCGCTGCTCATCGCGCTGGGCGTCGGTTATCTGCTCGGCAAAGCAATCCGCAGCTAGGAACTGTGCAATGATCTCGACGAGAACGGACGGCCAGAGCATGGTGGGTCTGATCCGCCAAGTGGCGGATGACGGTGCCCATCTCGCGCGGCAGGAAGTGAATCTTGCGCGCATCGAGTTCGCGGAGATCGCGCGGGACATCGGCAAGGGCACCGGCTTCAGCGTGGCCGCCGCCATGCTGGGGATGCTCACCGTGCAGATGTTCGTACTCGGCATCGTCCTGGTGCTCGGCGACGAACTCTTTCGTGGCCGCTATTGGATCGCCGCGTTCCTTATCACGGCAGTTCTGGCGGCGGTGGCTGTCGCGATTGCCCTGCGCGCAAAAAAGCTGCTGTCTCCCCGAAACATGATTCCAGACCAGACCCTTGCCACTCTACGGAGCCGCGGACATGACTGATTCAACGTACGTGGTGCGGGCGGACATCGACGCGACGCGCGAGCGCATGTCCAAGGCGATATCCGCACTCGAGCAGAAGGTGGACATCGGCCAAAAGGTGCGCGACAACCCGTGGCCGGCCGTCGCGCTGGCGTTCGGCGCCGGACTGGCGTTGAGCGCGACGCGCGCCGACGTGCGCACCGGCAGGGTGGGTATCGAGGCCGTGCAAAAGACGGGGAGTTCGCTGGGGTCGGCCCTGGACAACTTGGTTGCCGGCGTCCTCGGGGGAGTGACGGCCGCGTTCAAAGGCCGAATCGATGATGCGCTACATGATATCGTAACATCCGTAACGGGGAGCGCGAAGCCGACCATCGTGTCCCGGACGCCGTCTCTGGGCGACCTCTCGCATCAGGTGGCGGGAGGCGGATCGGCGACTCGTGCCGATTGATGGAGTGGGGCGCGCCGGGTCAATGCCGTGCGCCGAGTGACACGCAGGCGCGCAACGCGCTGCGATCGGACAGCGAGTCGCACCACCCACCGACCAGCGCGAGTGCCGTAGCAGGGTCCATCAAGTAGCTCAGTAGTTGGTGCGGGTCATCGTGCGCTGATTCGGTGATCACGTCCAGCATACGCGGTTCGGGCGTTGGGTCGCGTCGCGCGGCGATGGTCGAAGCGAACGGATCTCCGTCTCCGATGACGTTGACCCACGAGCCGACACGCAGAGGAAGCGTCAGACGGTCCTCTGCGTCGCCGAACAGGAGTTGGCGCACGTCGGCAGAGCCGAGCGGCGAGCCCAGCGTGATCCAGCGGGAGAGGTACGGCGGCGGCGAGCGCGGGTCGTCCGTGCGGTGCAGTAAATACTGCCACGAAACGAGCGCACCCAAGCTGTGCGCCATCAGTATCACCGGGCGACGCTGGCGCTCGGCGATTGCCAGCGCGGCGGCAACACGATCCTCCGCCGCGCACCGGGCACCCGGATCGCCGAAAAAGCGCATGTCGGCGGCGAGGCTCCGGAGTTCGTGAGCATCCCTGCCCTTCGCCTCATCCGACACCACGTCAAAGAACGCGCTGGCCAGCGACGCGAACATCGTGACCGCATTGACCAACGTGTCGCTTTTGGACGGACTGCCGGTCGCACGGCTCGCGCAGACATCGGATGGGTCATGCGCGCGGGCGTCCAGCACGTCGGCGTACCACACGAGGCGAACGTCGTCGCCGGCCACAAGCGCGTCGCCCGTGAGCGCGGCCACCGATTGTTGGATGGCTTGCACGGCCTCCCGACGCAGCTCAGCCGTGTCCCTTCCAAACTGTCCGCGTCCGTGCACGAGGAGGACGACTGGCCGGCCCTCGTTGGCGTGAGCGGGCTGCGCGGCGGTGGCGTTCGCCCAAATCAGAAGCAGAACGGCGAGATTCCGCAGGGTGCCCAGCGGGTGGTCCAGGGACATGCAGAATGGTACACCGGTTACGAGACGGAGGTCGCGGCCCCTGTGATCTCGCCGTTGTGGATTGCCCTGCCGAGCGCAACTGCCTGCTCCACGAGTGCGTCGATGTCTTCCGCCTCTGTCCGAAAGTTGACGATGCACGCCCGGAGCACGAATCGTCCGTTGATGATCGCGTTGGACGGGAACACGCGACCCCCCAACTGCAGTTCGGACATCAGCCGCTCGTTCAGGCGATCCAGATATGGATCCGCCGATAGATCGCCCCGAAGGTCGCGTGGAACGTAACGGAAGCAGGCGATCGACAACGCCGGTGCCGGCCCCATGGTTTCGAGTTCGGGGTGGGTCGCCGCGCACTGGTGCAGGTAACGCGCGAGCGCCACGTCGTGGGCGATGCGGCGCTCGTACGCGCCCCATCCGTGTGCCAACAGCGACACCCAGATCTTGAGGGCGTGAAATCCACGCGAGAACTGCGGCCCAAGCGCAAACAGGTCGAGTCCTCGCCCGGTCAATATCTTGTCGTCGTGGACATAGCTTGGCTCGATCGCGAATGCGTCCGCCAGCGACTGCATGTCGCGCACGACGATCACGCCGCCCGAGTGCGGCGTGTACAACCACTTGTGCGGATCGAGCGCCACGGAGTCGGCCCGCTCGATCCCGTGAAAGAGCGGACGCAGGGAATCCGTGAGCGCCGCCACGCCGCCATAGGCTCCGTCCACGTGCATCCACAGTCCGAGTTCCGCGCAGAGGTCGCCGATCTCGTCCAGCGGGTCGATCGCCCCGGTGGCGACGGTGCCCGCGGTGGCGATCACGGCGATCGGTTGGTCGCCGTTGCGCAGGTCGCGGGTGATCGCACCGCGCAGTGCGCCAACGTCCATGCGCAGGTGGTCGTCACATGGTATCAGGCGCACCGCGTCCCTACCCATTCCGAGCATGTCCGCGGCGCGTGTGTTGACGTCGTGAACCTGCGCGGACGCGTAAAACGTGAGCGGCGGGCCGGCCCTGGTGCCGAGCTCGCGGATCGACCAGCCCGCTCGCGCATCTCGCGCTGCCTTGAGTGCGACGAACGAGGCCATGGCGCCCCCCGATGTGACGTAGCCACCCGCGCTCGGCGGCAGGCCCAATTTCGTCGCGAACCAGCGTCCAAGGTGCAGCTCGATTTCCGTGGCGGCCGGGGAGAGCCGCCAACCGCCGACATTCTGATTGAGTGCGGCGGCGAGAAGATCCGCCGCCGCTCCCGGGATGGTACCCGATCCAGTGATGTACGCCATGAAGCCAGGGTGTCCAGTGCACGTGGCGTGGTCGAAGGCGATCGTCCGAAGCGACGCGACGAGTTCGTCCATGGGCATCGGCTCGGTCGGTACATCGCGCGTCACCGCGGCACGCACGTCGGCGGCGCTCGCGCGGCGACCGACGGGCATCGAGCGAAGCCGATCCAACCATTCGCCCCACAGCGCGACGACGTGCCCGCCGAGTTCACGCGCGCGATCCGCATCCCAATCGAGGTCGGTGACGGGCGTCATTGGCGGCAGTGCGTTCTCTGGCGAGTCCCTCTGCATCGTTTCGTGCCCCATCGCCCATCGACCTCCCCGGGGTAGGTGCAGGCGGCACGCCCGCAAGGGCGCGTCCGACGAGCGTGGGACAGACGATGCTGTGCTCGATCAGCATGGCGGGTGATCCGAAGGATCCGCGGACAAGATAGGGTGGGACAGCTCGGGCCGCGAGCGGCGGGTCCACCCCGGCTTCCGACGCTTGGGAGCCCCCACCACAAAAAACGCCGAGGCACTCGACATGCATTGTCGCGACACATGCATCGCATCGCCATTCCCGCATTCGCCCTGCTCGCCCTGACGGCCGCCGCCTGCTCCGTGTCCCAGGATCAGGAGGTTGCCATCGGCAAGCAAAACGCCGACGAAATCAATGCCAAGCTGTCCATCGTCACGAATCCCGCCGCCGCCGAGTACGTCCAGCAGCTGGGACTGTCAATGGCGCGCACCACGTCGCGGGCTGATCTGGACTGGCACTTCTTCATCGTCGACAGCAAGGAAGTCAACGCTTTCGCCCTTCCGGGCGGGTTCATTTACGTCAACCGTGGACTGATCGACCGGGCAGAGGCGCTCGACGAGCTCGCCGGCGCAATCGGGCACGAAATCGGGCACGTGGTGCGACGCCATTCCGTCCAGCAGATGGAAAAAGGGACGACCACCAACGTCGCGCTTTCCCTCACCTGCACGCTCACACGGATCTGCAACAACAATGTCGCGCGCGCGGCCATCGAAGTGGGCGGTGCCGCGCTCTTCGCGCGATATAGTCGCCACGACGAGGCGGAGGCTGACTCGGAGGCAGTCGTGAACGTCGTGAAGGCGGGCATCGATCCACATGGCATTCCGACGCTGTTCGAACGCCTGTTGGAAGAACGAAAGACATCCCCGCTTCGCATCGAGGCGTTCTTCGCCTCACACCCGATGGAGGAGGATCGCATCCGAGCGACGCGCCTTGAGATCGAATCGCTGGATCCGGCCGTGCTCCGCGGCCTCCGGCGCGACGACGCGGGCTACCACGCGTTCAAGGACGGTCTCCGTACTCTGCCGTCGCCCCCCGAACCTGACGCATCGCAGCAGCTCCAGCCATCCCAGCTGCGACGCCCGCTCTGGCGATGATGAATGCGTGTCCGGCCTTTCGTTATATGCTCGCGCTCGGTAGCCGGGCAATGGGGAGCTCTCCCTGGCTCCCGGATACTCCGGTCAGCAGGGGTCCGACAGAATCTGCGGAACTTTTACGTGAATTCGGCGCGATTTGGTGATGTTGGCGACAAAAATGCATTGCAGACGTCCGTAGCCCGCTCCCACGTATCCTCGTGACGGAAGCGGTCCCTTCATTGAGAGAGAACCCGCATGACTACCATCGCTTCCCCGTACTTCACCCGCGGACTGCGTGGCCTCGTAGCGGCCGCGCTCGTAGCGGGCGCCGCGCAGACGGCATCAGCGCAGATCACGTTCGCTGGCTCGAATGTGTACCGCTTCAACGGCGTGGGCGCGTATACCAGCACCGCGGTCCTGCCGGGCGCGGGCGGTTTGACCATCCGGAATACCGGATTCGATTTCACCACTGACAATACCGGCTTCTCCGGCTTCGGTGGCAACGCCAACGGCTTCGGTTCGGTGTCCCTCGGTTCTGCGGGGCAGAACTTCAACGGCAACTTCGTGGACATGATCGTGTCGTTCACGAATCCCACGACGGCAAATCAGTCGTTCTCCGCGTTGGTTCGCGGCAACCTCCTGGTCACGAATACGGGTCTGGTGATCGACTGGCAGCCTCGCACGGTGTCGAACATTCCGTTCAGCAACGGACCGGGATCGGGCACGTACGATTTGAACGTGTTCCAGACGGGCATCAACAAGAACCAGACGGTGGACGTGCAGGGCTATGTAGTGGCGACGACCACGACGACGACGCCCGAGCCGGCGAGTTTGGCGCTGGTGGCGACGGGTCTCGTGGGTCTCGTGGGTATCGGCCGGCGGCGGGTTAAGACGTCATAGACGCTGTTGCGGCTTGTTGGCCCGCCTCGTCTCGTACGCTTGCGGCTTGGCACATTTTTTGGGTCGCGCCCAATTTGTTTGACGGTTGCTACACCTGCTGTTGACAGTGTCCCACGACGCCGCGGGCTGCAGGGTGAGCGTAGTGAGGCTGGCAGGAAGAACGTGCCGCGAGGCACGCGGATGTAAGAGCGGGCCTGACGGCCCGCGGGCCGTCAGGCCCGCGGGCCGTCAGGCATTCGGGGCTCCCCGCAATGCACTGCGATCGCTGCAGAGGTGCGCTCACGTAGATCGAGGACCGCAATCCAGTCCCGCCCCGCAGGGCGCAGCGGCTCACCAATCCAGACGTGAACCCTGCCCGGCTGCGGAAGCCACGAATCGGCCGGAAGGATTTCGCGCGAACCGCGAAGCGCCATGGGAGTTACGGAGACTCCGAGTGATGCGGCAGCATCGAAGGCGCCAAGGCGAAACGGGCGAAGCCCGCGCGCCCGTGAAAAACCGCCCTCGGAAAAGAACAGCACGCTGTCGCCGGCTCTGAGACGCTGCTCGACTACCGCGGCATCGGCCAGACTCTGCCGACTGTTCCAGCGGTCCACTGTCAGGTACCGCGCTTTGCGGGTGAAGACGCCGACCAAGGGCCACGACAGAATCTCCGTCATCGCGACGAAGACGAAGTCGACTGGAAGGGCCGCGAGAAGGATGATTGAATCAACGTACGACGTGTGGTTCGTGACGAGCACGGCTGGGCCCGCGTGCGGCAGGTGCTCTCGTCCGTCTACGTGCACGCGGCACCCACTCAGCGCTATCACGCCTCGCGCGACGATACGACCAAGCTTCCGGACCGGGCGCCCTACGGGTAGCACGTATAGCAACACCCCGATGGCTGGACCGAGCAGGACCAGCGCCACCATGCAGATGAGAAACAGGCAGGCGAGCCGTAGCCCGCGTACGACAACGCGTGCCGAGCTCCGCGCAATACCCAGTACGAGCGTCGCACGCAGCATGAGCGGCACGCGCGGCCGTCGTCCGATATGGCCGCCTTCGTAGGCCTCCTTCGCCGCGGCGCGGCGGATCTTTCCACTGGGCGTCTTCGGCACCGTGCCGGGCGCCACGATGCGCACCACGTCGGGCGGGATGCCCACACCGGTCGCCACTGCGGTCACCACATCACGCTCGAGCCGCGCACGATCACTGGCCGACGTCGCTCTTGATTCGGCGAGCACCACGAGGCGTTCCGTGCCGGTCGTTTCCTCTGTCACGCCGAACGCCGCGACGCATCCCTTCCGAATGCCATCCACCGCGCCCACGACCTCCTCGATCTCCTGAGGAACCATGTTGCGGCCGCCCTTGATGATCAGATCCTTCACGCGGCCCGTGATGAACAATTCGCCGTCCGCGCGATATGCGAGGTCGCCGCTATCAACCCATCCATCGGGCGAAATCGCTTGCGCCGTGGCGCCGGGGTTGCGGTAGTAGCCGCTGGTGCACGATGGGCCGCGGAACGACAAGCGGCCAATGATGCGGTCACCCACGGCCTGTCCTTGCGAGTCAAGCAGGCGGACGTCGTGTCCCGCCAGTGGCTTCCCGACGGATACGAACTTCAGCGGCGACACGGCGCCTGCGGTCGCGGGCGACGCGCGCGCGCTTTGCTCGAACTCAGGGCGGCTTACCGTGTCCACGAGCGGCTCGCGGCCGACAGGCGGAAAGCATAGCGCCACCGAACACTCGGCGAGTCCGTATACCGGGAACAGCGCCTCGCGCCGCATGCCGAACGGCGCGAAGCGATTGGCAAAGCGATCGAGGGTGGCCGCGCTCACCGGCTCCGCGCCGTTCGACGCCAGCCGCCACGACGAGAGATCGAGGCCGGCAAGCGATTCGTTGCGGATTTTCCGCACGCACAGTTCGTAGGCAAAGTTCGGTGCCGGCGACAGCGTGGCGCGCTGCTCGTGAATCGCCCAGAGCCACCGTTCCGGCCGCGCGAGGAAGGTGAGCGGCGACATCAGCGTAAGCGGAATTCCGTTTACCATCGCATTCAGCCAGACGCCGATCAATCCCATGTCGTGATAGAGTGGAAGCCAGCTGACGACGGCGTCGACAGGCGTCAATTGCACCCCGGCGATGATCGACCGGATGTTCGACAGCAGGTTGGCGTTCGTGAGGAGGACGCCCTTCGGATCGCCGGTACTCCCCGACGTGTACTGAATGAGCGCAGCATCGCGCGCCTCGCCGGCGATCGAAGCCAGTGGGGCGGCACCGCTTCTCAGCCCATCCGCGGTCACGATCGCTTCGAGTGCGGGCGCCGTGTGGCGCAGTATTGCCGCCACGGGAACCGCCTCCTCCATGGAGATCATCACGCGCGCGTTCGCGTTAACGAGGATGCTGGACTGGCGATGGAGGTACTCCGCGAGGCGATCGAGCCGAAACGGCGGGTAGAGGGGCACGGCGATGCCACCCGCCGCCAGCACTCCCATGAACGATTGCAGGTAGTCGAGACTCGTGGGCAGCATGATCGCCACAGGATCACCACGTTTCACGCCGCGCTCCTGGAGCGACTGTGCGATGCGTGCCGCGCCGTCCCACAACTCGGCGTAGGTGATCCTCTGCTGGCCGGCGTCGGTGAGCAGAAGCACATGCGTGCGATTCGGTTCTGCCGTCGCGCGGCGTTCAAGCGCCTGCACCAGGGTCGTCACGTCGTCCAGGCACAGTGGTGCGGCCGCCGGCTGCGCCTGGCCGCGCGCGACCGGGGCGCTCTCCCGGACGGGAGCGGTCATCGCCTCGCGCGCGATCTCGGCCAGCGTGTCCAGCAGCAGGAAACGCTCGTCCAGCTCGCGCCCGAGCTCACGCTCCAATCGCATCATCAACTCGACACGCTCCAGGCTGCCCAGGCCCACCTGCCGCTCGAGCGACGCCTCCGCCGTCACCACACTGGCAGCGCGGTTGCCACCGAGCTCGCGCGCCAGTTCGCGCGCGACGGCCACCACGCGGTCCTCGATACCGCCTTGCGCGTCATCGACGCGAACCTCGGCACTCATGCGCACCACACCCCGCCCTGGTTCCCTCTATTTTACGGGTGCATCGGGCGTCTCGACATCCCCAATGCTGTGAGCTGGACTTGGCCAGCGCCCGCCGGTGCCGACTCGGCGGCGCGCGCGCCATGATCGCGTGGACCTCGTCGTCTCGCAGTTGCCGGAAGCGCCCGTACGTCATCCGGGAACGCCGTATGCAGAAGGCGGCGTGCACCAGTCGGACGCCACTCACGTTAGTCGGCGTCCCCCTTCCGTCTGCTCGGCGCCGGGTGAAATTCAATCACATGCGGCATGTCAACAGCACCAACTGGATTGCGCTCGGGCTCGTAGTCCTGTCGGCAAGCGGAGGGGGCGTGCGTGCCCAAACCGCGCCAGCCAGCCTTCAGACGCCACACTCCTGGCTGCAGTTTCGGAACGACACCGTGAATGCCGGCGTCGTTCCAGGTACGCTGGACGTCACGTGGAAGTACCGATCGCCGCGGCCGGTTCGAGGCATTGCCGTGGCGGAGGGGACGGTGCTGATCGGCACGGAGTCCGCCGACGCCGCAGCGGTGGACTTCGCTCCCGATCAGCACGGCTTCGTGGTCGCGCTCGACGTGCGCGATGGACATGTGCTCTGGACGCAGTCTGCTTCCAGTTGGGTTCACGGCGATCCGGTTATCTACGAGGGGAAGGCATACGTCGCATTCGGCCGCTGGCCGCTGAGCAGTCGCGGCGGCGTCACCGCGTTCGACCTTCGAACCGGAAGGGTACTTTGGTCGAAAGCCACGACGGTTGGCAACATGCCCGGTCCCGCCATCGACACTGTGACGCGATCAATCATCGTGGTTGGTGGAGATGCGGTGCTGTACGAGTTGTCACTCGACGACGGCACCGTCCGCCATGCCACGGGCTTGCGCGTGCAGGTCGCGATGTCGAATCCTCGCCTCGCGTCGAACCACATCGTATACGTTGCCGGCGGGCGCTCGCTCATCAGCTATTCGGAGCTGGAGCGACACGTCGATTGGCGCGTTCGCAATCCCCCGCTCCATTCCCTGGGTGACGTCCCGGTGGCGCTGGGCGACACGACGGTATTCACCACCGGCTACGCCCAATACAGTTTCTGGGCTGCCGCGCGCGATCTTCCGCTTCGCGAGTTTATCCGACTGGGAAGGTCCGCATACAAGACACGACGACTCGCCGACTACAAGGACTGGTTTCAGCAGCAATGGCTGCTCGCCTTCGATCGACGCGACGGTCACCTGCTCTGGGGGAAGCCGCTGGGTATCGGGCTCGATGTGCCGCGCAACGCATCGGGCATGCCTGTCCTGGTGGCCCCCCGCGTGATTGTGACGAGCCCCGTGAGCAGGACGCTCTGGGTCTTCGACGCCGCCACCGGACGCGTGCTATCGAGGCGAGAGCTGGCAGCAGTACACAAGGGGGCCGTCACCGCCGTTGGCGACGACATCCTGCTCGGCGACCGGAAGGGGAACATCTCGCTGTTCCGGCTCCCTGATGGTGCGCCGATTGGACAGTGCTTTGCCGGCTCGGCATTCAACGTATTCGGGCCACGACTGGTTGGAAAAACCCTGTTCGTGGGAACCGATGACGGATGGCTGCACGCGGTCCCCTATGACAGTCTTCGCCGCCGGGCTGTGATGGCCGGCGCCAGGTCGTGCTTCTAGCGCCCAAGCGCGTGATCCGAAGGGCGCACGGACGTGGGAGCGTCAAATTGCCATGACCCGGATGCGCCCCAACCGGTATTCTGGTCGACAGTGTAGAGAATTTCCCGCTCCTCGGGCACTGCGCCGATCACTCGGCCGCGGACGACGCCCGAGCGATCGAGAAACAGCGTGGACGGCATCCGGCGCATGCCGAGGCGGTCGAAGAACGCAGGCGACGAGATCAGAAAGGTGCTGTCTCCGTATGCCGTTCGCGTGAAGCGTTCCGCTGCCGCGCGCGTAGGAGCGACCAGACGCAACGCGATGCCTTGCAGCGCGGCCCATGGACGCAACTGCACGTACAGCTTCGTTTCCGCGCGACAACGCTCGCACGTTGTATCCACGAAGACGAGCATCGTGACGCTGTCGTTGGCCAGGAGCCGCACAGTGGCGCCGTGAAGGTCAGTGGCCACATCTGACGACAGGACGACACGACTCCCGATACGAGCACGTCGCGCGATGCCGAGCTCGCGCGCGGGCGCGGCCAGCAGCAGATAGGCCCCCGCTAGAATCGCGGCCGCCGTGGCAACGTTTCGTGCGAGGTTCGAACGAGAAACGCGCCCCGCAAGGCGCGAGCTACCGGACATGGAGTGCCTCGCGCCACCGCGAGAAACACGGAGCGGATGCGGTGCAGCGGGCCGGCGTCTCCGTCGGAAAGTCCCAGTCGTTTGCCGATGCCATGAGCCGCTCGCTCATGACGTGACGGACGCCGCGGAACAACAGTAGCGCTGCGATAATCACGGCAATGCGTGGAAATCGCTGAATGAAGCGTATCGTCTGGCGAAGCATGGATTCACTACCCGGTTGGTCCGCGTGGGGCGGGGCGGCTTCAATCCTACCGCGAAGGGAAAGCGTCGCGGCCGTTCGGGTCAAGCCATAGCCACGCGGAACCTGTTCCAACTACCGTCGAACGCAGCAGTGGCTTCGGGCGTTGAGCTTCCGGCAAACGGATGGCGGCCCCATCATTTGCGTCAGTTGTCAGCCCACGTGGGGGTACTGTCCACGCGTCGTTCCACCTCTCCATCGCGATTTCGTTGAATTTGCCTTCGAACCACAAACCACAACTCGACGGGCTCCGCGCGGTGGCGGTGTGCCTTGTGATCTGGGCGCATACCATGGCCCCAACGCGAATCGGCACAGCCGATTTCGGCGCGATCGGCGTGACGATGTTTTTCGTGCTGTCCGGGTTTCTGATCACGGGAATCCTGTTGGCCGCACGCACCAAAGGCGAAGAGGAGCGTGCGTCGAAGGCCGCTATCCTCGGACGATTCTACGTCAGGCGGTTTCTCCGGATCTTTCCGCTGTACTACGGGGTGCTTGCCGGACTGTGGCTCGTCGCCGAGCCGCATGCGCGGAACTACCTGCCCTGGCTGCTGTCATATCAGACGAACACGCTACTTGCGTCTCGACCCGTGGACCTCGGCATCGTCACGCTGTATTGGTCGCTCGCGGTGGAGGAGCAGTATTACCTCGCGTGGCCGTTGATCGTGTTGTTCGCCAAGCGTTCCCGGTTGCCGATCGTGCTGGCGGCCATGGTAGGGATGTCGGTGTTGTGGCGCGGCATTGCTACCGCCAGGGGTCTGCCGCAGAATACGGCGCTGTTCGCCACATGGGCGTGCCTCGACGGCCTTGCGATTGGTTCCGCGCTCGCGCGATTGGAGCCATCGGCGAGAGAGAAGCTCGCGCGCATCGCGCTCCGCGTCGGTCTCGTGCTCCTGGCCTTTCGCGCGGCGCTCGCGCTGGCTCACCGGGCGGACGTGATCCAGGCGGCGCTGTACATGCTCCCATGGGCGCTCGTTTCCGTGTGGCTCGTGGAGCGAGCGTACCTTGGCCGCCTGCCGAGGATTCTCGGGTCGCAGGTGCTCGCATCGATTGGGGTGGTGAGTTACGGCATGTATGTGTATCACCGCGTCGTGACCGTGTACGTCTACAACGCACTCATCATGCAGTTTCGCGGGCATGGGATGTTCGCGGGGCCGCGCGCGTTGGTCGGCGTAACCATCCTGACGTTCGCCGTGGCAACCGTGTCGTGGTTGTTGTACGAACGACCGATCAACAACCTGAAGCGATTCGTGCCGTACGTTCGGCGCCAGCGTGCGGCTGAGACGGTGACTACGGGCGCGTAGCCGCCTGCATGCGCAGCGTCAGCGCCGCGCCACGTAAAGTGTGGTCGTCACGAAGTCGCTCTCCCGGACGAAATCCGGCTTGGACGACCGGCGCAGATATGGTCCGTTTAGGAGCCAACGGCTGACGCTCGAACACGACGCGAGCCCGGCCGAGCGAGTCGGTTCGAGCAAAGCGCATCGTGGTGGCTCCCTCGCGCATCGCGCCCACGGCAAACGCCCGCATCGGTGCGCCACGCCGCAGAACGCGGACACGCAGCGTGTCGCCGGGTGGTATGCGCGTTGGATCCCTTTCGGGCACAATCTCGAGGCTGAAGCCGCGCGGACGTCGAATCGTCCGCGTCGCCACCCTCTCCGTTAATATAACACCAGATCATGTATTCATCAGAAGGATGTCTTTGTGTCACGCATGGTCCCTTTGTAACATTCGTGGTCACCGCACAGCACCGAAGCCCTCGAGCCACGTATGACCGCCAGCTCTGCCACTGTTCCCGTAGAAAGCGCGCCGCCGTCCGGCGCGAGGCTGGCCGTCCTGTTCCCAGGTGTCGCACTCGCGACCGCCGTAGGCGTGATCGCGCTCGCCATCGCCGCGGTGGAGGACCGACTGTTCGGCCACCCGATTGTCGAGGGTCTCGTCCTTGCCATTCTTCTCGGGATGACCATCCGCACCGTGTGGGCTCCTCCGGTGCGCGTGGAGGCAGGCATCGGCTTCGCGGCCAAGGAGGTGCTCGAGGTGGCCGTCCTCCTGCTCGGCGCGTCGGTCGACCTTCCGCTGCTCCGTAGAGCGGGGCCATCGCTCGCCATCGGCATCGTGCTGCTCGTGGTCCTCGGCATTGCATCGAGCTATCTGATTGGCCGCGCGCTCGGTCTTCCGCACAAGCTGTCCGTGCTCGTCGCGTGCGGTAACTCCATTTGCGGCAACTCGGCCATCGCTGCCGTGGCGCCGGTGATTCGGGCCGAGAAGGAACACGTGGCGTCGTCCATCGCCTTTACGGCGATCCTCGGCGTCGCGGTCGTGATCGGATTGCCGTTTCTGATGCATCCGCTTGGGCTCAGCAACTATCAGTACGGGGTGCTGGCCGGTCTCACGGTCTACGCCGTGCCGCAGGTGCTCGCCGCCGCCTTTCCGGTGAGTATCGTATCAGGCCAGATTGGCACGCTGGTGAAGCTGGTCCGGGTACTCATGCTCGGTCCCGTTGTGCTCTTCTTCGCGCTCAAGCATCGCACCGATGCCGATGCACCGGCCTCGGTTGAGGGCGCGCGCTTCGCGATCACGAAGTTCGTCCCGTGGTTCATCATCGGCTTTCTCGCGTTGGCGGGACTGCGGTCGGCCGGTGCCATTCCCGCCGCGTGGGTGACGCCCACGCGGTCGCTCTCCAGCCTGCTCACAGTCGCGGCCATGGCCGCACTCGGATTGGGCGTGGATCTCAAGGCAATCACGAAGGTGGGCCGGCCGGTGATCATCACGGTCACCGCTTCGCTCGCCGTGCTCCTGGTTCTGAGTGTGGCGCTCATTCACACGCTGTCGATTCGCTGATCGTCCGCAGAACTGCAAGCGCTATTCTCGAGCTTGGCGCCGACCCGCTCAGTCGCGACCCGACGGACGAACCTTGAGTACCTGGTGAGTCCGTGGCGTGCACGTCGACGCCATCAGGCTGGTTCGACCACGAGCTTGCCGCGGATCATGTTCATCCCGCACGTGAACGTGAACGCTCCGGCCTTGTCCGGGACAAATTCAATCGTCGTCGTCTTGAACGCCGGCAGTGCCCGTGCGACCCCGAAGTCGCCGAAAATGACTTGCTCGCTACACGACGCCGTCTCGTCACGATAGAAGGCCAGTCGTACAGGTCGGCCCTGCTTGACCACAATCAGATCCGGCGAGTAACCGCCTTTCACAGTGATTTTGACCTCCTGAACGCCGCCTTCCCCTTCCGTCACGACCGTTCGCTCCCGCGCACCAAAGAAGTACCAGAGGATGAGCGCAATGAACACGATGCCGATCACCAGCACCGCGAGCTGCGTTGCATCGAATCGTGAGAGCATCAGCTATCCCGCCGTCGTGTTGAAGCGCCGCAACCGGAGGCTGTTCATTACGACCGACACGCTCGAGAACGACATGGCTGCACTTGCGATCACGGGCGACATCAGCCAGCCGGTGAATGGATAGAGCACACCGGCCGCAACGGGGATGCCAATCACGTTGTAGATGAACGCCCAGAACAGGTTTTGCTTGACCGTGCGTATGGTCGCCTTCGAGAGCGCGATGGCGCCGACGACGCCACGCAAGTCACCACGTATCAGCGTGATGTCGGAGGCTTCGATGGCGACGTCGGTTCCCGTGCCGATCGCGATGCCGATATCCGCCTGGGCGAGCGCCGGCGCATCATTGATTCCGTCCCCGACCATCCCGACGATCTTTCCCTCATTCTGAAGCTCGCGTACGTGACGCGCCTTGTCCGCCGGTAGGACCTCGGCAAGCACCCGGTCGACACCGACCTCGCGTCCCACCGCTTCCGCTGTCCGCCGGTTGTCTCCCGTGATCATGATGACCTGGAGACCGAGTGCCTTCATCTGCCGAATCGCTTCGGCAGATTCGGGCCGCACCCTGTCCGCGACCGCCACGAGTCCCGCCACACGGCCATCGATGGCGGCGAAGATCGGCGTCTTGCCGTCACCCGCCAACGCTTCTCCACGGCCCGCGAGCTCGCCCACGTCAATACCGCGATCGCGCATCAACTTCGCGTTACCGAGGAGCAGCGATCTCCCAGTGACCGTCGCCTCGATGCCGTGTCCCGCAACCGCCTCGAAATGCTCCGGGGCGAAAAGTGTCAGCCCCCGCTCCTTCGCTCCAGCAACGACAGCCGCGGCGATAGGATGCTCGCTGACCTGTTCCGCCGAGGCGATGAGCGCGAGGACATCGGCCTCCGCGAACTCCGCCGCCACGATCACATCCGTGAGCACCGGTTTGCCCGCGGTGATGGTCCCGGTCTTGTCGAGCACAACTGCCGAGAGCTTGTGCGCCGTCTCGAGCGCTTCACCGCCCTTGATGAGAATGCCGTGCTCCGCCCCTTTTCCCGTGCCGACCATCACTGCCGTCGGCGTCGCGAGACCGAGGGCACACGGGCACGCAATCACCAGCACGCCGATCGCGTTCACGAAGGCCATCGTGAAGCGCGCGTCCGACGGCGAGGCGAGGAACCACACAACGAATGTCGCCATAGCTATGCAAAGAACAATCGGCGTGAAGATGCCGCTGATGACATCGGCGAGCCGCGCGATCGGCGCCTTCGATCCCTGCGCATCCTGAACGAGCTTGACGATCTGCTGGAGAGCGGTGTCCTTGCCAACTTTCGTTGCTTTGAATCGAAAAGCGCCGGTCGCGTTGATCGTCCCGCCAAATACTTCGCTGCCAGCGGCTTTCTCTACGGGGAGGCTCTCGCCAGTCAGCATCGACTCGTCGATCGTCGACCCGCCTTCAGTGACCATGCCGTCCACCGGTACTTTCTCGCCGGGCCGCACCATGACGATGTCCCCGGGCACGACTTCCTCCACGGGAATGTCGTGGTCCACACCAGCGCGGACGACGCGCGCCGTTTTCGCCTGCAAACCGATGAGGCGCCGAATGGCGTCGCCGGTCTGCCCCTTCGCGCGCGCCTCGAGCAGACGACCAAGCAGAATGAGCGCGATGATGACGCTGGCTGCCTCGTAGTACACCGGCACCATAGCTTGGCTACCCATTCCGCTCATGGGCGTGGCGCTCGCGCCCGCGAATGCTCCGGGCATGACCGTGACCAGAACTGAATAGATGTACGCCGCACCCGTGCCCACGGCGATCAGCGTGTTCATGTCGGCGGCTCGATGCCGAAAGGCTGCCCATGCACCGCGATAGAACTGGGCGCCGGCGTAGAACACCACGGGTGTCGTCAATGCGAGTTGCAGCCAGCCGATCCACGGCACGTTGAACAGCGGAATGCGCCCATGCGACATCGCGATGACCAGCACGGGCGTCGAGAGCACTGCCGCAATCCAGAACTTTCGGCGGAGATCCGTGTACTCTGCCAGCCGCGCCGCGACCTCGGAGTCCTCCGCCGTGACCGTCCCCGCGCCCTGCGGCGTGGCGCGAACGCGATAGCCGAATCCCTCGATCGCCGCGCGAACGCTTCGCACATCGGTCGCCCCAGGCACGTACTCCACTCGAACCAGCATCGTCGCGATGTCGAAGCTCGCCCCCACGACGCCAGACACTCGCGAGAGTTCGCGCTCCAGGGGCGTCGCGGACCCCAACGGTCGCGCGGAATCATCGACGATGAATTCGGCTTGCGCCGTCGTCGCGGTGTCGTAGCCGATGTCCCTCACCCGATCGATAAGCTGTGGCAAGCCCGTCGCCTCGGGGTCGTACTCGACGGTGGCGCGACCGGTGGCGTAGTTCACTCCAGCCTTGCGCACTCCGGGAGTCTTGTTCAACGACTTCTCGATCCGATTGGCACAAGCGGCGCACGTCATCCCCGTGATCGGGAGGTCGACGCGTTCATCGCTTCCTGCAGGAGTCGAGTGATCGCGCGGCTCACCGTTGAGTGGCGCAGGCGGTCCAGCCACCGCAAGCGTACGGCCGTCATCCGGTGTCACAGGCGACTCCTCTCCGTTTAGCGGGGAGATGCGCTCGCACGCGCTGGGTAGCCAGCCTCCGCGACTGCGTCGAGTATGGTGTCGGCTCTGGTTTTGGTCGGGTCAAAGCGCAGCTCGGCACTGCCGACCGTGACTGCATCGAGCGACACACCATCGAGCGCGGCAAGGGCCTTCTTGACTGAGCCAACGCAGTGCCCGCAGCTCATGCCGTCGATATCAAGATGCAATGTGTCCATCATGTCGTCTCCGGATTGCGCCTGAAAAGGCGAAGGGTGACCACTAGCGCATGATGATACGTAATATACCCCCCATCCCTATGTCAACTCGCATGACGTCGCGACGCTACATGACCATGTCCATCGACGTGGGCGACGCGACAAGGATCGCCGTCACCAGCAACACCAGGAGCGCCACCGTCACTTCTACCGTGGCGGATTGCTTCAAGCGAGCCGTTGCCGCGTTAGTGCCGAGCTGGGGCTGCACGTATCGCCAGTTGTAGAATCCGGTCATCGCGGCCATCGCGAGGATCCCCAGCTTCACGAGCAGGGTGATGCCGTATTGCGTGCCCCAGAGATTTGGAATGGTACCGACGTGTATCCAGGCCGCGAATATTCCGGTAACGGCGGCCAGTCCTGCGCTGACGAGTGCGACGGGAGAGAAGGCGTTGACGAGCGAGCGCACGAACTGACCGCTGACGTCCTCACCACGTTGGCTGGCCGTCGTGAGCCCGGCTGCGAGTAATACGGCGAGTGTGCCGAGCCAGCTGCTGGCGGCGATCACATGCACCCAATCGGCCATGATGACGAGCGCGCGGAATCGAGGTGCCGACGCGGCATGCCCGGCGAGCGCAGGTGAAATCGCCGCGAGCGCGGCGCCTACAGCGGCAACGCGCCACCAGAAGGCGCGATCTCTCATCTCTTGCGGATCACTGGCCTCGAGCATGCCAGTTCTGCGCGCTCGCTGATAGCCTGCGCCCGCGAGCGCGATGCCGCTCAGCTGGACCAGCCAACCCCAGCCCCACTTCGTTCTTTGCACCATCTGCATGACCAGGCGCATATCGAATGCATCGGCTGCGCCGTGCATAGCGTACGACTGCGCGCCGAGTCGTAGCAACAGGGTGATTGCCAGGAACCCCGTCGCGATCCGGCCGAGATCCGCAGCCCTGCGCTCCGCGACGGCAATCAACTGCGTCACTCCGGACGACGCATCGGTTGCCGCGGGCCGTAGCGCCCCAAGCACGAAGAAGCGAAAGGAAACCGCCCCAATCGCGATCAGCAGGCCGATGAACTGGAGCCACCGAATGAGGACGTACACTGGCGAGTCGGAACCGAATCCATTTCCTTCGGGCATCGACGCCGGATCGTGGTGCATCGAGTCTCGCATCGCGGATGCGGCACCCTGTTCCGCTCCGGTACTCGACGCCGCTGGAGCCACGCCAATACCTGCCGCGCCTGGAGCCACCACAAAGTCGTAAGTGCCGCGGACGGGATGTCCGTCGTCACCCGCCATCTGCCACGTAACGGTGTAAGTGCCTGCGATCATCGGACTGCCGACAGCTGTCAGAATGGAGCGCCGTGAGTCCGCGGCGTAGCCAAGCGGTCCAAGTGATACGGCGCGACCGTCAGGACCAACAAGCCGCACCATGGTAAAGGTGAGTTCGGCCGATTCAGAGAAGTCGAGGCGGAGTTCGCGAGGCACGGCTCCCAGATGCGCACCAGCCGCCGGAGTCGAGCTCTTGAGTCGGCCGTGTGCCAGGACGACGCGTGGCGACAGCGCCGTCAGTCCAAGTATCAGGGCAAGCGCGGGAAGGACTCCGCGCACACGATGGGCGTCGTGGAACCGCACCTACGGTTTCATTCCAGGCATGTTGGGCATGCCCGTCATCTTCGAATGCTCCATCGGCACCGGCTTGGCGGTCCGTTTCTTCGTTAGGGTTTTTCCCTTCGTAGCTGCGCTTTTCTTCCTTATCGAGGTGGCCCTGCGCGCCCGAGTCGGCGGAGTGTCGGCCGACGTGTCCGTATGCACAACCTTTCCGGACATGTTCATGCTATCCGGCGTCGCCGTCATCCCGGGCATCGTCGCCATCGCGCTCTTTCCTGCGTTATTTTCGGCACCTCCGGCGCGCACCATCCCAGGCATGTTCGCCATTGCCCCTTTGGCACTACTGCCTGCATCACGGGACATGCTCGGCGTGTTCGGCACGGCTCCGGACGCACCATGCTGCATGCCCGCCATGGCCGTCATTGCTTCTGCCATGCTCACCCCGCGCGCCACAGTCGGCGTCGGCCAGCCAGCAAGCAAACCAACAGCCGGGCCACCCATGTTTTCGATCCCCATCATCTCGCCCATCGTCGCCCAGTCGGAAATGGGCATCAGGAACGTCGCGCCGTCACGGTAGCGGCTCCCCGCTTCGAGAATCGCGGCGCGCTTTCGATCATGCGGCACGTTGTCGTTCGTTAGAATGTCTGACACCACGTCGTGCATCGCATGCAAGTTGTCGAAGATGATCGCTACCTCCTGATACCGCCTCGCGAACGTCGGCGCGATGGCGGCGGTCATCGGCATCACGCGCGGCATATGCTCCGGCGCATTCTCGAGCATCTGACGGAACCGCGTCACGGCCGCGGCCACGCCGGCTTGCCGCTGCTCCTGCGTGTTGCCCGTCATCAGGGGCTCGTACAGGCCCACCTGGAGCCAGTGATACCCCCAGATCAACCCGTTGAACTTTGGATACGTCCGTCGGAAGGCGAGCGAGTATGACTGTCCTTCCATGAGCTCCATGCTCTTGGGCGCGGAGCTGAACGCCAGGTCGGGACGCGTCTTGTAGTACGCCACGAGCTCGGCGATCTTCGCGTCTTTCTCCGGCTGCGGGATGTTCTCCGACGCGAGGACGTCGTAGACCTGACGGTGGAGCAGATGCGCCCAGTCGAACATCATCCTGGCTTCGGGCGCAATCTTCGCGTAATTCACCTCGATTGCCGCTTCCTCCAGCGGCAGGCGCGGCGGACTGACGAGCAGCGTCTTCGTGATGAAGTCGTACTCCTGTTCCTCGAGCTCTGCTGTCGGCGCATGCGCGTCGTTGTACAGTCGCTCATACAAAATGGCGTGACCGTAATCGAACGCGTTGAACAGTCGGTCGGCCGCTGGATAGTCGTTCCGAAAGGTCCAGTTGAACTTGCCCGGCAAGTAGAACTGTCCGTAGGCCGTCGACCACTGCGCGCCCGCGGCGGCGGGGGCCGTGACGCTCGCGGACATGGCCATCGCAAGCAGCACGCCGACCGATGCGACACGTGTCACGAGGCTCTGGTGAGCACGCTGCACCACGCTCATCGCCCGTCAGGAAACAGCGAGCGCACGCCGTATGCATAGGCGCTGCCGAACGTCACGTACCATCCTTGCTCCGCACCATTCAATCGGCGACCCAAACCGCCGTCGAGTGCCAAGGTCGGGCTGACCTGAAATCGCGTGCCTGTCCCAACGGTATACTCCACCGGCGCGCCGGAGTCGAGCGGCTTGCGACCATAAAACTCTGCCGTGACCAGCGTCGAGCTCAGCGGGAATGTCTTGTCGATGGCCGCGCCAGTCAGCCAGCGTGTCACTTCGATTGCGCCGGGACTGCCGAGGCTCGCGGTCGTCCCACTGGGCGCCGCACCGAACGTATATTGCCCATTGACGTGAATCCTGGCCCAGCGGTGCGTCCGCGTCGCCATGCCAGTGACGGAGGAGTACGCGCGCTCCTGCGCAAGACTGCCCACCGGAGCCAACAGGTCTCCGCGAATCGCTAACGCGGGCAGCCCTTCGGTCTCCACGTTGAAGTTGTGCATCGCCGAGAACTCGATTCCCGCGATGCCGCTTCGACGGGCCGTCCCCTGCTCCGTGAACGCGAGCGGAAGTCCGATCTCCACCTGCGTACGCGGGAGAACACCGAGGGCGATCTCCGGTGCGAGCCCCCAATTGTAGCTACCGCCACTCGTTCGCTCCAGCCGCACGGGAGCAAGTTTGAGCTCGAACGCGTACCGCTCGGTCACGTAGGCGTCTTCGATCTGTACGGGACGTCCGCGGTCGGTGTTGTAGAAGTCAGTCTGGGCGTGCGCAGCGTTCGTTAGCAGTACGACCACTGCGAACGTGGCGAGGGCCTTGCGGGTCTTCCTCCTCGCCCCGCATTTGGCCATTCCCCTAGCTCGCTCTCTCGCCACGTAGACTCTCCGAAACCGATCGCATGAGGCCGAACGCTTGTCAAGATAGTGAAGGGTATACGCTCCGTAAACGGAGACTCAACCAAGACGGCCGTGCAACCCTGTAGAGTCGCACGGTGTCGTGGCCGATCGAAGTGTTAGTCCGTCAGCGCGCTTCTGGCTGCGCCTTTGAGCGCGAGCCGGACACCTGGGACCCGGCGGTCGCGCGCTTGGAGCGCGGAGCGACGTCGGCAAGCCCACCGCTCTCCTCTTCTTGTTCGTTCTCCGCCCGTGCGTTGAGCGTGCTTTCGGCGATTTCCGTAAGCAGGAGATCCGCCATCTTCTCCTCATCAAGCGTCTGCTGCAACAACGCGACATGATTGCCGTGTCCAAGCTGCTCGGCCCACGTGCGCACGCTGCCGTAACCCGCCATTTCGTAGTGCTCAACGTGCTGCGCTGCGGATGCGAGACCGGCGTCGAGCACGTCGGCTTCCGGGCCCTCCGCTATGAGCGCCGCCCCTTCCTTGATGATACCCTCCATCCCCATGCACTTCTTACCCTTCGGGCTCTTGCCGAGGTCGTCGCAGATCTGTTCGAGCCGTCCGACGTGGCCCTTCGTCTGTCCGAGATGATCGGTGAAAGCCCGCTTCAGCTCCGGATTCGTAGCGGCCTTGATCATCTTCGGAAGGGCCTTGAGGATCTGATTCTCAGCGCTGTAGAGATCCTTGAGCTCCTCGACATACAGATCGGATAGCGTTTCGAGTGCCATGTGCGCGCTCCTGATGCTCGTGTGTATCAAGCTGGTCCTCACGGTGCGCCATTCAGCGACGTGGTCCAGGCGAGTGGCATCTGGATTTGCAAGACTCAGACCTCGAGCGCGTAAAATCTGCCTCTTACCATCGGTCGGCCCCGTCAGGGAAAAACTGGCAGTTCCGTCTGTCATTGTTGCAAACCGGCGAGCCACAATTCGGTCGTCTTGGCGGGCCATAATAGGCACGCTGCCTGCCCTGGTTCCGGACACCGCCGCCATGGCGGATTGACCTCAACCTCCTCCATGGAGTACACCATGAACGCTCGGACATTTTCCTCGCACGACCGGAGGCTTTCTCTCAATCGTGTCTTCGACCAGGCATTTGGGGGCGCTATCAACGACCGCGTGTGGGTGCCGGCAATGGACGTCGCCGAGCGCGGTGATGCGTACCTCGTGCAGGCAGAGCTGCCAGGTGTGAGTCCTGAGCAGGTCGACGTCACGTTCGAGCAGAACGTTCTGACGATTCGCGGCACGAAGTCGGCAGGGCTGGACCTGGCGCACAATGACGAGCTCCGCTATTTCGCCGCGGAACGCGCGCGCGGTGACTTCGAGCGGTCAGTACGCCTACCCGAATTCGTGGATGCGCATCGGGTCGCCGCCAGCTTCGAAGGCGGAGTGCTGTTCGTGACCGTCCCGAAGGCGGAAGGGGCCAAGCCGCGGAAAATTGCCATAGATGCAAGTCGGCCCGAGGGTCGTATCAACGACGGAGGGATGACCGCTCGTTGAACGGCCAGCACGACGGCGCAGAACGGGGATGGCTGTGTGACCGCCGTCCTCGTTTCTGCTCGGCGACAACTCGCCGGCTCAGGAGGAAAGGCTCCCCTTTGTAGCTAACGCGACTACAAGGAATCGCCCTGTCATCGGGGAAGCCGGACCGTGAAAGTCGTTCCCGCGTCGTCAGAGGAGTCCACGCTGATCGTACCACCATGCGCGGTGACGATGCGCTCAGCGATGTAGAGCCCGAGTCCAAGGCTTCCCGTGGAAGTCACGGTTGCGCTTGCGGACTGCAGACGTTTGAAGGGGCGGAAGATTTCCGCCCGATCCGCGGCCGGAATCGAGACGCCCCAGTTGTGAACTTGGAGCACGACGTCCCTCGCCTCACCTCGGACGGTGAGGCTGATGGGCGTCCCTTCCGATCCATGCTGGACCGCATTTCCGAGCAGGTTTGCGAGCACTTGGCTGAGCCGCGAGCAGTCCCAGTCGCCTCGCAAGTCGCCCGACGTATCGAGCTTTATCGAACTCGTGGGATTGGCCGCCGATATCTCGTCCGCCACATGCCTCGCCTCCTTTGCCATATCCATGTCGCGCCGGACGATCGGTACGCCGGAGCCGAGTCGACTGCGCGTGAAGTCGGTGAGGTCGTCCACCAATTGATTCATGCGCTTTCCGCTGCGAAGAATGCGACTGGTCAGCGTCAGATGCGGCTCGATCAGCTCTTTCGTTTCGATCATGAACTGCGACGCCATGATGACGGCATTGAGCGGCGAGCGAAGATCATGACCAAGAATGGCGAGGAAGGTCTCGCGCGATTGATCGATGTCATCCATGTAGCGAGAGACCGACTCGGCCGTTGACTGGTCGATCGCTTCGTTGAAACGAATCAGGTCTTCGAAATCGCTTCCCTTGAGCGTTCCATTCTCGGCCGTCCAAAGCCTGAGGACGCTCGCGCGCAACGCGCGGTATTCGGCCACGATCTCCGCCATCGTGAAGCCGCTTCCTGCGCGGCCCGCTCCGTGGACCTCGGCTGCGGTCTCGGGGTCGTCGTCAGCGCGATCCGCGTTTCCTTTCGACTTATCGTCTTGCTCCGCCTTCGTCTGAGATGTTCGAAGATCAGCGACGATGGTCGTCAGCATGTCGAGTGCGTGATCGCGCAGCGCATCGAGATCCATACCGGCACCGATCGGGCCGCAGGTTCTGGCAAAGGTGACCCACTCGGCGAGAATCGCCGCCGAATTGCTCTCGATGAAGTCAGCCAGTCGCACGAGTTCCCTGGTTACAACGTGAATGTGTTCGCGCCGCGCTCAGGCTGCAGCAAACTAGTCGGAGCAAACTCTACGGTCGCGCGATGCGCGCGCAACCCAATCGCGCGGAACGCGCTCGTCCTCTCAGCGGCGCAGCTCGCTTCGACGCTGTCAGGGCATTCGTCGATCGTTCGCCGCGTCGAGCGCCGACTCGCCTCGCGTCCATGTCCGCTCGAGATCACTCGGCGACAGGTGTACCGGTGTGCCGGCGAGTACTCCCGTGACGTTCCGGAAGGGTCGCCCTACCTGCATGCCCCCCTTGCCGATGGTGAATTCGCGAATGGCCTTGTCGTGCGCCGAGCCGCGCATCTTGAGCACCGTGAGCCCGCGCTTCATCTCGCCGAACATCTCCACGTAGCGGAGCAGGATGATCGAATCGGTGAGCGTGGAGATGTGCGCCTCCGTGATTGAATCGCCGCCCATCAGGCTCGCCGTGGTGGAGGTGAACAGCCCCGTGATCTCCTCGTGTTTGATGAACGAGGTCAGACCGATGACGAATTCGCGGAACGCCTTCGCCGAGCCCGCGTGCTCCAGTGCGGACAGACTGTCGAGGGCAACGCGCTGCGGCTTGAAGTCGCGAATGGCCGCCTGGATGGTGACAAGCCAGTCCTCCAGCCCCGACACGTCCGGATAGTCGCAGACGACGCGAAGCAGGCCATCGCGCTCCATCTGGTCAAAGTCGACGCCCCAGCCGGTGGCGTTCCGTACCAGTTGGTCGCGGCTCTCCTCGAAGGCAAGGAGCAGGCATCGTTCGCCCTCCTTCGCGCCCCCGTTCAGAAACTGTGCAACGGTGAGCGTCTTGCCCGTGCCCGTGGCGCCCGACACGAGCGTCACAGAATCGCGGAACAGGCCTCCACCGCACATCTCGTCGAGTTGCGCATTGCCCGAGGAAGTGCGCACGGCCGACGACTTCATGCTCAACTGCATAGCCGACAGCGGGATGACGATGACACCACCGCCCGGCACGATCGTGAACGGGTATTCGCCCTTCTGATGATCGCAGCCGCGGAACTTGAGGATCTCGATCGTCCGCCGGCGACTTTCATCCTCGAGCACGTTGCGCAGGATCATCACGTTATCGGCGATGAACTCTTCCACGCCGAACCGCGCCACCGGGCCATAATCGTCGGTGCGTTCGGCCGTCAGCACGGCGGTGACGCCAAGAGACTTGAGGGCTGACGCAATTCGGAAGAGCTCTGAGCGCACAATGGACTGGTCGGAGAATTGGGAGAAGACCGCTCCCAGCGAATCGACCGCGACGCGTTCAGCCTTCACCTTTTGCACCGCATGCCGCACCCGCGCGAGCAGTGCGCCCAAGTCGAAGCCGCCCGATTCGACTGACTCGATGTCCGGATCGGGCGAGGCATCCACGAAGGCCAGTTTGCCCTCAGCTTCCCAATTCTCGAGATCCCAGCCGAAGCTCATCATGTTCTTGCGGATGTCGGCCGCCGACTCCTCGAACGTGACGAATACTCCGGAGCCGCCCTTCTGGATGCCGGCGGCAAGGAACTGGACCGCAAAGATCGTCTTGCCACTTCCCGCGGTGCCCGAGATGAGCGTCGTGCGGTTTCGCGGCAGGCCACCCTTCGCGATGATGTCGAAACTTGAGATTCCGGTGGCCATCTTCTCGACGGCCGTGCCAGTGGCACGGGCGATCATCTCGGCACCCCCTTGTCGTTGGCGCCATCGCCCCGCGTTGGTTGCACGTCCAGACCCAACAGCACCCGTTCCGTATCCGACAGGTCGCCAATTACGCGCCTGAGGGGCAACGGTAACGTCTTGAGAAGCGTTGGCGTGGCGAGGATCCGTTCGTTCTCAGCTATTTCGGGGAACTCGAGCACGTCGATGATCTGTATCTCATATCTCCCCTCGAGCTCCTGTTCGCAAATGCGCTGGAGGTTCGCGATGGCGATCGCCGTTCGCGCGCTCGCGCCAGTCACGAACAGCCGCAACAAGTATGTAGACAAGGCCCCTCCGGCAGGTGCCGCGTACGGTCGCATCCTCTTTCCGTGCAGAATCTCGTCACGACACTGATCAAAAAGCAGGCCCGCCAGTTGCATTGTGTGATCCCGCACACTTACGGGACACATCGTTGCGCGGCTCGCACGGGGACGATTCCCGACTATTCTCGACACGGCAAGCATGCCTGACATTCACTCCGACGACTCCGCCAGCGTGTCGCACGCCAGTTCGTCGATTGTACTCCGGGCGATCATCGAGAGCCTCGCAGATGGTATCGTGATCGTGGACGATGGCGGTTCCGTTCGCTTTGTCAATCCGGCTGCCGCACGGCTTTTCAACCGAACTCCTCAGGACCTCGTCGGCACCATACTGGGCACCCCGCTGGTGGCCGGAGAAACGACGGAAATGGAGATAGTCCAACGCGGCGGCGGTGACATCGTGTATGCCGAACTCCGGGTCGTGACCATCCGATGGGAGGGCAAACTCGCGCAACTGGTTTCGTTGCGGGATGTCACCGATCGAAAGTACGCGGAGGAGCGGACCAGACAGCTCTCCCACGAGCGTGAGGCGCGGCTCCAGGCTGAAGCGGCGAGCCGTACCAAGTCGGACTTCCTGGCGATCATGTCGCACGAGTTGCGTACGCCCTTGAACGCTATTCTGGGATACTCTGAGCTCATCGAGCTCGGCATGAGCGGCGACATCACGTCGCCTGTGCGAGAACAGATCACCCGCATTCGAACGAGTGCGCGTCACCTGCTGAGCCTGGTGAATGACATTCTGGATCTCGCAAAGGTGGAGGCTGGACGTCTCGACGTGGGCAGTGCGCCCGCAAGTGTGTCGGAAGCCATCACGTCGGCCTTGGTGCTGATCCAGCCTCAGGCATCAGCCAAGAATCTTCAGATCGTCGTGAAGCCGGGGGCTGACCGACTCCCTCCCTACATCGGCGATGCCGAACGCGCGCGCCAGATTCTGGTCAACCTGCTCGCGAACGCTGTCAAATGCACCGAGCCCGGCGGAACGATTACGATCGAGGGTGAGCTGATCACTTCCGTCCCTTCCGGAGCGCACCTGGTGGCACGGCGTGCGCATATTTGTTTCAGCGTCAGCGACACCGGAATCGGCATCCCGTCAGAAAAGCTCGCAGCGATCTTCCAGCCATTCGTCCAGGCCGATTCTGGTCCGAAGCGAACCCAGGAAGGGAGCGGGCTCGGGCTGACCATTGGCCAACGACTCGCCCGCGCGATGGGCGGTGACCTGGCCGTTGAGAGTGAGGTGGGCAAGGGCTCGACGTTCCGTCTCTGGCTTCCCGCCGACGCCCCGATCGGCGTCCACGTCGCTGATGGCCCAGCTCCCGCCGACGTATCGGACGCGAATGGCCACCCCGACGATGAAGCGACTGCAAGCGCGGCCCGCCCCCCCGACATGCGAGGGCTGGCCGCCGTCGCGGATGCAGTGCTGGCGGATTTGCCGCGACTCGTCGCCACGATCGTGGCGCGCATCCGCTCCGATTCAGCCATGCGCGCGGCCTCGGGACTGCGCACGTCCCAAGTCGCCGATCACCTCTCCATCCTGCTCGCGAATATCGCCAATGCCCTCAAGGTCATCGAGGACGCGGTCGGAGAACCGTCTCCTCTGCTGGCCGACGCGGTCGAGATTCAACGCCTCGTGTCCGAACGGCACGGCGCGCAACGCGGCAGACTCGGCTGGACCGAGGCGTGCATGCGTCGCGAGTTCATGATCATCCGCGAGGAGCTGGAGCAGGTGGTGCGCCGTGCCGTGCCTCCAGATGCGCCGCTCGCGCCGGCCGATGCCGTGACCGCGGCGAATCGGTTTGTCGATCAGGCAGAGTACATCAGCGTCAGAAAGCTCGAGAACGAGCGCGTCTAGATGGCCTCTCGGCCCGCACCAATGCTGGCGTCCCCCGTTGGAAACCTTCCCCCACTGGCCGGGTGGACGATCGAGCCAAAGTGGGACGGCATTCGCGTCATCGCCGTGGCGTCGCCGCACGCGGTCCGCATGTGGAGCCGCAACGGCATCGACAAATCGACGCAGTTCGCGCACGTGGCGGACGGACTGATGCGGTTGGCGCGGAAGGTCGGTGCGGTCACGCTCGATGGCGAGGTGATCGCCACCAACCGCGCCGGCACTCCCCTGCGCTTTCAGGCGCTCCAGTCGCGGCTGATCGCCAGTGGAGAGGGGGCGACGCACACCGCGTTCGTTGCCTTCGACTGCCTCGCCCATAACGGCAAGAGTCTCCTGGCCCGTCCCTGGACGGCGCGTCGCAAGGAGTTGGACGCCGTCATCGGAAGCGCGATGCGAGGATCCGTGAGGAAGGGCACGTCGTATCCATGCGGCTCCGCGGGTGCGAAGCGTCTGCTCGATCGCGCGGTGCGGGAAGGTTGGGAAGGGGTGATCGTCAAACAGATGGATGCGCCCTACCAGCCGGGCAAGCGCTCGCCCGCGTGGCGGAAGATCAAACTGGAGCGCGAGCAGGAGTTCGTCATCTGTGGCTTTACCCCGCCAACAACCGGCGCCGATCGCGATCACCTGGGCGCGCTGATCCTTGGCTACTTCGACAACGACGACCGCCTCGTGTATGCGGGGAAGGTCGGCACAGGCTTCACCCGTGCAATGCTCGAGATACTCGCGAAGAAGCTCGAGCCGCTGCCACGTCGATCACCGCCCTTTGGGAAGATGCCGAAGGCCGACGCCGGCACCGTGTGGGTGCGGCCCAAACTCGTGGCGCAGATTCGCTACAATGAAATGACGGAGACCGGCTTGCTGCGGCAACCCAGCTTCCTGGGATTGCGCGACGACAAGGACGCCCGTGACGTGCACCTGGAGGCGGACACGTCGAGCGCGGCTCTTTTGGACATCGTCCGCTGCGGGGCATCGGCGTGACGGACATACACGGGGTGCTCGATGCCATCGACGGCGCGATCGCGGATGAGACCGACCGCATTACCGTGGAGATCGATGGTGTCGAACTCGATCTCTCGCATCTGTCCAAGACGTATTTCCCCAAAGGCAAACGCGGCGCGCGCGTGAAGGGCGACCTCGTGCGCTACTATATAACCATGTCGCCGGTGATCCTGCCGCACTTCAAGGATCGACCAGTGGTGCTTACGCGATACCCGGAGGGTGCGGGAAAGCCGGGCTTTTACGTACAGCGCGCGCCCGAGACCCGGCCTCGGTGGGTGAAGACCTGTACCGCCATGATCAAGCCGCCGAACAGGATTGTGCATCTCCGGGTCGAGAATACGGCCACGCTGATCTGGCTCGCCAATCTTGGCGCCATCGAACTCCATCCCTGGTATACGCGCTGCTCGGCGCCGAAGAAGCCAGACTACCTGGTCATCGACCTCGACCCCGTAGAGGGCGTGCGGTTCGAAAAGGTTCGGAGGGCGGCGTTCGCCGTGAAGGCGGCGCTGGATGCGTGGTCCGTTCCCGCGTTCGTGAAGACCTCCGGTGGCACCGGTCTGCATGTCTTCGTACCCATCGAGCGTGGGCCGGTGCAGCGCGACGTCCTCGCGATCGCACGAGAAATGTGCATCGCCATTGCCGCCGAGCATCCCAAGTTGTTCACCACGGAATATCGGGTGGCCAACCGGCCACGTGGTACCGTGCTGCTCGACTTCAATCAGAATTCACCCGGTCACACGCTCGCCGGCGCATATTGCGCACGTCCTACCCCCTCCGCGACGGCATCCATGCCGCTGGAGTGGGATGATCTCTCGAATGGGGCCGTACCGCAGGACTTCACACTCGCGACCGTACCGGCTCTGGCGACTAAACGGGAAGATCCCTGGGACATCAGGAAGCTAGAGGGCAAGCGGATGGATCTCGTCGCGTGGCGGCGTGCCAACGGCGCATGAGACCTCGTGGGTGCGTTGCCGAGATGACCGCTCGATTGAGCGCGTTGGGCCGCTGTCATCGAAGGGAGCGGCGCCCTGCGACCGATTAGCCGTTGTAGTCCTCGGCGTAGTTCTCGACGACCGTGCGTAAATATGTTCCAGTGCGCCGATCGATTGACGCCGTGGCGAGCGTCAACGGACACTCTTCGGCGCCGTCGGGAAGCTTGATGATCGGGAGCCTGTAGTAAGCGTTGTTCTCGTTCTCCAGGTCGATGCCCCACTTCGCTCCGTCGACCTTGAAGAGCATGACGAGTCCGATGTGGCGGCCCGCCGCGTCGAGGACGCCGCGCTCCGTGAGCTGATACACGTCGCCTGGTGCGCCATAGCGGGCGAGGAGGAAAGCTTCCAGCGCATCAAGCGACAGCTCGTCGATGCCGAGCACATCGCCGATCATCGCCTCGAGCTCCACGCGCACTTCGAGGTCCTTGGCCAGCCAGGTCTGGAACTCCTGGTACGAGTGCAGGCGCATGGCGCCGATGCCCATATCAGCCATTGTCACTCTCTTCCACTCGGTTGTCGGTTTCGCAGACGCAAAGCTATCACTGCCCAGCAGGCGCTGCCACCGGCGCCACCTGCGGCAGATACTGTGTGACGAGCGTGGAGGGCGGCCCACCCTTCATCGTTCTCAGCTCGACCGTGATCCTGCCGTCGAGCAGCATCTTGAGGAGTGGTCCGCTCGGCGTCGTATCAATGAGGATCCAGGTGATTTTCCAACCGCGTCTCACCAGCTTTGCGTCGCGCTCGACTTCCGACCGGATCTCCTCGCTGGCGCTGATGTATCCGGTCTCGTACGCCTTGACCTCCACTCCTTTCCTGGCCGACGGATCCTTGTCCGCGATGTCGAGGCGACGCGACTCGCCATTTCCGAGTTCGATGGTCTGCTCCGGCTTGCCCCAGCCCAGTCGTTCATGCTCGGAGGCCACGCTCGCATTGGCCTTCGTCGCGCGAGTGACATTGGCGTCGTAGACCTTGTTCCACGTTTCGGGCGGCATGTCTCCGCCGATCAGTTCGTACATCTCTCGCCGCACCTCGCGATGCGCGTCCTCGCCCGGCGTCAGTTTGCGGAGCTTCGCCAGCAGGTCGGCGTACTGCTTCTGCTTCGCCTTCGAAAGCCCCTTGGCGGCGACGAAGCCGACCCCTTCGCCGTCACCCAGGTCCAGCGCTCGCATGTGCTGCTCCAGCTGTTCCTGGAGATGCGCAAGCTCTGCCTCGGCCAGGTTGCGTGCGTTCGGCTCCATCTTCCTCATGCGCGCCATCTGGAGCTCGATCGCTTTCGGGAGCTTCCTGATCTCGAGCGCGGCTTCGAATGAGCCTTTGTTCTCCGGCTTGAGCGTGTCGACGCCGATGATGTCGGCGACCCAGGAGATGGCCTGGCGCACTCGGCCGGAGAATCCCTGGTATTTCTGCATCGTCCTGATCGTCTCCGCGTGCACGGAGACCGTCGCGGGCCGAGCATCTGGGCCACACCGCAGCTTGATCTCCGATATCAGTCCGGTGTCGGGATCGAGCGTGTATTCCGCCTGCACCGAATCGCCATGCAGCGCCTCGTCCACGACGACCATGTCGCGGAGATCGGCGGGCAGTGCCACCTTCATCTCGGCGAGCGTCGCGCGGCGTTCACTCAGCGGGGTCGCTTCTGGCTGAGGCGTCTCTCCGCCCTTTTCAATCAGCGGTTTGTCCTCCGGCGCTGTCGGCTTTTCCTTCGCCGCAGCGCGCGCCTTCATGACGTTGCCGGCGATGAACAAGCCATTATTCTGGACGGCGGACGAGATGGCGGTCGCGCGCGCACGACGCGCCGCGGCGTGCGTGATGGCGCCGGACGTCTCCTGCTCGCTGATCTCGATCATCTGGTTGAAGAACGAGATGTTGCCCCAGAGTAGTCCGGCGTAGTTGATCGCCTCGTTGGCGAGCTCCACTCCCTTTGCGACTTCCTGTGCCCCCTTCAGCACTTCGGCGGCTCGCGCGATCTGCGCCTCAGTGGCGCCGCCGTCCTGCGCGAGCACGAAGAGCTTCTCGAACTTTTGCACGCGGAGCGCGCCGATGACGGCGACCCCCGCGCCGAGTCCCCCAAGCACGCCGAGCGCGTCGCTGACGGTTTGTGCGTCCAGGTAGAGCTTGCCCGCCTGCCAACGCTGGATGAGTCGCGCCGCTGCGACACCGGCTCCGATCAAAGCGCCAGCCGTGCCGGCGGATGCCACGAGTAGTCCCAGCATCGCCAACGTCATCACGAGGTCGTCGATGCGCTTCTCGGCCAGCGCCCAGTCGGCCGGTGCGCTGGTGGCGAACAACTTCGACGGCGCGCCCGATTCGAGGCCGAGGCCCGCCGTTTCGAGACCCATGCGCCCGCGACCGTACGCCGCGTTGCCACCGAACTTGTTGAGCGCGGACTGAAGTGCTTCACTCGGCGTTGCGCCGAGCCCGATGTAGGCGTCCCCATCCCTGTTGGTGACGTCGCTGACCATCCAGCGTTCGCGGCCTCCCTCGCTCGCCATCGGACCCACGGAGATGAGCAGCGGATACTGCTCGCCCGTCACCTCGGAGATCAGCGTTGCGTTGGCACGCTTCATCGCCGCGAGGTCAGCGGGCGCGCCCGCCTTTCGCTCCCTTTCGTGACGTTCGTACAGCGCGATTTGATCGTTGAGCATGTCGACGTCATGCACGCGCGAGTAGTCAGACAGCGTCGGATATTCCTTGCGGAATTTGTCGAGCGCCGCCTGCTTGTCGTCTCGCGTCTTGGTGAGCAACGCGAGTGGCGTGCCCTGATATCGCAGCGTTGCCTCCGCGAGCAGACTCCGGAGATACTCGGCTTTCGACGTCTCTCCCGCAGCCGTGGCGACGTCGATTTGTGCCTTCAGCTCGAGGAGTTGCGTGCCGGGCTCATCCAGCGACGCCTCGACCGCCTTGTCCATCGTCGTGACTTCGACGACGCGCGCGGCCACGGACGGCGGGCGAATGACCGGCTTGTCATGCATGTCCGATCCGACGCCGGGAGTGGTGATGACGCGGATGAGATAGGTGCCCTCCGTCGCGAGTGGCACCTCCTGCTGTTGACGCGGGCCAGCGAAAAGGTCGGCGGCCCACTTGACCACCGCTCCGAATGCCGTTGTCAGGAGAGCGACGGGCGCCAGCTCGAGCGCCAGCTCGTTCGCCATGGCGCTCGACATCCGCTCGCGCACCGTGTCGCCGTTGGGATCGCGCCTGGCTCCCGATGCGCGCTTCGTGTCCTTCCACCAGTCTTCGAAGTCGCGGCTGAATTCGCGATTGGCGCCCCCCATTCCGGTGACGTCAGTGCCCGTGCCCTCCTTGGCGTTCTTGAAGTCATCGATACGCTGCTCGAGCGTGCGCTCCGGTTTCGCTGCCGCTCCAGCCTGGGTATTGGCCGGATCCTTGGCTATTACCTTCTTCGCGTGGTCCGTGATGTCGTACAACTCCCACTGGTAGTGGATGGACTCACCGACGATGGAAATCACCTGCGCGGCCACGTTGCCATCGTTGCCGTTCGCCGTCCAATCGACCTTGCCCTCGAAGGTCGGGGTCGAGTCGAGGGGCACGAGCTTCGGCCCTTCAATGGACACAGGCCACGGAGGCGCGTTCGCCGCCAAGCCATCACCACGGCCTTCTATCGGGCTCGCGTAGAGCGATTGTGAACCGCCCGCGCCTTTTCCTGAGTTGCCGCTCGCTTCGTAGGTAGGCACGAAGACGATCAGCTGCGAGTCGGGCACCATCGCTGCTTGCTCGCGCATCTTCGCGGGATCGCTGATCAGATCCACGAGATTGAATTCCATGAAGGCGAGCGTTCTCTGTGGACGCGCTTCTTCCTCTGCCTTCTTCACCTCTTCGGCGATCGCCGCCTGTTCTTCCTTGGTGTAGTCGCGCATGCCCACGACGCGCGAGCCGGAGTAGATGCCGACCTGCTTCCCATCAGCCGAGATGGTGAGGGCAACGAGCTTTCCCGCTGGTGTCTCTGCGTACACGCCTGGCGTGAACCGGATACCCTTGACGTCCTTCATGGGAATCTTGCCGCCCAGTGCCTTGCCCTTCGAGTCGTACACTTTCACGAACTTGGGGTGCAGGCCGATGAACACGTTGTTCTTGCCCTTGCTCCACGCGAGCTCGAGTCCGGCATCTCCCAGCACCAGCGCGGCCGAATCCATTCCCGTCGACACCACTTGCAGAAGGTCGACTTCTTCCGCCGCGGGCTGTGGCTCGGGAGGGTTGATCAGCGCCTCACCACCTTCGACATGTGCTTCGCCCTTGCGCCAGACGCGCGGTGCGCCTGCTGCGCCTTGCGTGACGTGTGCCAGCTCGTGCGCGAGAAGTCTCTTACCCTCCGCGCTGGCTGGTTCGTAGCGACCGGCACTGAACGCGATGTGGTTCTGGTATGTGAAGGCCTTCGCATCGATCGCCCTTGCCGATGCCGCTGCCGATGCATCGCGGTGCACGCGCACGTCGGAGAGATCGCGTTCGAACCTCGGCTCAAAGAATGAGCGTGTGACGGCATCCAGCGGTTCGCCACTGCCCGATGTCAGGTTGCTGGCCGGTAGATGGGCGCGTGGGACGGATGCCCCGGCCCGCACTCCGTTCGTCTCACCGCGTGAGGGGGATGCTGTGCCCGAGGGCGCGCGGAGCACCCTTTCCGCCGTCGCATCAGCGGCGCGCTCGAGCGGATCGTTCGGCGGGCTGACCAGCAACCGAGCGGGACCGCCGAGTGCCAGGCCGCTCCAAACACGATTTAACGGCGCGGCGGTCGGCACTGCCACGCGCGGCTTGACCTGTTCTGCCAGCGCGTGTGTGGCTGCCTTGCCGGTCCGGCCGCTGGTCGCTGACAATCACCCCTCCCGTCGCTTTCCGGGAAGTCGCACGAGGTAGTCCGACCCCGTGCGATCCCCCGCGCGTCACGCGTTGATGGACTGCGTAATCGTCATCACCAGTAGATCGTCTACGCTCACGCCGTTTTCGCCGAAAAACGCCGCTTCACTCGTCGTGGCCGCGCGCACACGTCGAGGTTGACGTGGATGAGAGCCATCCGTGATCGGTGGCGTAGTGCTCGCCAACGTCTTGAACATCGATTCGAGCCGATCATTCGCGGCGGTGTCCAAGGCACTGTTGGTTGCGAGCTCGAGTCCGATGAGGCTTCGAAGGATCTTGCCTGGCGCGAAGAACGCCTCGAGTTCCTTGATCATCGCCTTGAAGCGCGCGTCCTGTTGCACACTCGTGCCGTCGAACCCAACGACATCGTTGACGATCGGAACGCGGGCCATCACGGGCATGCCAACCTGCCCACCAGTCTCGATCATCACTACACGCAGCAGGCGCTGCGCTGGCACGCCGACGACCGTGACCACCGGACAGGTTGCCCCAACGGGCCATGCCCCTTGCGCCTGGCCCGTTTGCACCGTGGTGTTCGCAGTGCCGCCGAGCGCGTCCGCGATCGCGCGTCCGCGCGCCGTCAGCGTCACGTCATCGCCACCCGACGTGTCGTTCGGCTTCGGGAACACGTACACCTCCGCTGGCGCTACGACGCCGGCACCCTTCCACAGCTGCTTCAGTGCCGCAGCGTCCGCCGCATCGACGATAGTCGAGCCGTCGTCGAATTGGGCTTCGCCGAGATTGGTCGTGCCCGGCAATGTGAGGAGCCGGTCGAGCAGACTTTGCTTCAGGTAACGCTGCGCCTCCGCGTCCAGCACGACACGATATACGTCATGACATGTCGTGTGCACCGCATCGAGTGTGACGAGCAATAGCACACCATCGGTCCCCGGCACCGTCATCGTCGCCGGCACTGATGGCAATACTTCGAGCACGCCCTGCACCGGATCGAATGGCGAGATTGCCGCGACGCCCCTCGCGGCACGTGCGAGGCGGGCGTTCGCCAAAGGTGCATCAGCGGCCACGGACGTCGCGATGAAGCCATATACCAGCGTGTTCCCCGGCTGCGCCGCTGTCCAATCGCTCAGCAGCGCGTCGCTTGGCGTCACCAGGGTGCCGGCGCCACTCGCGAACTCCAGCGCATCCACGCGGCGTAGTCCGCGCGTGAAGGTGCCGCTCGTTTGCAACGTGCGTCGAACCAGGTCCACTTCCTGTTGGTTCTTCGCGCGGAACGTGTAGAGCTGATACCGACGAGCCGCCGTAGACGCCGGCTGCGATACCGATGGTGCGCACCGCTTGGTGCGACGACGGTGGAACAGCACCCAGTCCAGCGTAGCGCGTACAGTGAGATCATCCGTCGGTGGAGGCGGCGGCGGGAAGAGCAACCGCTCGGCGACATCCACGAATGCAATGCCGTTCTGGGTGGCGCGCGTGAGTTCGTCGCCGATCAATCCGAGCGCATTCGTGGACAACAGGCGCAGCCCGCCGCCTTCAGCGAGCGCCTCGGGATCCGTGATGGCGTTCGCACTGAGCACTTCGAGCAGACTCGGCAGACCGGCCACCTGCAGCCGTTGCCCCAGAAGCAGCGAGAGCTTGAGCGTGGCCTCGAGCGGCTGCCCGCCCCACGACGCATCGGTCTGGAACTGGTAGGAGGCAGCCCCAGTGCCGAACTGCACACGCACCGTGCCCGACGCCGCGTTGCCAGTGCGGAGCAGCTTGACGTCGACGTCGAACGGCTTGGTGTTGTCGGCGCCAGTGGTGGTCTCGAGAAATGCCTGCACCGTGTAGGTGCCCGACAGGTTTCCCGTCATCACGCGGCCACTGGGTCCATCCACGGGCGCTTGCGTCGCGCTGAACGTGGCGAAAGCACGGATGCGCATGAGCACATGCGTATCCGCGCCTGTGGCGGTCGTCCGCTCGGACGTCAGCGTGAACTCCACGCTCATCGGCGTCGTCTCAGCGACACCCAAGGTGTAGGGGTCGCGCTCGGTGCGCATCGTGGTCCAGATACCGACGAGCGGCGCCGGCGGCGTGGCCGCCGCGGCGTTCGTGAGCTCGCCCGAGGGACTCGTCATCGGTGCACCTGCGGTGTCGATCGGCGCGCCCGCCGCCGCAACCGCTCGCGCTGAGAAGCGAGAGAGAATGTCGTCCACCGGGGTTGCGGAGCGCGCGAAACCAAAGCTGCCTGCGGTCGTGTTGCGCACGGCGGTGCGCAGCATCGTGTCACGCGTCTTCGCCTTGGCCGCGACGAAATCGTTCATGCTGCTCACGAGACCGATGACCTGTTTCGCTGCCACGGCTTCCTGTGCGCCAGCGAAGTGGAACGAGCCACCCGTCCCATTCGACTCGCCGCGCGCCGCGCCGTGCACCATGAGCGGTTTCGGCGGCGCCGACGACGAGGTGATGGTCGCACTGTTCGCCCCCGCCAGCGAGGCAGACATGGTTGGCAGGAGCCTCAACTGCGTATCAAAGCCGGTGAGACTCGACGCAGTGGTCAGGAGCAGGTCGCCATTCGGCACGAGAATGTCCACCTCCGGCTTCGCCTGGGGATCGTCGAGGCCTTCGAGCAGCGAAATGCGCTCCATGTGCTGTGCTTCTTCCAGCGCGTGCGGCACGAAGTCGGGGCGCACGATGCAAAAGCGAAGGTCGAGGCCTTCGCCAAGCAGGCGACGTACCTGATCGTTCACGGTGACGGTACCTGGCACCACCGGCAAGTATCCCGCGGACGGAAGCTCGACGATACCGCCGTTGATCAACACACGGCTGCGCGGTCCGGCAATCATCACCTTGAGCGCGCCGTCGATCCGCTCGCGGAGCCGGGCCAGACTCGCGACACCTCCCTGCAATTGGAACCGCGCGTCCTGCGGCTGAAATGCGTTGGACGCCAGGTCGAGCTTCGCCAGCGCTTCGATATGCTGCGTGTACGTCTGGTCGACCTCGCTCAGATACTTCGCGGTTTCGCTGAGGACGGACTGCTGCGGCGCGCACGGATCGACGTTGCCGGGATCCGAGGGATCGTCGCCGAGCACTTCGTGCAGCTGGCACTGGAACTGGAGCACGTGCGCGAGAAATACGTCCCACGGCCGCATAGCCATGCGCCACGCCCAGTAGCGCTTCGCGGGTGCGTTCATTCGCTCGCGACGGACCGTCCACGCGTCGAGGAAAACGGTAGCGGCACCCGCACGACTGATCACGGCGAGCGGCACGCATCCCACAGCGGACAGCTCGGCGCCGACGCACCACGTATCGAGCGCGAGGCCGGCACGCGATATGAGACTCTCGACGATATGACGCTCGTCCTCGAAGTACGCCGATGCGACGAGCGAGCGGAGGTGGCGCCGGTCAAGCGGCACGCGAGAGCTTGCGAGAGGCGTGCGCAGTGTGAGCGGCAACGCGCGGACGACGACACCCTCCACCACGAGCGGCCGGTCCGTCGCCGTCACGCACGCCTCTTCGCAGAGACGTCCGTATACGTCTTCGGTACCACACAGAGATTCAGCGTGGCCCACACAGATGACGTACAGCGATCCGGCGGGGGTGAGTCCGTCTGCAGGTGGGGCGCTGCTCTCGATGCAATCGCCGAACTCGGCACCGGTTGCGGCCAGCCCTGTCTTCATCAGCCGTGATGATGCGATGCGTCGCGAGGCGTCGATGAGCGCCGCGACGTCGAGGGTCGCCGTCTGTCCGATGAGCAGCGTGCGCCCCGTTGAATCCATCGCGAGGCCGGCACCGATGCTGAGACGGCCCTTGTTGTCGAGCACGGTGTCCATGCCGTACACGATCCCCGCGCCGAGCCCCTGATTGGAAAACTGCACGAGCTGGCGCATGTAGCTCTGCTCGCGACGGAGGTCATCGGCGCGCAGGAACTTGCCGTCGAAATAGTTGAGCCGCGTGAGCGGCGAGTCGGCGTTGACGACGGTCTGCCCGCTCGCACTCGCGAAGCGCAGCGCGAGGTCGGTGCCTTCGTTGATGAGTGGCGACACGGTTAGTTCCTCTGCAGCATGATGACGAAGTCGTGCCCGTCGTTCACCGAGCCGGCAGGCCCACCGACGGCGCCGGCGAGCGGAACGTGATCGGTGCCCAGGAGGGGCTGCGGCCCAGTGCCGCGCGCGATGAGCCTGATGATGTGGCCCGTGGGAATGGCGTCCTTGAGGTCGAGCACCACGTTGTCGACCGCCGAGTCGAGCTTCACATCGGAGATAGCGAGCGTGGTCCAGCCCCCCTCAGCAGAGTACGCGGTCACGCTGAACTGCTCCGGCCCCACCCCGCGCAACGACAATGGCGCTGAGAAGTCGAGGCTGATGCTTTGGCTCGAGGTGATCTTCGCGTTCGCAGGGTCCACGCGTGGTCCGCCGGCGTCGCCGGTAACTGTGCCCTCCGTATCCACGGTGGGGCTCGGCGACACGGGTGCGTTTGGGGGCATCACAACCGCTGGCGCCGGTGTCCCGGGTGCCGGCGGCGGCAGCGGCGGAGTTGGGGGTGGCGACGGCGGCGCGGCGGCAAGCGCAGCGAACAGTGGTCCGCACAGCAACTCCTGGATCGTCGCCGTCGCGACGTGCGACCGGCGTACGCGAACGTTCGGCACGGGCACCGGAGCGACGATCGACCATCCCGTGGCGCCGACGCCAGCGGCCGGCCGCACATCGATGGCATTGACATCGGCCAGCACAACTTCGGTTGGATCCTCTGGGAACAGCGACGACACCACCCCAGACTCATCGAACTGTGGTACGAGATCGATTTCATCGAGCGCCGCGAATTCCCGAAACGCATCGAGGTAGGCGCGCGGTTGCTGGTCCACTGCCATCGCGAGAATTGAGTCACGGCGCGTCTTCACTTCGGCGTACGGAGGCGCGTCGTTCTCGAGCGAGAACAGGATGCGCAGCCGATGATAGCCGAGGTCCTTCGGCGGAGCCTTTCCTGGCCGCAGCAACAGCTCGATCGTCTCCGACACGCGAGAGAATGCCGTATCCAGCTCGGAACCGGCGCACGGATCGGCGATCGCTGGAACGGGTCGCGCAAGGCACGCGCGGAAGCGGGCAACGACGTGCACGTCGAATCGCTTGCCGCCCGACCCATCGTCGGTAAAGACGAACCCTTCGTCGTCCTTGTGCTTCTCGTACCACTTGCCGAGGTCCACACAGGCGGTGGCGTCGAGATGGAGCTCGCGGCCGGCAGCATCGAGCGCGAGACCAGGCTTGACGACGAGCTCTCGACGCGTGTTGAAGCTGACGTCGAGTCCCCACACGACGCCCTCGCGATGCAGCCAGGCGTTGTGCAAGCGGATCTTGCCGCGCGGGTAGGCCTGCGCCGTCTCCAGATCGTCGACGCCGAGCAGCATGCCGAAGTGGTATTGCAGCGCGGTGAACGGATTCGCCGGCAACGCTCCGTCTCCCGAGTCATGCTCGGCGCCGCCGCATCCGCAGCCGGCGTCAAGGGCAGTGGTGGCCATGGAATCTCCTAGAAGCTGTCGCCGCGAACGGCGCTGAGCAGACGACCAGAAAGTGACGCCGCCGATGCATCGGCGCGCGCGGCGCGCAGCGTGACCACATCGCCGAGTGCGTCCGACTGGCGCTGCGCCTTGGCAGCGGCGCCGAGCGCGACGGCGTACGCGTCCTCCGCCGTGTCCAGGGCCGCCGCGAGGGTCGCTGGCGCCGTTGCCTTGAGCTCGGTGAGCGCGGCCGCCGTTTCGTAGTAGTCGATCAACGCGCGCCAGGCGGCATCCTGCACCACCACCTGCCACTCGTCGAGCGTTTTTCGCTCTCCGCTGGTCACGAGCGCGTCCTGTGCGGTTTTGAGCGAGGCAGCCTTGGCGACGATGGCATCGCGCTTGGCCTTCATGGCGGGATCCGTGGCGAGCTTGTCGACGTCGGCGCCGATCTGCGTCAGCGTCTGCACGTCGAGGTCGTTGCGTGCCGTGTAGACGTCTTTGCGGTCCGCGTCGAGCGGCTCCGCGTTGGTCTCCGCGGCGGTGCGGGCGACACTCGGCGCGACGTCGAGCTTTTCCTGCACCGACAGGAGGTCGGGGCTCCGGGTGCCCAGTTTGATGGCCTGAAGGTCAGTGAGCACGGCGACGGCGTGATCGTATCGCATCTTCGCGCGCGTTCCGTAGTCGTTGAGCGCCTGCTCCGCGTGACGGAAGTCGGTCGCCTTTTTCGCGGCATCACCGGCCAGTCCCGTGTTAGTTGAGAGTGCCGTACCGAGCGCCGCTTCGGCATCGCTCACGGTTTGGCGGATCTGCGCAGCGCGCGCTGCGCGCGTGGCGTAACGCTTGAACGCGATTGCCTGCAGTGGCGCCGGAAAGTTTGCGTCGATCTGCGCTTTCGCGTCGGTAGCGGCGGCGCTGGCCTCCAGCGCGGTGGCGTCCGCCTGCATGGTGTCGAATGGCGGTGCGGCGAGCTGCGACTTGAGCAACTGTCGCTTCTTGCTCGCCTCCGTCGCGGCGGTGAGCGCCGCACTGCTGGCGGCGACGCGCGTAGTAGTCCGCTTGAGAACGGAGGTGGCCGCATCCGTGTCCGACTGAGCGGACGCAATGGTGTCCTGATCGTCGAGGATGGCACCCTGCATCGTGCGATGTTGAACGATCTGGTCCCGAATGGTGTTGTTGAGCGCTGTCACCTGCGACGGTACCGACGTGGTGGCAAGCTTGCCGCGATTGGTCGCGATGTCAGTGCTGAGCTTCTCGAGCGCGGCGACGCGCGTGTCGAGCGACGTCTTCGCCGCGACCAATGCCGCCTGTGACATGGCGAGGTCGTTCTGCGCCGCCGTCTGCGCCGCTTCGTGGATGTCGCGCTCCTGCTGCCAATACTGCACGAGGGTGATCGCCATACCGTCCTCCTACGAAGTGAACGTGCCTGCTGGGGCGCCGGGAAAGGCGCGTCCGGACTTCTCGTATTCGCGCCGCACGGCGCGGACGAAATCGGTGCGGGTGATCGGGCTGTCAGCGGCGGACGCCAGGAATCCGGCCGCCACCGAGGCGTTCCGAATGAGGCCGCCGACGATTGGATAGAGCGACGCCAACTCGTCCACGCACACATCGGCCGCGAGCGGCGCGCGATCCGGAATGTGGCAGCGCCAGATTCCAGCGCGCTCGTCGATGGACGGTTCGTCGAAGTCGACGACGAACTCGAGCCGTCGCGTAAACGCCGCGTCGATGTTCTCTCGCAGGTTCGTGGACAGGATGGCCAGGCCGTCGAATCGCTCGACGCGAGCGAGGAGATAGGCCGTTTCTAGGTTTGCGTAGCGGTCGTGCGCGTCGTTGACCTCGGTGCGCTTGCCGAACAGCGCGTCCGCCTCGTCAAAGAGGAGCACGGCTTGCGTCCGTTCAGCGGCATCGAAGACGTCGGAGAGATTCTTCTCCGTCTCCCCAATCCATTTCGAGACCACGCGCGCGAGGTCCACCACCAGCAGGTCTACGCCAAGGGTGTGCGCCAGCACTTCGGCGGCGAGCGTCTTGCCGGTACCGGGCGGCCCAGCGAATAGCATCCGCACGCCTCGTGCGCCGGGCCGCCCGGCCAGAAATCCCCAATCGTCCAGCACCCGTCCCTGCTGCACCAGGCGATCCAGCGCCTCACGGAGTTGGTGCTTCCGGTCGTTGGGCAGGATGAGCTGATTCCAGGTCGCCACCGGATGAACGACGCGCACACCGCCTGCCGTGGCGAGGTTTGCACGCGTACGCACGCTGTCCGCGACGTCGGTTCCGTTCGGCACGCGCTCCTCCGCGCTCGCTCGCTCGCGCACGTCAGCAGCGATGTCGCGCACTGCATGTGGCTCGAGCGCGTAGCGAGCAGCGAGTAGCGGCGCGTCCTCGCGCAGTTCGGGAAGCAACGCGGTCCAGAGACGACTGCGCGAACGGACCGGGAGTCGATCCGCCGTCACATGGAACACTGGTCGCGAGCCTCGGACGACCAATGCGCCGGCACGCGCGCAGAGGACAACAGGCGTCGGCGCATCGCGAAACGCGGGGGCACCGCGAGTCGGGCCGTCCGCGGCCGCCGTGACGCGCACGATGGGTACGACTCCGCGGGCAACCGCGTGCAGCGCGATCCATCGCTGGGTGTCGTCGCCCGCATTCGCGGGATACTCCACAGCCACGGCAGGAACGACGCCGTGGCGCGCCATCGCGACCGCGCGATGCACTGCTCCGAGTTCATCGTCGGCAACGACGAGTACGAGCGCCGGCCCCCCTCGCTGCAGCGCGGCGACGGCTCGCGCCACCTGTTCGCTGTCGAGCCACTCCTCCAGCCCGCTGGCTTCCGTCGCGCAAGCGAGCGGACGCACACGCGCAGGCCACACGTCCACACCAGCGAGCGCGGGCCAGAGTGCGTCAGCGAGCAGCAGCGACCGCTCGTAGAATGGGCCATCCTCGCTGAGCAGGATCGCCCCGCTGCGCGCGCTGGCGCCAGTGAGGAGCAGCTTGCGCAGCATCATCCGGTCGCTCGGCGACTCACACAGCAGTTGCGCCGCCAGTCCCACTGTCGGCCGCGGCTCACCGCGCGGATGCAGCGTGCGAAAGAGGATGGCGAATCCTTCGTGCTCTTCGGCCATGCCCGCGAGCAGCAGGAGATCACGTTCCACGCGCAGCATCTCGTATGTTGCGGTGAGACGCTCGATTGGATGACCGGCTTCCTCGCGTGGCTCGCCGGACTGCGCAGTGGCCGCTAGTGCAACGGACCGGAGAAACGCGATTCCCGGCGCCACGGCCTCGTCGCAGGAAATGCACGCCTTCGCGAGCATTTCCGCGAGCCGGCCGGCAACTGCCGCCACCTGATTCGCGAGGTGCTCGGCGTTGGCCAAGACGTTCGTCATGCACGTCGCTTCAGACATAGACGAACCGCACCACGGCGCCAAGCCAGGGAATCCAGCCGGGATCAAGATCCAGACCGGCACGCCGGACTTCCGTGCTCAGGCCGGCAAGGGCGAGGCGAATTTCGAACCACGCCGGTTCGACGAGGATCTCCGCACTGCGCCGCGTGATGCGTTGAATGAGCGCCGCGTCGCTCTCCTCGTCCGATGCGTTGACGCGTTCGCGCAATTCGGTGACGATCGCGATATGCGCCTCTCGAATTGCCGCGAGCTCGCCAGCCGTGGCGAGTGGCTCATTGGCCGATGGCGGCCTCGCTCCTGGCGCAACACCGACGAACGCGAGCGTCGCCGGTTCATCCGCACCTGCCAGCGTCAGCATCATGCCCAGTTGATGGAGACTCCAGCGCAGCGACCGCGTGGCCAGGGCACCGTCGCGCTGCATGATCGACGGGAGATCGAGCGCATGAACGAGGTGGAGGAGAAAGAGCAAGCCTCCCCACTGCGTCCGTGCGCGCGGTCGGTCGTCAAGCGGGGGCGCGTCTGTGTTATCGTTGGCGTTCGCGGTAGGCGCGCGCGCGGGAAGCGCGTGCGCCGCGTGAGTGTAATTTGCGGGGCCGTCTTGCTCCTGTCCGTGCGGCGCTTGGCGAATCGGCCTCCCGCTCGCCACGTTCGCGACGACGCTCTCGTCTCCCACGATGTGTCGCGCGACAAGGCGCATCACGGACCGCGCTCGTGCTGACGCAACGAGCGCCGGCTCGGCCTCCAGCATCGCCAACAGTGCCAGGGCACCAGCGAGCAACCGGCTACCCAGTAGCGTGGGGCTTCCCTGGAAAGCGTTCCCGGCCACGCGGGTCAGCAGCGATGTAGTCACAATTCGTGATGCGGCCGCGACCGTCGTGTCATCATGATGTTCGCTCAACGGGTTGTCTTCGCCTTCCATCACGGCGAGCAGACCACGCACGGCACCCTCGCTCACATTCCAGTCCACAAGCGACGCACGCGCCAGGGTAACCCATTGCTCCGCCGCTACCCCCGTCACCAGCAACCACAGCAGATTGCGCCCTGCAAGCGTGGCGAGCACAGACGGCGCCCACCGCGGCTCGCGTGCAAGCGCCGAAAGCACCTCGGCGCGCGCTTCGTTCACCTGCAGCGCATCGGGCGCACGCCAGATGCCGAGCGCCCGCCACGCCCACGCGCGCTCGACATCACCGCTCATAGCGGAACAGGCCATGTCCAGAAACGCGAGATATCGCGTTCGATATCGAACGACATCCGCGCCACCCTTGGTGACGTACTGCGCGATCGCATCAGCGAGCGCGACGCTCCACGTGACGGCGAGGCGCGCGTCCGCCTGCGCGTCGTCAACTCGCACCAACCACTCCACGCGGCGAAGGCAGATCTCCTCGTCGGCTGGAATGCCGGCGCGCTCGAGTGCCGCTTCGAAGAGCTCATCGTCCATCGCCGACGCGAGGACGCGGTCCAGGCGCGTACGCTCGGTCACAAGGTGGGCCGGAATTCGGTAGCGCTTGCGAAGGTGCGCAATTCTCACGTCGGTCATTACCGGACCCTCGCCGTGGTGCCGAGCCGGCTTGCGCCGATGGTGCTCCCACCGGACGGGCGCCCGATGATCGCGCCGCGACCGAGCGCGCTATTTCCGAGCTGCGCCGTGGCGAAGCCTCCCGTCGCACCGACCATCGATGACAGGCCGACATGCAGCCCGCGCCCGAGCCGCATTCCTGCGCCCACGGTGCAGATGTCGAAGATGGTGTGCGCCGGCCTGTGCACGACCAGAATCTGCCGGACCACGTCCAATTGATCCTCGGTGAGCGACGCGGGAATGAGCACCGTGAAGCGATGGGCATGTGCGTCAGCAGCCGACGCAGACATCCCCGGCTCGCTGCGCGAGTCGCCGAGTCGGAAACCCACGCCGAGCATCGAACTCGCCGCCGAGGCACCGGAGCCGCCCAGCATGGCGGACAGGCCTGCGCGCAACCGGAAATGCTCGAGGAGAATGACATCCACTCCCACATACAACTCGATGAACTTCTTGAGACCCGCAACCGTTCCGCGGAACCGGAACAGCCATGCGGCGAGCTCGATGATGTCGCGACGCGCATCGGCGGTGCGACCACCCACCCTTGGCGCACTCGCCCAGCGCTCGTCCAGCACGAGGCCCAGAAAGCTGGCGAGCCAGGGCAGCACTTCATCGGGGGCAGTGCGCGGAGTGAGAAGCACATCGCGATCGACCCCACGCGCTTCCGCTTCGCCGAGGAATCCCTCGAACATCGCGAGATACCGTCGCAGGAATGACGCTTCGCGCTCGTCGCGCGAGAACAACTTCGGCAGCCTACGCAGGTAGTCGTGCGCCGGATGCTCGGCGCGAATGCACTTGATGCGCGGCGAGCTTTGCGTGTTACCGCGAAGCTCCAGCGTGAGCCACAGGTAGCGGCCAGGCGGCGCGTCGAGCCAGCCTTCGTAGGTCCGGAAGGAATCGTCGCTTCCCGGTTGCGTCCACGGAAGCTCGCGTCCGCTCTCGCGCTCGTGGATGCGGCCCTCCACCACATCGTCCTTGGGAGTACTCGCCAGCGGCGGCATTGGCGGCGACAGGTCTGGCCGAAGGATCGTGACACGCTCGAGACTCGCCGGCGGCGTGCGCGGCATCGTTGCGCCGTCGTCGGTCTCGTCGAGCGCAAGGGCACGAATCCGAACGCTGGTGCCGAGTGGAATGCACGCGTCGAGGAAGACGCGTCCCCACTGTGTCTGGAACGCGCCGCTGTCGAGACGATACGTCGTCACTCGCCCTTCCCGTTCGTACAGCAAACGTGCCGGCACCGCGAGCCGGAGGCCGTTCGCCGTCCAGTAGCCGATGCGGAATGACCCTCCATCGCACCCGCAGGTGCCACCGCAGTGGCATTCGTGTCCCGACGCGTCGGGCACACGCTCGGGAGTGCGCACGATACCCAGACCGTCGTATCCGCGCGCGCGCAGCGGACCCACGAGCTCGCGTGCCGGTTGGCCGACACGCAGTCGAATGAAATCCGCACCCGGCCGGCGCGCGATGACCAGCACCGAACTCGATTCCCATTCGATATCCGTTGCAAACGGTTCGGCGATTGTCTCGCGCGCCTTGCCCGTGTGATCGAGGATCCACGTCTGTGCTGCCCCTTCGGCGGCATCGCAGAGCACCGCCATGGTGCCATCCAGCGACACCGCGATGCGCGATGGATTCGTGCAGCCGGCAGGAAGGACGACGTCATCGGGCCCGCCACCCGCTGTGATCTTCACGACTCGGCCCGTCCCCGCGAGCACGACCCACACGAATGCGCCATGCGCTGCGAGATCGGTTGGGCGCTCGCCCGCGAACGGTATGCGCCGCAGCAGCCGCTCACTCCACAGATCGTAGACCAGAACTTGATTGCCGCCTGACTCAGCGACGAACAGCCGGTCATTTTCGTCGACCGCGACTCCGCGCGGATTGTGCAGTACCGATGGCGCCGTTCCGCTGGCGAAGTCACCGAGCGCCGCGTTCACCACCGATGCGAAGAGGTTCACCGATGCCGCGGCACCGCCGCTCGGTGCAAGTGCATCACGAGCGGCCCAACGCACTCGCTCCACCGCGCCGGCACCAGGTACACTGTGATACAATCGGCACTGGTTGTCGAAGGCGAGCCCGGCTCCGGGCGTCGTCGCGGGCGTGTCGCTCGCGAGCGTCTTCGTCGTCCACGCAAGCTCCACGATGCCGCTCTGGTATTCGAGAAACGTGCGGTCGAACGCGCTTCGAACCCACTGATCGCCGTCGCGGACCAGCGCGAATGGACGGAGCTCGCTCATGTCAGCACGTCTCCCGCAACGTGGGAATAGGAACGGGAGTCTTGCTCGGCAAGACGGGGCCGAGCGCTTCGCCGGGGACGAGCGGTGTGCCCTGGACCACCGTGATCTCGCTGAGTTCCGGTACCTCCCAGGCGTGGAGCAACACCGGCGTCCGGCGCGGTGCATCCCACGATTGCAGGGCTTCGTTCCATGCGGATACGGAGAGTCCCTCGAGCAGCTCCACGCCCTCCACCTGCAACGCAGCCGCTTCGAGCTCGGGACCATACACGGCGCGACCGAGTGGCCAGCCAAGACCGTCGGGCCCGTATGGCGGTAGCGGAGCGAGATACTGGCGCAACACGAGCTCCACCCAACGACGCACGGCTTCGATCCCGTATCCCGGCTTCGCGCGCAGGCCAACGGCCACGGCAATCTTGCGATACGTGGGCGGAATGACGTAGAGCTCCGTCGTCACGAGGCGACGCGCGTCGAGCCATTCGCACACTTCACGCAACAGCGTGCGACTCGCCATCGGCGCGTTGGGCCGCTTCCGGTCCTCGCGCGGCCAGACGACCACGCTCACGACGCCAGCCGCTTCGTCGAACGGTGCATTCGGGGCTGGCGACGGTACATCAGCGAGATTCTTCGGCGGACGAAAGAGCGGCAGGCAATCCGCGCGGCCCACGTCAGCGCCCGGCGTGGCGAGGGCGAGCTCCTGAAAGTCGCCCATCGTCACGGCGCGGTCATGGCGACGCAGCTCTCCCGGCACGCGCTCGAGCGCTTCGGCAATCGATTCCGCTGGCGCGCCGCCACGCGCCGCAAGCGGGTTGTTCGCCTTCACCTGTGACCGACCATCGAGCTTGGTGATGGCCTTGGGGCCGACGTTCCCCTCCGCGCCGCCGCCATAGCGATACCGTCGCACCCGCATGCGCTGGCCGATCTGCGGCGCGCGGCCGCGCACGCCATTGCCGAAGCGCACGGTGCCTGCTTCCGCGTCGAGCACATAATGTCGCGACTCGCTCGTACTGCCTTCGAAGCCATCCACCTCGGTCCAGTCCACCCAGCGTCCGTCTTCCTCGACCTGCAATTCGGCCGTGCGCGCGAGCACTGGATGGTTCACGAGCGGATGTGTCTGCCCTGCGTCGCCCGTCCCGACAGCGAGGAATTCCGTTTTTGCGGTTCGCGCCTGCAACACCTCGGTGGCGTTCACGCCGACGTACATCACGCGACCGATCGGCCGGTCCGACGCTCGGCGCGACGCACGAATCCAGCAGACGAGATGCTTCGCCTGTTCCTGGTCCTCGAGCGCGGGCGGAAAGCTGCCGGTGCCGAGGAGGTATTCGTCGCCTGGATCCGGAACGCCGATGGTCGTCGTGTCCATCGGCAGGCGAAGACGAAGCACGCCTTGCTGTGTGAGTCCCCGCGTGGTGTCGCCCTCGACGGCAATCGTCTGGAACTTCGGTACGCCAGCGGTCACGACAGGTGTGCTCACCTGCCAGATCATTTCCGGCCCGTTGTCGCTCGGCATCACGCCGGGACATGCGTCCACGTCCGCGATGCCCACGATCTCCTCGTCTGGCACGAAGCCGATGTTGATCAGCGCGCGCCCGAGTTTGGCGACGTCGGTGGTTTTGGTGGCGAGCAACGCGATCCACAGCGCGCCGTCCACCGCGGCGCGCACATTCACCGGCATCGCCGCCGGATCGGCCGGATCCAGCGGCACGTGTTCGGTAGCGTAGTATGCCGGTTCCTGTGTGTCGCCCAACCCGTCGAGTGCGTCGATGGACGCGTTGGCGAAGTCGATTGCCTCGGGTTGGGTCGGCACCGGCGCCGCGATGCGCGCCACCGCCACCGCCGTCAGCGGCCACGCGACCACTTCCGTTGTCGTCTCGAATGCAACGCTCCCTGTGTTGGCCGCCGTTCCGAGATCCACTATCACGCCATCGGACGATCCCGGGCCGCTGTCCGAGCGCTCGAGCACGATCATCGCGCGCGCCGGCACGGCGGGGCGCATGGGGACGCGCAAGAGCTTCAGGTACGCGAGTTTTGTCGTCTCCGGAATCTGGTTGAACCGGAACAACAGGTTTTCTCCGAGGAACGCGAACAGCTCGACGAGCGTAATGCCGGGATCGCTCGCGTTGTGGTCCGTCCACTCCGGCGCGTAGACCGGAATGCGCCGCACCAGCTCGTCCCGCAGCTGCTGGTACGACCGGTCGTCGAGGATCGGAGACGGAAGGGGCACGCGCTACTCCAGGTAGAACGGGAACACGAGGTTCCCGGGTCGGTTGTCGCGCACGTGGACGTAAGCGATGCGAATCAGCACCAGCGACGGGTCGTCCCCCGGATCCACCAGCACGCTGTTGACGCTGATGCGTGGCTCGAAGTTCGCGAGCCCGAGTTCCACATCGTGGCGGATCATCGCGCGCGTCGCACCGGTGTTCGGCCGCATCAGGTAGCGTCGCAGCCCGCAGCCAAACGACGGTCGCATGATCCGCTCGCCCGGCTCGGTCTCGATGATGATGCGGATGGACTGTTCGATCTTGCTGGGGCCTTCGGCGTACTCGAGCCGACGTGTGGCGCTGTCCGGCGCAACGGGTGCGCTCCAGCCGCGACCGAGGAAGCGCAGGATGCTCATGGATGCGCGACCTCCACTTCGAACTCGATTCCGTCGGTGAGATCGGGGCCGTTGCCAGTACCCGCTGCGACCACGGCAACTTCCATGTTCGCCGTGGCGATCGGCGAGAAGTTCGTCTTGAGCGCGTGGGCGATCTCGCTGGACGCATGTGGTTTGCCCGGGCCGAAATTCGCGTCGATGCTGGCGTTCACCGCCGCGGTGATATCCAACTCCGCCTTCAGCGATACATCCAGCCGGATCTCGGCCGTCACTCCGGCCGCGACTTCCACCTCCGGCAGGATGCAGAACTTCAGCTTCAACATGAACCACAGCCCGAAGGCGAGCATCACAATCGGCAGGAACAGCTCGAACACGAACGACGCGACGATCGTGATCAACGGAATCGAGAAGCTGCAGATCTCCGGCAGCGACGACTGCCCCAACGTCTTCATCTTCCCCGTGCTGTCGCCCGTCACCATCAGCGACTTCGGCGGCTTCGCGAAGGCGACGCCGAACGACGGTGTCGCCTGTGCGGCAAGGGCCTCGATGTCCGGCATCTGCACCGTTACCGGTCGCTTGCTCGTGCCGGCAACGTCGAAGTGCGAGGCGAGCCGATACGGCGCCGTGGGCAGGCTCCAGAACAGCGAATCGGGGCAGCTGCAGGGACTGCCGCGATCATGCGGAATGAGGTGCCGCTCGGCGAAGCATGTCACTTCGTAGTACTGCTGGTCGTCGAAGCGCGCGTTGCCCTTCGTGTCCGTCTCGCCCGTGCCTGTTGGCAGGAGGCCGAAGTAGATCGTCCCGAAGCGTCCGGCGTGCGCCTTGTCGCTTTTCGGAGGAATGAGCGGATACATCGGAAACACGGCCTCGCCATTCAGTCCGCTGGGGTTCTCTGCGACGTCCGCCCACGCGCCGATCTTCTCCAGCGACGGATCGTTGAACCACCCCTGCAGCCGCGGCGCCACCTTGAAGGTGGCGGTCCATTCGAAGAGTCTCGAGCGCTCGAGCTCGATCAGCGCACGCGTGCTTGCGCGTTGACGGTCGACCGACGTGACGATCGCTTCGTTCATCAGCACTTTGGCGAACGCCGATGCACTTCCGCTCGGCGCACCTGCCCCCGCAGCGGCGGTCGCCATGTACGACAGCTGCTTCGTCGCAACCTGCGCCTCGGTGTCGAGGGCTCCGAGCCTGCTCCGCGCCGTGTTGATGCTCTTGAGTATCGCGCCGGCCTGCTTCGCGCCGGCCGGCGGAATATCCGTCGTCCGCCGGCGCACCACGAATCCCGCCCGGCACACGTCTTCGCGCGCCGCACGCGGAAACCCCGGCGCATCGCAATGGACTTGGCAAACGACCAGGTAGAATCGTTTGTGCGTGTCGAGGAAGATCTTCCGCGTGCGCCGCGGGTCGATTACATACGCCAGATCCGCGAGCCGCCGCGACTTACCGTTGCTCCCATGGATGGGCGGCACCTTCTGCACGATGTGTACGAGGTCCTCGTCCATCCACTTGAGATACTTTTGCGGATTCTTGATGAATTCATCAACGAGCTTCGACGTCTCGTACTTCTGGATCTCCGGACGCGTCATGCGCCCCGATACCGACGTGATCGGCTTCGGCCACTTCCACCATGGCGCAACGAGCGCCCACGGATGCCCGCTCACCAGATGTTCCCCGCGCCGGGCGTATACGATGGCGACACGACACCACTCGAGCAGACCACCGTCGTGCAGTTGATCAATCCATCGAACGTCGACGTCGCGCAGTGCACGTTCAACGCGCTCGCCGTGATCTCGACCGTGGCATTGGCCTGCAGCTGAATCTGCCCTCCAGCGGTGAAGGTGATCACGCTGCCGTTCGAATGCGTCAGCTTCACTTCCTGCGCCCCGTTATCCATCACGAGCTTGTGCCCACTATCGGTGGAGAGAGTGATCTTCTCCGCTCCGACCGTGTCGTCGAACTCCAGCAGGCTTGCAGCGCGCGTCTTCCACAGCCGCTTGTTGTTTGCCGCAGCTGGTGACTCCGGCAGCGACTCGCGACCGTTCCAGCACGCGCCCAGGATGTACGGCCGACGCAGATCTCCCGCCTCGAATGCGACCACTACCTGCGTGTCCACCGACGGCAGGATCTCGATCCCCTGATCGTCGTCCGCATACGGCGTGCAAAGCGTCGCCCACGCACGCACGTCGTCGCCCATCGTGCCCAGCCACGGGAACTTGAGCTGGATGCGCCCGATGCTGTCCGGGTCCACGATATCGGTCACGATCGCCGGATAGACGCCGAAGTAGCGGTCGGCCATGCCGTCGTGCACTTGCTCCCCGATCCTCATGCGCCCCCCTCGTTCACCGTGGGACGCTCGGCGTCAAAGTGCGTGCGAAAACCGTCCACGAGATCGTAGGTGTGGCAGACCCGCGTGACGTAATAGCCGTCGCCGGAGAATGGCGCGCCGACGCGATCGAGCGAGAGCTTGCTCCCCACCACCATGTCCGCGGTACCGTTCGTCATTCCCGAAACCGTGACGAACCCTCGTGAACGCCGCAGCATCTCGGCCTTGGCCCACGCCTGTGCTTCGGCCGACACCACGGGGTCGCCGCGCACTCTGAACGACACGCGCGCGCCGAATGCCTGCTGCAGCACGGCACTGCCCGTGCGCCCGCCGGAGACCTCGGCTTGAATCGTGTCCGCGCCCGCTTCTTCCGTAATCCCTTCACGTTGCGACGCGTCGTAGCCGCTCACCTTCACCGTCGTACGCTGGTGCGCGAGGTCGGCGCGCAGATGCGCCTCGAGGAGGTCGTCCCCCAAGACCAGCGACAGGGTCGTGGCGGTCCGGTTGCCACGCGTCGCGAAGTTCAGCGTGCTGTCGGCGAACCAGAGCTCGGCCTGGATCAGCCGCGCGCGTTCGCGCAAGAACGCGAGGTCGCTCTGGTTCCACTGTTGCACCACCTTGTACGTCGGGCCGTCGGCATTCGCATTCGCCTGGAATCCGTGCTCCGAAGCGATCGCCTGGGCGATGTCAGCGTCGGTCACGTTCTCGTAGGTCTTCATGCGACGCGTCATGCGCAGCGTCATGAGCGCGTCTTCGGCGAACGCGGTGACCATCGGTACCCCGCCCGCCGCATAGTCCGCCTCGATGGCGCTCACCGCGCCACTGAAGACGATGCGCGCCGCATCCGACGGCCCGATCGACACCTCGATCGGCTTGCCGAAGTCGATGGTCCGGCCATCGAGATACAGCTCACCTTCCTCGCGCTCGTTCGGCCGGGGTCCCTCGGCAAGCAGCCGCAGGTCGAGCGTCTTCAGGCCGTCAGTCGCCTCCTCGATGCGCAGCGACGTCACATCGCGCGCGAGCTCGCTGGACACGGTGCCACTCACCTTGAACACAGGCGCTGTGGCGGCAAACAGCTCAGTCATCGTAGCCCTCCGCCTGCGTGCGCTTCACCAGCCGCGCCGCCCGCTCGGCGGCCCGCCGAGCGCGCTCGCGCTGCGCGAGCGAGTCGGCAGCCTGCGAAGCACCGGCAGTAGCCGCCGGTGCTGTCACGACGTCCACACTCGTGGTGAGCTCGTCGATGTGGATACTCATCGCCCGCCCCGGTGCGTGCACGGGCCAAAGCACCCACATGGACGCGAGGGGCGACGCGTGCGCTGCGCGGCGTCGGATGCCTTCTGCGCGCGATCTGCCGGCAGGTGCGTCCACGGCGCCGCCGTTGGATCCGTCGCAGGCGACAAGGCATCGGTGGTCCGCTCGTTCGGACGCAATGGAATCGATCCGCCAAGTGAGCCACGCCGCATATCGGCCGCGCCACTGATGGTCGGTCGCAGCGGCACGCCGAAGCCGAACGTCGTGGCCCGCGCGTCGGCCGTCATTGGGGCGGCTGCAGGCGCAGCCGCTGCCTGCTGCGTCGCCGACGGCGCTCCCGTTCGCGCCAACGGCTCGCGCGACGCAACCTGCGTGGGCGCAGCCGAGACACTCGCACCGAACGACACCTTGCTCGTCGCCGCCGCCTCACTCGCCTTGTTGCCGCTGACCGTCTCGAGCGCCGCGCGCACGCCACCAGCCGCCGCGAGCGCAAATCCGGACGACGCGGCGCCGCCGAGCGCGATGCCTGCCGGCGTCGGAACAGCACCGCGCACGTCCAGACCAACCTTCGCCTCAGGACTCGCTTGCGAGCCTGCTTCCACACCCACCGCGACACCCACACCGGCGCCGGCGCTCAGGGACGAATTGAAATCCACTTCCGCACCGCCCTTCAGCGAGAGTGAGCTTCCCTGCCCACCCGTCACGCCACGCCATGCCGCTGGATCGAGCCCGTTCCTCGTCGCAAACTCGGCCGCGCTTTCACCAGAGAGTGCCACGCGGGTGCTGTCGGTGAGGCTCGCGCCGATGCTGATGCCTGCACCCGCACTCGCGTTGGCGCTCAAGCTCAGACCGACGCCGATACTCGCACTCAGACCGAAACTCGCACCGAAGCTGCCAGGCCCTGCACTGCTCGCCCCTGGCGGGCTCGCGTTGCCTGCACCGTTCGCCCCCGGACCCAACTTGCCCATCTGATACTTGGCATCCTGCTCCTTCATCATCACCGACATCTTCGCGCGCAGCGGCGTGCCGTCCGCAGCGAACAGCGTGAAGTCGACCGTGAGGTCCTCGATGATTCCGTCGATCTGCAAGTCCTGCCAGATGAAGCGCGCCTTGGGTGGCTTCTGCTTTTGTTTGCCGCTGCCCTTCGGGAGCACGAACCGCTCGATCGCCGACGTGCGCGTCCGCACCGAGACGGGCGCATCCGTCGCGCCTTCGTCGCTCGTGTCGAACTCGAGGTCGAAAGCCAGCGTCGTGGACGTTTTGCCCAGATACTGTCGCGTCTGCTGGCCGCGCGTCTCCTGCGCTTCCACTTTGTTGGCCAACGACAGCCTGAGCGACGCCGGATTGAACTGCACCGCGATCTCAGTGCCGGGTACCGTCTTCGCGCCCTCGTCGGCGTCGATCTCCATGAGCTTGGCCTTCTCGAGTGGCATCGTTCAGATCCTCAATCGAAGGCCTTCATGAGCGATCGTCAGCTCCTCGATCGCGATTTCGCCCGCCTTCGCGTTGAGCGTCGGTCCCGACACCCTGGCCGGCAGGCCGCGATCGAACACCCACGTGGCCGTCACGGCGCCGCTGAATGCGTTCAGCACTTCGATGACGCCGTCGTAGCGCACCACCGGCCGCTGCCCGGAGAGCATTCCCTGGAGCCACGCCCAGATCTCGCTCACGGCCGTGCCGCCCGTCGGATACAGCATGCCGCGTTTGAGCACGATGTTCGTATACTTGCCTCGGCCGGCCAGACGCACGGTTCCGTCATTGCGTCCGCCTTCGGTGATCTCGTGCACGTCCATGTCGATGCCCAGGCCGCTGCACTCCTGAAAGCCGCCGTCGCCGAGCTGACCGGAGCTGCTACCGGCGCCGATGCTTGCACTTACGCCGATGCTCGCGCCAAAGCTCGCACTGCCCCCCGCACTCAGTCCGCCGCCGCTCGCCGACGCACTGGCCGACGCACTCGCACTCAGCGAGATGCCTGCACTTACGCCGATCCCTGCGCCCGCGCCGGCGCCGCCACCCGCGCCGCCGCCGGAGCGGTTGAGCGCGACGCGGAAATTGAACGTCGACAGCAACGTGCGGGGGGGATCGAGAGACATGTTCGCCGTCAGCCCTGCACGCGCAGCGTGCCGTCACCGTCGCGCGCGATTTGCAGCACGAGGAACTCCAGCGGTTCGGCCGGCGCCACCCCCACATAGCAGAGCAGTCGCCCCGCATCCACCACCTGCTGCGGATTCAACTCGTCATCGCAACGGACGAAAAACGCATCCTCGGCGCGCGCTCCCGCAAACGCGTTCGCCGCGAACAGCTGGCGCAGATATGCGTCGAGCTGATTGCGGATGTCACCGCGCAGGCGGAAATCGTTCGGCTCGAATACCGCCCACTGCATCTGCCGGTACAACACGCGGCGGAGCATCGTCATCAACCGGCGGACGCTCACTTGTCGATAGCTCGGATCCGCCGACAGCGTGCGCGCCGCGGTGAGTCGCGCGCCGTCACGCTCGTGCAGGTACACGTTGATCGCGCTCTGGTGCAGCTCATCGTGCCGTGCTGGTGACACACGGTCACTCACGTCGAACACGCCGAGCGCGATCTCGTTGGCGGGCCCATACTGCACGCCGCGCTCCATCTCCCGACGCGCGATGATCCCGGCTGCCACGGCGGCGGGATTCACGGCGATGGCCGCGTTGCGCGCATCATCACCGCGAGACACCATCAGCCACGGATGGTACGCCGCCGCATACATCGAGTGGAGCTGTTCGCGCCACGCGAGCATTCGGCGCTGGCTCAGCCCCGGTGGCACATCGAGCAGCACGATGAACGATTCGAGGCTACTGGCCAGGTCGATGAGCCGACGCTGAAGAGCGACGATCGTCGCGGTGTCAGTCGCCGGATCGAGACGCAATCCGTCGAGATCTTCCGCCGGCTCCGCTTGCTGATCGGGTGCCGCGTCATCGCACGTGCAGAACTCGGCCCCCGCGCCGCCCATGTCGATCACCGGCTCGATTGGCGCGAGCGGCCTCGGTGAATACAGGTCGGGCGTCACCACGATCGAGAGATCCGTCAGCTGTGTCAGGGCATGCACGCCACAGCCGGGACACTCGTCGCTCATCGTCCAGCCGGCATCGAAGAAATCTTCGGGCACCAAATGGCGATAGCGATTCTCACCAGCACTGAACGAACGGGTCTCGTACGCCGGCAGCGCGGGATCGATCACCAGGTCGCGGCCGTCATCCCAGGTGCGACGTACATCGCCCGGCAGCAAGTCCAGGTTCTCGCCCGGATATAGTAGCGACGACTCCTCCACCAGCACGCGTGCCAGCCACCGTGCGTGCGACGACGTCAGTCCAAGCGCCACATGCCGCTCGGCGCGGCCGTCCCCGTCGTCCACGGTCAGCACGCCTTCGATGAGTTCGGAGCCCACCACTGGCGTCACGATCGGCATGTCGAACGACGCATGTCGCTCGATGATGGCGCGCTCTGGATGCCATTCCTCCCACACGCGCGACACCCGCGCGATCGTGTGCACGCCTCCCGAATGCTCGAGACGGAGGGTCGCACCGGCGACAATCTCCAAGCCGCGCTGGAACACCATCTCCGTCGGGGAAAATGCCAATGACGCAACCGCCAGCGGTCGGGCGACGAACGTGAGCGCAGCATGAAGCCTGTTCCCCCACGCGCCCTCGTCGCGTGCTCGAAGCCAGATCTCGACGTCGCCGGCCGATGCGCGCGCGCGAAGGCCAACGACGGGCGCACTGGCCACACCCTTCGCGTTCTCGATCGCATCCGGGCTCCCGTCCAACGCTGTGTAATCGTGAACGATCCGCACGATATAGGCGCGCGCCCCGCCGTTCTCGAAAAACGACGCGACGGCGTACGGCAGCAGCCCTGGCCCTTCGAAGCGGCCATAGAGCCGCGTGTATTCGGTCCAATTCTCCACTGGCACCGCGAGAGACCGAGTGCCCGTCGCGCCCTCCGCGCAAAGCCCCGGCGCCCACGACGCCCCGAACACCGGAATGCGCGACGGTCCGCGTGGCGCAACACCGACGAATGCGCACACGTCCATCCGCTCGCCCGTGAGCGCGCGGATGGGATGCGGCGGCAGCCAGGACAGGCCCGGTGCGCCAAGGGGTGGGAGCCGAAGTGCGGAAGCCGCCACTTACTTGTACTCGATCCCTTCGTGCACCAGATGGAGCTCTTCCATCGCCACGTCGCTCCCGCCCTTCGCAGAAAGCGTGGGGCCGGACCACTTCTTGGGCTGCGCATTCCTGATCGCGAACGTCGCCACAGGATTGCGCGCCTCGTCCATCAGCGTGATGGTGACGTTGCGACGGTCGATGGTGCCGTCGCGCACGCTCTTGAGCCACTGGAACAGGTCCTCAGACCCGATGAGACCGCGTTTGAGCGTGATGTCGTCGTTCTTGTGGGTGTTCTGCACCTTTCGCGACGTGTTGATCTTCTCGTTGCCGTTGCGATACTCGGCGTAGCTGACCTCGAGCCCCAGCCCGCTCACATCCGAGAATCCACCGACGATAGCGCCTTCGCCGCCGTCGCCATTGCTGCCGCCGAGGGCGACGATGAAGTTGAACGCGCCGTAGGGATTGTCGCGTAACGTAGGCATGTGCGTCCTCGCCTCAGCCGGTGGGGGTGGTGCTGCTCGCGTCGCCCGTCCATTGGCCGATGCGGAAGATCACGTATTCGGCCGGCTTTGTCGGAGCCACGCCGATGAGACAGATCAAGCGTCCGTTGTCGAGATCGTTCTGCGTCATCGTCGTGCGATCGCAGTGGACGAAGTACGCCTTCTCCGGTTTTTCGCCGATCAGCGCGCCGTCGCGCCATAGCGTGAACAGGAAATCCTCGATCGTCTGGCTGATGTTGCGCCACAGTCGCTCGTTGTTCGGCTCGAACACTGCCCATTGCGTGCTCTTGTCGATCGAGTGCTCCATGAAGATGAAAAGTCGCCGCACGTTGACGTACTTCCACTCGGGGTCGGAGCTGAGCGTCCGCGCGCCCCACACGCGATTGCCTCGTCCTTCGAAGAACCGCAGCGCATTGATGCCTTCAGGATTCAGGACGTCCTGTCTGCCCTTGTTGATGTTGAGCTCGAACTTCGTGAGACCGAGGACAACCTCGTTCGCCGGCGCCTTGTGCACGCCGCGCTGGATGTCACTTCGCGCGTAGATGCCCGCCACGAACCCGGACGGTGGCAGCAGCAGACGGCGCGGCGGCGCACCCTGCGCGGCGCGCTGCGTGGGATCGAGGATCTCCACCCACGGGTGGTAGAGTGCGGCATACTTGCTGTCGAACTGCCCACGGAAGCGACGGATGTCCGTCATCGAGCTGTTCTGTCGTCCATCCACAACCGCGATGCGATAGCGCAATCGCTCCGCGTGCCCGATGAGCCGGTCCGCCGCGGCGAGCGAATTGACTTCGTCCGCATACGCCCCACCGTCCGGCAGCGCCACGATCGCGATGTCGTCGATCTCCCCGAGCGCCTCGAGGCCGGTCGCCTTTCGGGTGACGTCGTCGGGGTCGGCTTCGTGACCAAGCAGGTCGTCCGGCGACGAGATGACGCCATCATGCCCGCCCACGAGGCGCTTGTTCGGATTTTGTTGCAGCGCCACGAGCAGCGTGGCGGCGACGTCGGTGCCGACCGCGGTCGCGGGATTCCAGTCGAGCCACACCACCGCCGCCTCGTCCTCGGGATCGTCCTTGTCGAGAATCTTCTTGATGTGGCGGATCTGGTCTGACTGCATTCCGAGCTCGTTGTACACGTCCACTCGGTCGCCATCCACCCGCACGATGACGCGCGCCTCGACGAGCTGGATGATATCGGAGGCCGCCGGCAAGAACGTCCCAGCCCCGCGACGAAACAGCTGACGGCCATCCACGGGGTCGATGTCGATCTCCGCGAGGTTCGCCAGCGTGAGAGGATCATCTCCCACCGGTGGCGTACCGCCCGCGATCACTTCGACGATCGCGCCTTTCTTCGCACGCGTCACCTGCACGATACCGCCAAGCGTCGCGTTCACGTACGCGATGTTCTTGCTACGCACGGCTAGGGTTTCCACCCATACGTTGCCGTATGCGCCCGGCCAGCGCGCGCGCCATGTGGCCGTCGTTCCGCTCACTGGAATGGCGCGCGCGGCAACACCCCAATCATCCACCCCCGCTACCTGCCGAGGCGTGAACACCCGCGAGATGTACAGCCGCTTACCGCCGTTCATGAAGAACACACGCACCGCGTGCGAAGTGTACGGCAGACGCTCGTCGCCATTCGTGGGCATGTGCAGAACGTCCAGCCCACCGTACGCCCGCTCGAAGTCGATGTAGCTCGTCGTGAGCCGAGGCTCGGTGGACGCCGGGCCATTTGGATAGTGAACAGGCCCGTACCGCGTCATGCCGGCAAAGCCGGTCGTGCTCGTTGGCACTCCTTCGATGGACTTGGCGCGGAAGCTGACTTCTTCGACGTAGACTCCAGGTGCCAGATACTCGGGCATTGGACTGCTCCTGATGGCGCGTGCGTGCGCTGGTGATTTACCGAGCGAGAAGTACGGGCGGGCGAGCTAGGTGAGCACGAACGGCGGAACGCCGCTGCTGATGATCTGCGAGTACGTGAACGTCACCGGCTGCATCACCGACGACGTGTAGTCGGTCGGAATCGCTCGGCCCAACGCCACGGGGTCGGCCGTCGCGGGAGTGCCCGGAACGTCGAGCAGCTCGAGTGGCAGGTCCCAGAACGGATCCGCGCGCCGGACCAGCACCGGCGGGACCACGGCAGGCAACCCGACGCGACCGTATGCCGTGATGTCGAGCGCCAGCGTGCGCGGCATCTGCACCGCGGGCGCGGCGATGGCTTCCGGCGGCAGCACCAGCAGGAACTCCCCGTGCTGGTCACCGTGCGCCCACGCGAATGGTGTGGCGCCGCGTGACAATCGCGCTTCGATGCGCGGCCACCGCACAGGCACGAACGTGGGCGGCAGCGCGCCATCGCTCACCACCACTCGTCCGCGCAGCCCGGTCACGCGCTCGCTGACGTCGTAGGCCGCGCCGGGATAGAAGAACGGCGTCCGCTGCCGCTGGCTCACGGGCAATGCATCCAGCAACCCCAGGTCCTCCGGCGCGCCGAGGGACACCAGTGGAATGCGAAGCCGTCTCGGTACAATGCGCTCCGAGGGGTCGAGCACGCGCACATCGACGAAAGTGCCTTGCCCCTTGCCGTAGCTCAGCGCGTGCCGGCCACTTGCATGCCGGCTCACACGCTTCCACCCGTAGCTCAACGGACGTCGCGAGTCGATGTACGTGCGCAGGTGCCGCTGCTGCTCGTCCGTCAGCGGGTCCACCCACGCCTTTGGCTCGATGCGCATCTCCAGTGCCTGTGTGATGCGTTGCAGGCGCGTCGCGTCCATCGGCTCAACGCCGAGCAGCAGACGGGTGAACGCCTCCACGAATCGGCTGGGCAGCAGCGCGTTCATCGTCCGTCGCGCCTCACGATACCGCACTCGGCACCAGGCCAGCCACGACCGTGGTCGCATCAGGCGCGGCGAAGCGCTGGCGGCTGTCGATGCGCGTGATGCGCGCGCAATAGGGTATGCTGAGCTTGAAGTCCGTGGGCAGCGAGTCGAACGTGCGCATGATCCATTCGGTCGGCACGTCCTCGAGAACCACCTGCACCCCTTCGTGTGGCGCCCAACTGCCGCCCGGCGTGAGCAGAGGCCCGCTCAGGATGGGCGTCGTCTCGAGACACTGCATCGTGCGTCCGATGATCCGGTGCTCGAGCTCCGGATCGCTCGCCCAGGGTGTGAGCATGTAGTGCAGGTCGAGCGGAAGGTGGCCGAAGCCATCGTGGCTGCCGACCGCGGACCACGCGGCGCGCATCGTCTTGTTGAAGTCCACGCGATAGAGGAAGATGGAGAGACATGGTGGCGACAGCTGGCCACCGCCGGCACCGTCGAAGTCCTCCGTGCGCGCCAGTACGGCCTTCGTCGTAAACCCCGGCACTGGCACGGGCATCAGCGGATCCGTGAAGCACCACGATAGGAAGCGCTCGAGGCTCTTTCCCACCGATGCGATGGCGGTGAAGTCGGCCATTTACACCAGCCTCCCGCTCATCGCCTTGCTGCGAATCGCGTCCACCAACACCTCGGGCGAGAATTCACCGAGCGCCACGCGCGAGGGAAGTAGCTCATACACCGCGCCTCCCTTTCCATCTCCCGCTATGGCCACGAGCCTGAGCCGAGGATGCGCGTAGAGCAGCGCGTCGTAGTCGACGTTCTCCATCTCCGACGCCGACACGATGGCGACATCTGCGTGGTCGAGCGCGTCCAGTCGCGCCATCTCGTTCGCCGGCACGCCGTGCGGCTCAGCCGCGAGCTGGATGTCTGGCTGCGTGGCGAGAATGGCGTGGACGATGTCGTGCAGTAGCCGGGGCATCCTGGTGATCACGACTCGAGTGCGATGCAATGAGAGTCTCCGACGCGTCTCCCACATTCTTCAACGGGTGCGCGTCGTCGCCAATGAATCGTGTGGGCGAAATGAGATGCAGTCGCGGATCCAGGGAGGCATGGATCTCATGGTACACGTGAGATCCATGTACTACATCCGTCGTATCCGGACGCTTCCGCAGACGATGGGGAGCGTCGGTCAGGTGGCGGACGGTCGCGGGAGCGACCTCCCGCGCGGCATCGACTGCCGCGCCGAGCGCATCTGCGCTGCGGCTTCCGCGCGTCGCGTCACCTGAAGCTTCTCCAGGATGTTGTGCACGTGATTCTTCACCGTCGCCGTCCCGATGCGCAGTCGCTGCCCGATCTGCTTGTTCGACAGTCCCCGGTCGACGAGTGCCACCACTTCCTCTTCACGCGGCGTGAGCAGCGCGCGTGGATCCTCGGTCACGGTCGAGGTTGCCGTGGACAGCCGCTTGAACAGGGTTGCCGAGACGCGCGGGGAACAGTGCAGCTCGTCGAGCATCGCGTCGCGAATCGCCGCCGCGACGTCGGCCATCGAGCCGTCGCGCAACACGTAGCCCGATAGTCCCGCCTCCGCGCATGCGATGACATCACCGCTCTCGTCGGCCACTGCGACCGCGACGATCCGCACCGAAGGCACTGCACGCAGCAGGTGGCGGGCGAGGTCCAGAGCCTTGGGCATTCCCGTGTCGAGAATGACGACCGATGCACGAGCACCTGCAAGCAGTGCACATGCGGCGTCCAACGTCTCCGCCGCGCCCGCGATACGCACGTCCCCGCGTCCATCCAGTCCGAGCGCGAGCCCCTCACGATACAGTCGAACGTCGCTGACGATCACTGCGTCGATGACGTCGGTTCGCGCATCCGCTGGGCGCTGGGGCTGGAGCGCACTGAAGCCAGTGTCGCGATCCCCCTCGAGCGAATTTCTCATGCGACAGCCCCAGCAGCTGATTGCCGACCTTGTGTCGCGCAACGCCGCACCTTCGCGCCGTGCCGCTATCCTGGGCGCAGTTCGCTGCGCGCCGGGATTGGCAACTTGACTGGACCAATCGGATGGGTCAAGGCAAACATCTGCGCGTGACAGAGCCACGCGCGTTCGTTACTTGCTGAGGTTGTTCAGGCTGCTATGCGCTAAGTCGTTGCACGGCAACTCACAGCGGTCGCGAGCGCCTGCCTTCCGGACTCCCGGCAACAAAGGCTGGACCTTTCGGGCGGGCCGTCCTCTCACGCGTCGTCCCAGCACCCGTATGGACATCGTAGCACCAGAGCTTCCTTTCGCCCCCGCGCGCACGCCGCCGGTGTCGGCGCGACCACCGTTTTAGACTTGAGGTGTGAGCAACGCTTCCCTGCCGCCGGACCGGTCCACCGACTTTGTCCGTGCGCGTGCACTCGTGCTCGAGCATGGATGGAATGCCACTGCCTACCAGGTACTGAACCCAGGGCTCACCCACTGGTTTTCCGCGAAAGGCGATGCGCTCGTCGGCTACGTGCTTTCGGTGGGTACGCGCGTCGTGGCAGGCGCTCCCGTCTGCGCTCCAGAGCGCCTGCCGGACGTCGTTCGCGAATTCAACGACGATGCCGAGCGACACCTTCATCGCGTCTGCTACTTCGGCGCGGGTGATCGGCTCGAGGAGCACCTGGGAGCTACGAACGGATGGAGCACCGCAAGCCTCGGAGCGCAGCCCAGTTGGAATCCCGCCGCGTGGCCGGAGATCATCGCGAGCAAGGCGTCCCTGCGTGCGCAGTTGAATCGCGCGCGGAACAAGGGTGTGGCCGTGTGTGAGTGGAGCGCGTCACAAGTGGAGCAGAGCACGGATCTGCGCCGGTGTCTTGCCGAGTGGCTCGAGGATCGCCCGTTGCCTCCACTGCACTTCCTCGTCGAGCCGGACACACTGGGCCATCTCGACGACCGGAGGATCTTTGCCGCGGAGCGCGCGGGCGCCGTGATCGCATTTCTCGTGGCGTCGCCCGTGCCAGCGCGCAACGGCTGGCTCGTGGAGCAGATCATTCGTGGCCGAGCGGCCGTGAACGGCACCGCAGAGCTGCTCGTCGATGCCACGATGCGTGCGCTCGGGGCGAGCGGCGCGCAATACGTCACACTCGGGTTGGCCCCCCTCTCGCGCCATTCACGCTTCGACCGTCGACGCATGGCGCCATGGCTTCGCGTCGTCCTCTACGTCGCGCGAGCACACGGCCGGCGCTTCTACAATTTCGAAGGCCTCGATCGGTTCAAGGCCAAGTTCGAGCCACATGAATGGGAGGAGATCGTCGCGCTCGCGAACCGGCGCTCGTTTCCGCCGCGTGCACTTCGCGCCATTGCCGGTGCGTTTTCGGATGGGTCGCCAGTGTGGCTCGTGCTGCGCGCCGTGGGTAAAGGCATCCGGCAGGAAGTCCGCTGGCTCGGGTTGTGACAATCCCTGAATGGGCGCTGCGTGCGCAATCGATGTGGCGGTATCGTGGGCAGGAACGTCCACCCTTCGCGGTAGTACCTCAGCCAGGGCAGGAATCCGTGTGGGATTATCCGCGGCCGCCGAGAATCGAATCGGATGTCCGTGAGGTGATTGTCCGCGTTGGCGAACAGGAAATCGTACGCTCCACACGCACTGTGCGTCTGCTGGAAACCGCGAGCCCTCCCGCGTTCTATGTGCCACCCGATGACGTCCGAATGGAGTTCCTCCAGATGGAGGGTGGCGTCTCGCATTGCGAGTGGAAGGGTGCGGCTCACTACTGGTCGGTGATAGCTCCCGGCCGTCGGGTCAGCGCCGCCGCGTGGATGTACGCCAATCCCCTGCCCGGGTACGAACGCATCGGAGGCTACTTTTCCTTCTACCCAGCCCTGGTTGAGTGTTCTGTCGCATCGGTGTCAGTCGTCGCGCAGCCCGGCCGGTTTTATGGCGGGTGGGTCACTCCTGAAATCGTCGGGCCATTCAAGGGTGAACCAGGTTCCGAGGGCTGGTGATCTCGACGCGCAGGAGGGGTTGATGCAGATGAGCGTATCCAGTCCGCTTTGGATTTGGGGTAGTCAAATGAGTCACCACGTTTCTCCTGTCGCCGGATTTGCATGCCCTTTTCCGTCCGAGTCCAGTGGGTGGCCTTTCGGAAGTCCACAGTACGCGCTGCCGGTGGGGTCCGATACTCGGCACTTCACAGGAGCAGGCAGTGGGGGTGGATCGCAACGGCTCGCCGCAATGACGGCGCCCTGCATCCAGCCGCCGACGACGGTGCCGGAGCCTCCTGCGACCATGGCGCCGCCATCCAATATCGTCCCAAAGGTGTTGAGCACAATGGGCGCTGGATCGAGGTCCAGCATCATGTGGCCGCCCATCCCTCCGGCGTCCGCTCGATGTGCAAAGGAAAACTGCGCGTACATTCCGAGAACTGCACTATAGAGCCGGCTCTTGGCGTTGACCTTGCCATGATTGATCGGGCCGAACACTTCGTTCCAGGGGGCCGGCACCTCGAACCCGCCGAGAATCAGGGACACATGCCCAGGATGAATACGTTCGGGCGCCTTGGCTCCCGGTAGTTGAACATCGAGATGCGGCAATACGAGCATGGCATTTACGGCGACAATCTTGAACTCCGCGCGAGACGCCGCACGCGCGGTCCATGTACCCGTCAGACAGCCGATAACCGTTTGACGCATGTTGATCGACGGGTGCGTTAGCAGCACGGTCGCATTTCCAAAATCATACACCCGCAGCGCTTCGGGCTCCTGCATGACAGGCGCTCTCGGTACCGCGTCTTTACGTGACTTCTTTTTCATGATCCGAGCGCCCTCCCCATTTGAATGGCGTACGTCACCGCAATCTTTAATTAGTTAAGCATGCCACTTACTCATGACAATAGCGAACGCAGCCGATGTCCTCCGGCCGCGCTCTCCGCGGGGACACACGTCCGGTACTTGACGGTAGCGACGTTGGCGCGCGTGCTCGAGACCGACATTACCGACTGAGGGTCACGTGGATCGTGCCGCTCTCGGACGTCTCGCTCGTAACCTCGTATCCCGATTCGAGACCGCGCAGATCGTCCCAGAGGCGGACACCGCGTCCGAGAATGATCGGCGCAATCCAGACGTGCAGCGTATCAATCAGCCCAGCCTTGAGGAAATCGCGCGCCACGCGGATTCCACCGCCGATGCGAACGTCCTTCCCACCAGCAGCGTCAACCGCTCGGTCGAGAGCCTTCTCCGGCGAGACGGAGAGGAAGTGAAACGTCGTGTCGGACTTCCGTAGCGACGGTCTGGGTGCGCGGTGCGTGAGCACGAACACCGGGAAATGGAACGGAGGTTCATCGCCCCACCAGCCCTGCCAGTCCGGGTCGTCCGGGAAACTGTGAAACCCGAACATTCCCGCTCCGAGGATCTCTGCACCAATCGCGTCCAGGTACTCCCGGGCGTGTTTGTCGTCCATGCCCCTGGTGCCGGCACCGGAAGTGTCCCTGAACACTCGCTCACGCATGGTGCGGGTGGCGGTGTAGGCCGCCATCAGGGGCGACCAGTCCTCGCCCATCGGGTTGTCGGGTGTCTGATTGCCTGAGGCGAACCCGTCGAGCGAGATGTTGAGATCGAGACGTACGGCCATGACTGCTCCATCCAGTGGTTGCGAATCTCATTCACTATGAGAGGTTTCGCGCGACCGCGCCAGCGACCCAAGGACGTTCGAAAAGTTGAGCAGGGGGCTTTAATTCCGGCACCGGATTTCGCGACAATGCCACCGTGTGGGTCCGCGCACACACTACGCGATTCGAGCGGCGTGCTCCAAACCACCGTCAAGTGGCGGCCGGCAGGGTGAGCGTGAACGTGCTACCCGCGCCGAGTGTGCTCTCGACGGTGAGGTCGCCGTCCATGCCGCGCGCCAGGTCGCGGCTGATGGCCAGCCCGAGCCCCACGCCGTCCTGCCGCCGGGTCAGGCGCTGGTCGGCCTGCACGAACGGGTCGAACACGCGCTCGAGGTGCTCCGCCGCGATCCCCGCGCCCGTGTCGCGCACGTGCAGGTGCACCACCCCGCGCTCGCCGCCCCCCCCGCCGCCGTCCGGCGGGTCCACCGTGCACGCGACCTCGATGCGCCCGGGCACGCCGTCGCGCGGCGCCGTGAACTTGATCGCGTTGCCCAGCAGGTTGAGCAGGATCTGCTGCAGCTTCTCGCGGTCCGCCCGCACGCGCGCCACCGGCGGCGCGCCCGACCAGGCGTAGCCGAGCCCATTGGCTCGGAGCTGGGGCGCGACGAGCATCTCCGCCTCCGCCACCACCTCGCCCACCGGCACGTCCGCGAGCCGATAGGTTACCGCACCCGCCTCGATCCGGGAGTAGTCGAGCACCCCGGCGATGAGACCGAGCAGGTGCCGCTGGCTCGCCTGGACGCGCGCGAGCGCCCGGCGGCCGGATCCGTCGTGTGGTGCGGGTCAAACGTCAAGCGCGCCTCCGCGAAGCGTCGGACGAGTACCAGTCGAGGTAGTCGGCAGAGACAAGCGCTCTAGCATGATCGGGGACAATGCGGGCATCATGCTTCCGCGCCCTCCGGTAGGCTCGGTATTCGGCCGTCTGGTTCTGCGAGACATATGGGAGGCGGAAACATCGACGGCAGCGGAAGAGATGCGTTCCAGGGGCTTATAGAACGTTGTGGTCACGGTGACGAAGTGGGTCCAGGCGTACCGAGCCGGGTGGTCAGACCCGCGGAATGTACACCCGAAAAACACTCCCTCGACCCAACTCGCTCTCCACTTCAATCCTCCCACCAATCGACTCCGCGAGCGCCCGACACACCATCAACCCAAGTCCACTTCCGCCGCGACGTCGCGTCAACGTCTGATCCGCCTGCCAGAACCGCTCGAAAACACGATCGAGATGCTCGCGTGCGATACCGATGCCGGTGTCCTCGATCTCCAGGCGAATGTGCCGCTCACCGTCCAGCACTCTGACAATGACGCCGCCCGCATCCGTAAAACGGATCCCGTTCCCGAGAAGATTGAACAGGATCTGATGGAGCTTGGTCCCTTCCGTCATCGCCCGGATCGGCGCGTCGGGCGTCTCGAGGCGGATGAAGAGGCCTCGGGAGACCGCCAAGGGCTCCACGGCGTTGACGACTACGCGTGCGAGCGCCGTGACATCGATCGGCTCCCATTTCGAAGCGATTGCATCGGGTTGGGCCTCCAGTCGCGCGGACGACAGTATTTCATCGGTCATGCGCGCGAGATGCCGCGCATTGG
>JANYIN010000199.1 GCA_025362035.1 Gemmatimonadaceae bacterium | reverse complement strand
AGCGCCGATGCGGGCCGAAGAGCGAGGCGCGGAGCGCCGATGCGGGCCGAAGAGCGAGGCGCGGAGCGCCGATGCGGGCCGAAGAGCGAGGCGCGGAGCGCCGATGCGGGCCGAAGAGCGAGCTGCGGAGCAGCGAGCGCGCCGAATAGCGGGCTAAGCGAGGCGCGCAGCGCCTCGCTTAGCCCTAAAAACCATCAGGCGTCCTCGGACGTCGCGCCGGCATGTCATCCACATGCGTCAACTCGCGCCGCGACGATAGCCTGCGCTGCTCCGCTCGGCGTCCCTGCAGCTTGTCGATGTGAATGCCGTACACGGTCTTGCGATACGGCGTCGGATCGTCGCTGGTCAGCGCTTCCGGAATGAACGAGCGCAGTGCGTCCAGGGCGCGCTCGAGCTGCGGTTCGTCCACGCGCCCATCGTCGTTCGACATCACGTACACCGTCCCATGCGCTACCACGCTGCACCAGTCGAACGTGCCCTCGATCTCGTCCACTTCGAATGCCACGTACGGATTGTGCGCGAACGCATCGAGCTTGAGCCCCTCCGCGCTGCGTGCGAAGAGCCACCCATCGTCCAGCACGTAATGGACCGCCTCGATCTCCACGACGCGTCCACTCAGAAACGCGACGCGCCCGGCGTGATTCCGCCCCAGCAGCGTTCGGCTCTCGGGGTCGGTGAGCGTCGAAAAGACTGGCTTGCGCGGCAAACGCGACATGGTTCCCTCCAGAGGAACGCGGCACTCGCAATGTACGCCGAAGTGTCCACCGCCGTCAGGCGAACGACGGCGTGGGCGGCCGGCGCCAACCTCAGCCGGTTCATCAGCGCCTGCCTGCCCCATGCCGCGCACGCGGGGGGGGGCCGAGTGGGCGCTGCGGCGGCAGCCTGGGGCGTCACTCGCGGAACGCGTGCAACGACGACAGGGCGTCCGTGCGCGTATCGAAGGCGCAGCGCCGCGCCTGCGTCGGCGCGGAGAGACGCAGCACTCGCTGTCCCGTCGAACACCCGTAGTGTCGGAGCGAACGAGAACAACCTCGGCGCGAGGTTGCCTCACGCGGGAGCGGAGGGGGTCTTGGTTGGAGCAGAGTGAGCTTGCGTCGGCGCGGAGCGGACGGTCGATGAGGCGCAGGTGGCTTGCGTTGGAACGGGCCCGCCTGCCGTCGCAGCGGACTGGGCTCACATCGGGGCAGAGTACGCCTTCGGCGGAGCGGACGGGCCTGACGTCGAAGCGGAGACGGCTAGGGTCGCAGCGGAGGTGGCACTGGTCGGCGCGCACTGGGCTCTCGCCGTAGCAGAGGAGGCTCTTGGCGGCGCGAACGAGGCTTTCGGCGAAGCGGATGAGGCTCGCGCCGCAGCGGGCGCGACTCACCTGGGAGAGGTGCAAGCTATCGGCGGAACACACCGAGTTCACCACGGCGCCGAGCACGCGTTCGACGAAGCGGAGCTTACTCACGGCGAAGAAGACGGAGCTGCTTTTGCGGCGGACGTGACTCTCGTCTTCGCGCACGAGGCTCGCGCCAGTGAGGACGAGGCTGACGACGCGTCGGCCTTGTCGTTCGGCGACATGGACGTCACTGACGTCGCGTCGCGCGGAGCTGAGAGCGGATGGCGGCGAGCTCATGTCGCGTTGTGCAGAACTGTCATCGCGTCGCGGGAAGCTGATGTCGCGTTCCTCGGAGCCAACGTCACGCAGATCGCGGCTGGTGCTGCAGCAGCGGAAACGCACGTCGCGCCGATCCGGACTTGCGGCGCACCGCGCCGAATCGTCTGCGCCACACGGCAACCCGCCGGAGCGACGTTACGGATGTGGCGCGTGCAAGAGCGACCTCGGTTGAGGCACCGCGCACGAATCGGATAGCCTCGCGAGCTGGCCACTGGCACCGGTCCGTGCCGCGCGTGCCTGGCTCCGTTCGTCGTCGGCAATCACGACGACGTTTCAGGACACAGCGCGGGCAATGCCGAACGCGGCGGCCGCGGCGAGCCCGCCGATCACCACCGTCTGCACGGCACTACGGATGGCGCCTCCTCCGGTGAACCGGCCTTTCACGTAGCCGAATACAAAGAGCGCCACGAGCGTTACGCTCACCGACACCGTCAACGCTTCCGAGACCGTATGGGCCAGCATGTAGGGACTGAGCGGAATCAGGCCGCCCACCGCGTAGGATCCCGCGATCGTCAGTGCGCTGCGCAGCGCGCGGCCCGGGTCCGGCGCTTCGAGGCCGAGCTCGAAGCGCATCATGAAGTCGCGCCATTTCTCGGGGCTCGCGCGCATCGAGGCCACCACCGTAGTCGCGTCGCGTTCGGACACGCCGTACGTGACGAGAATGTCAGCCACCTCACGCGCCTCCGCCTCAGGAACGTCGCGAATCTCCGTTTCCTCGCGGCGAAGTTCGCTCGCGTAGTGTTCCGCGTCGCTGCGGGCGGCGAGATAGCCGCCAAGGCCCATCGCGATGGAACCCGCCGCTACTTCGGCCAGGCCCGCGGTCACCACGATGTGCGCGGATGCCACCGCGCCGGACAGACCCGCAGCCAGCGCGAAGGGAACGGTGAGCCCGTCCGACATGCCGATGACGACATCGCGGACGGCTTCGCCCGCGGTGAAGTGCCGTTCAATGTGCGGGGTCTGAGGCATGGGTGCTGCGGATGCTCGCGTAAGGGAATGCTCGATGGAAGACGGTCGACGACGACTATTGTTGGTCGAAGGGTTCCATGTGCACCAGCACCGATTGCACCCGTGGCACCGCCGTGCATATGGCCCCCTTGACGATGCCGCTGAGGACGTGCGCGTCGCGAAGCGACATCGCCGGATCGGTCTGGACGTGCAGGGTAACGCGGAACCCCAGCCCCGATCGCAGCACGGCCAGCTTCTCAGTGGCGAGCACGCCGGCCACGCTCTCGGCGGCGCGCCGCACCGGTTCCACGACTTCCGGTTCCGGCATGCGGTCCATGAGATCGTGAAGCGCGGGGCGCATCATCAACACGCCGTTCGAGGCGATGATCGCCGACGCGAACAGCGCCGCCCAGTCGTCGGCGGACTCCCACCCGGCGCCGCCCACGAGCGCGATCGAGATGCCGACGAACGCGGCGGCGGAGGTGATCGCGTCGCTGAGGTGATGCCAGGCGTCGGCCTTGATCGCCGTGCTGCCGATGTCCCGCGCCACCGCGCTGACGCGGCGCGACAGGATCCACTTCACGACCATCACGACCGCCAGCACCACGAGCGTCCACGCCGCGGGCGCGTGATGCGGAGTGCGAATCTCGTTGATCGCTTTCACGGCGATGCCGGTCGCCGCGCCAATCAGAATGAGCGACACCACCACCGCCGCGAGCGGCTCCGCCTTGCCGTAGCCGAAGGGATACGCCTCGTCCGGATCGCGGGCCGCCACGCGCAGGCCGCCCCACACGATGGTGGACGAAAAGATATCCGCCACGGACTCGACGGCGTCGGCGATCAGGGCATAGGCGTGTCCCAACACTCCCGCGACCAGCTTCGCGATCGCGAGGAACGCGTTGATGACCAGGCCCATCTGGGCCGATCGAATTCCCCGTTGGGTGGCGTCTGGCATGTCGCGGCGACGAGTCGTAGCGCAACCCCCGGCGCGTTCGCGCCGGCGCGTGACGGAATCTACTGATGGTGACCGGCGGAAACACATTCCGCCGCGTTGGCCAGTGATATACCATACGCGGTGCGCTCTACTCCTGGATCATGATCGTCGGGACCGCTGCATCGTCCCTCGATGTGCTCACACTCGGGTTGGCCGCGGCTCTCACCGCCAGCCTCGGCCCGGTCTTGCTTGTCGTGAGCACTCGGCATATCAAACGCACGCTCGGACACGCCAATGCGCTTGCGGCAGGCATGATGCTCGGCATCGGCTACGTGCTCGTGACCGCGGGCATCCAGGCGGCGGCGGTGGGGGCCACGCTGGGCGCCGCCCTCGGCGTGGTCGTGATGTACTGGGTGCACGTGGCCCTCGGCATCGGCGACACTCTCGACGGGGACGGCAAGCACCGGCCGTTGGTCGCGGCCATCGTTCATGCGACGGCCGAAGGCATCGCGCTCGGCGCCGCGGCTGCCCTGGGACATACGATGGCGGTGGTCGTCGCGGGCACGCTCGCTCTTCACAATGCGTCGGAAAGCGCCGTCACGGCATCGCAAATGACCATGGCCCCCCACTCCGGCCGGCGCGATTCCTTCCTGGCGGTTCTGAGCAACCTGCCGCAGGTGGTGATCGGGCTCCTCGTGTTCGACGTGGCAACCCGATGGCCGGCCAGTCTCGGCCCACTACTCGGCGCGTCATTCGGCGCATTCATCTATCTGTGCCTGTCCGAACTGCTGCCGGCCAGCTATCACGGTGCGGGTCGCACCGGCATCGCCGTCGGCGTCACCGTGGCGGCCGGAATCGTCGCGCTGGTGAGTGCCACGGCCTGAGTCAATGATGTCCAACTACCCCGTGGTCCAGGTCTTTCTCTACGCGCTACTCACGGCGTTAGCCACGAGTCTCGGCGCACTGCCGTTCGCGTTCATACCAACGCTGTCGCCCCGCCTGGCCGCCTTCGCGAACGCAACGGCGGCCGGCCTGATGTTGGGCGCCAGCTTCGGCCTGGTGGTCGAGGGCACGCGGCATGGGCCGTGGGCCACGCTCGTCGGCGTTGCGATCGGCGTGTTCTTCATGCTCGTCACGCAGCGCATCATCCGCGACCGGGGGCACGAGGGGGAGTTCCTTGGCGCACGAGGCGCGGGCGCGCAGCGCATGCTGCTGGTCATCGTCATCATGACCGTACATTCATTCGCCGAGGGTGCGGCGGTCGGCGTCTCGTTCGGCGGCGGCGGCACGCTGGCAGCGACCATCACGCTGGCCGTTGCGATCCACAACATCCCGGAAGGGCTGGCGGTCAGCGCCGTGATGCGGCCGCAGGGCGCAAGCATTCTCTCGTGCATGTGGTGGAGCTTTCTCTCCTCTGTCCCGCAGCCGCTCGCGGCCATCCCCGCGTTCATCTTCGTATCACGTGCGTCAGGCGCGTTGCCGTACGGGCTGGGGTTCGCCGCCGGTGCCATGGTCTTCATGGTGCTCGTCGAGTTGCTGCCGGAAGCCTACGAGCGGGCGGTGGCGCGGAGCGTGGCCGTGGTCACGTCGCTGACGCTCATCGGCATGCTGCTCACTCAGCATTTCCTGTAACCCGCCCTCAGTGGCCCGACAGCTCCCGTACCAAGTCGTTCCAGAACGCGACGCCGTCGTACAGGCTGCTCTCGCGGAGCTTCTCGTTCAGTCCGTGCTCGTTGGACTCTCCGTCGGCGCCGGCCATCGCGCTCAGCGAATACGTGGGAATGCCTGCATTCCGCAGGAACAGTCCGTCGCTGGCCCCAAGTGCCATCGAGGGAATCACCGGCGCGCCGGGAAAATAGCGCGCCGACAGCCGGTCCAGCAGCGCCATCAGGTCGCTGCGAAGCGGAGAGGTCTCGCTGGACACGGGCGGATAGATGACCGTGACCGTGACGGCGCTTCCGGCGATCCGCCTGACTGTCTGCTCTACCTCCGCCGGTGTGTCGTTGGGCAGCATTCGGCAGTTCACCACCGCACCCGCGCGTTGCGGCAATGCGTTCTCGGCGTGTCCCCCGTCGAGCATCGTCGCGACGCAGGTCGTCCGGAACAAGGCGTTGAACCACGAATCGCGCGACAAACGGGTCATCGCCGCCTGCGCGTCCGCGCTCGGCACGCCGCCGGCATACCCCTGCGCAACGAGTCGCATGTCCGCAGCCGTGTCGGGCGACTGGAGCGCGGCCGATCGCTCGAGTTGCGCGCGCGTCACCTCGTTCAGCTGCGCCGGAAACGCATACGACTCCAGCCGCTCGAGCGCGTGCGCCAGTTCGTAGATCGCGTTGTCGCGGCGCGGGCGTGAACTGTGGCCGCCCGGGTTGATGGCTTCCAGCCGGAAGGTGACGTACACCTTCTCGCTCGCCTCAACGCCGAACGAGCGTGGCCTGCCGTTGACGAGATCAACGCCGCCGCCATCCGTGTTCAGGCAGTACTCGGCGTCGATCAGGTTCCGCGCGTGCGCCAGCATCCATCGCACGCCTTTCGTCGCGTCCGACTCCTCGTCGGCGCTGAAGTACGCGATCACGTCGCGTTCCGGCGTCCACTTGTCGCGCTTCCAACGAATGAGATTCGTGACGAGGGTCGCAACACCCGACTTGTCATCGGCCGCGCCACGCCCGATGAAGAACCCGTTCTCAGCGCGCAGTACGAAGGGATCGGTAGACCAGTCGGCTCGCTTGGCCTCCACAACGTCCAGGTGCGCGGCCAGAAGGATTGGCTTCCTGCCCGTTGTCCGCCCACGCAGCCGCACGACGAGATTCTGGTTTTTCGCGTCAGGTCCCACGATGTGAATGTCGGCGGGAGTGTACCCAGCCGCGAGCAACCGACGCCGGAACTTGTTAGCGAGCACGGTGGTGCTGCCCACCGACGCCGACGTGTTGGTGTTCACGGCTTCCGTCAGGACCTCGCGCGCAAGCCGCTGGTACCCGGCTGGCAGCGTGGTGTTCGGGACGGACTGGGCAACGGCGGTTGCGGCCACGAACAGCGGCACGCATGACAGGAGAAATCGGCGCATGGCGCAAGGTAGCGTCGGTCCTTTCGGGACCGATAGGCTACGCCGTCCGCGGCGCGGCGGCTTCCCCCTCCTTCCGCCCCCCTCCCCCATCGCCGCCGCCGCGCGTACACTTGGTGATCGTCGCGTTCCCGTGGCGCCGCGCTTCCCACACGAATTTCTAGCCATGCGTCACGCACTCATGTACATCGGCGGCTTCGAGCGGAACTTTCCGAGCCTCACCGCGACCTCCACCTCCTTCGAGGGGAGCGACGGCCAGCAGCACGCCTACACCGAGTGGCCGGCGGACGTGGATGGCCTGCGGATCGGTTACATGGAAAAGGCGGGAAAGAAATTCGTGGCTGTCCGCCTGGCCGACGACATCAACGACGTGGTCCTCCTGAAGGAAGTCATCCTGCTTCCCGGCGAGCATTTCGGTTACAGCGTTCGCCTCAGCGGAACGCCGACGATTCTCGAGGACGACGTCGCGACGTTGAAGCTGCTGGAGGACATCATCAAGAGGAACGAAGAACTTGGTGGCGAGCTGATGCTCGTGCGCGCACGCCTCAAGGCCGGGTCGTCACGGAAATAGCCGCTACGGCTGCTTTTTTTCCGTGACTCGAACGTCGGCTCGTTCCACCACCCAGTCGTCCAACAGAAGATGAAACTCACGCGCCCGTTTCTTGTCGGCCTCACTACCGCCTCTCTGGGCGGCCTGGTCGCTCCGCGACTCGACGCACAGCAAACGCCCACGATCCCGTCCGCCGCGATCCAGATTGCCGAGTCGGTCACGCCGTTGCCGGAGGAGTTGCGGGCCGACGCCACCGTGCTCGGATACGTGACCGCCGGAAAGCTCGTCACGCTGCGCGCGGGAAAGAACGACATGATCTGCCTGGCGCCGGATCCAGCGGCGAAGAACTTTCATTCGGCCTGCTATCACAAAGCCATGGAGCCGTTCATGGCGCGGGGACGCGCATTGCGGGCCGAAGGCGTGAAGGGTGCACAGGTGGACACGGTGCGCTTCGCCGAGGTCAAGAGCGGCAGGCTCAAGGTGCCGTCGCAGCCGTCCATGCTATACCAAATCTTCGGCGGCACGTTCGAAGCGGAGACTGGAAAGGTGACGGGCGGTTCGTGGCTCTACATCACCTATATGCCCTTCGCCACCACGGCATCCACCGGGCTCACGAGCAAGGCGTCGGACAAGTCGCCGTGGCTGATGTTCCCAGGGACGCCGAAGGCGCACATCATGTTCTCGGTCGGCATGTAGGCTGCCGGAAAACCCGAGGGCGGCGCAGCGAGCGCCGGCTACATCCAGCGCCCCACTCGGGCGCAGTACGCAGCGTACTCGCTCCCGAACGCATCCGACAGGTATCGCTCCTCGCGCTGGATCACGAAGCGCACGACGATCAGGAGAACGATCGGAAGGAGAATGACCGGCCATGCCGTGCCAAGCAGCAGGGATGCGCCGACATAGGCGATGGTGAGGCCGGTGTACATCGGATTGCGTGTGAATCGATACGGGCCGGAGACCACCAATCGACTGGCGCTGCGGTGAGGCACAATTGCCGTTCGCGCTCGGAAGAAGGTTGCGAAGCCGGACAGAGTGAGAGCGACACCGACGGCCACCAGCCCACCGCCCAGCAGCGAGCCCAAGCCGCGACCGTCGCCCGGGAGGGGAAGGGCGACGACGAACCGGTTCATCAACCACCCCGCGACGAGGCCTGCGACGAAGAAGAGCGGTGGTGGGACGACGACGCCTGGATTCGAGAGCGGTATTCTGTCCGACATGGCTTGTTCCGGTTGAAGAGTCAACTGCTCACGGCGTGGAGAAATCGCGCATACCCGATCTCCGCCGCGTTCTTCGTGAGTTCGAGATTCACCCAGGCGATAACGTCACCAAAAGGACGGCCCTCGAACGGCCATCGGGTTCGACGTGGAGATTGCAGCTCGTCGTCCGCCAGCTCTTCGAGTGCCACTCGCCACTCTGCCTGTAGCCTGTTCAGCCACTCGCGGACCCCGTCGGCACTGCCGGGCCACATGACATCCTCCCGCGCAAGCGTGCGCTCGCCGAACGAGTGATCGAGCACCATCGACCACCAGAAACCGAGGTGCCACGAGACCCAGGCGATGCTGGGTGGACCGAGGTCATATCGCTCGTGGTCAGGCCAGTCGGCGCGCCACCGCCCATCGGACAGCTGACGCACGTGCAGTCCCTTGTGAGCGGGGCGCCACAGACATGCCTCGGTGGTGAGACCGTCGAGGTGAATGGCAGTGAGCTTGCAGGCCATCTCGAACTGGCGCGTCAGGGAGTCGCGGGCTTGGCTTGCCATGCGCAGAGTCTCGTGAAGGTCGAACGACACGGCGGGTAACGCATGTGTGGCAATGTATGGTACGCGGACCGCCAGCCTCGAACGCACTTCCGCCGCGAACGGGCATCGATGCCCGACCGGCGCGCCTTGCCGGCACTGCAACGGCATGCTAGCGTGCCGGATGCTCGCGAGGAGGGTGGCACGCGCGATGACGAACGGCTTGGGTGGCGAACGGGGTGCCTCTTTGCACTATTCCTCTTTATGACCGAACGGAACTACTCGCTCACCGGCACGACGAAGGACGGCTTCGTCACGGCGCCCCGCTGGGTTCACTACCTCATTCGAATCGTACTCGGTCTGCTTCTCGCCGCCCCTTTGCTCCGGCTGGGCTGGGCGCCGGCGTTCGCCTGGATGCCTGGGACGTTCCTGGTCATGGTGGTCCGGCGCGCGCACATCGTCTGGCGCGACAAACTGCCCATCGGCTTCGAGCGTTGGCCATTTCCCCTGCACTTCGATGACGTGCTGCTGGACTTTTCGCTGAACATGATGTTGATGCCCATCGCGTCCTTCATCGTACATCGAACGCTCAGTATGGCCATCCTCGCGTCCTTCGTGGAGATGGTTTTGGTCGCCGGCTTTCTCGACCGCTATCCGGACCCCGCGCAATGAGCGGCGTCGAGCGCCTGGAGCGCACGAATGTCTGAGAAGATCGAGCCCGTGCTCAGCCGTGAGGAATGGGCACGTGTCGCCAAGGACGACATCCGCGTGACGCTCGCCTTCCCCGCGGAGACACCCGACCTTCCGGACGAACGCATCATGATCACGTCCGAATGGGCGCCCGACCTGATCGCCCTCGCGAATCATGGCTTGCCCGAGTCCGATCCCCGCAAGATCACGCGCGAGTGGATCGATCTCCTGAACCGGGCCGCGAGCAACGAGAACAAGGGCGACATGGATGCCGTGGCACTCAAGTCTCTCGCGGACGCACTCGAATCGTATCTCCCGCCCTGGTCATGAGTCTGCTCTGGCGCGGATGACGCCCTCCCCCTAATTCCTCTCATGGTCGAACGGAATTATTCGCTCACGTCGTTGATGACTGATGGCCCGGTCACCGCGCCGCGATGGGTACACTACGTGATCAGGGTCCTGATCGGACTCCTGCTCGCGGTGCCGTTCATGCGCATCGGTTGGGCGCCAGAGTTCGCGTGGGTGCCCGGCACCGTGCTGGTGGTGATGCTCCGCCGCGCCCACGTGGTATGGCGCGGCTGGCTGCCCGTGGGATTCGTGCGGTGGCCATTTCCGATGCACTTCGACGACGTGCTGCTCGACTTCTCCCTGAACATGATGTTGATGCCCATCGCCGAGATCATCGCGCACCCGAAGATCAGCGAGTCGATCCTGGCGGTATTCGTGGAAATCGTGCTCGTCGCCGGCTTTCTCGATCGTTATCCGGACCCGACGCAATGAGCCCCGACGAGGCGGCCATGGCCGAGAAGATCCAGCCGGTCCTGAGTCGGGACGAGTGGGCGCGCGTCACCAAGGACGACGTGCGCGTCACCCTCGAGTTCCCGGCGGAAGACGACCTGCCCGACGAGCGCATCATGCTCGCCACCGAATGGGCGCCCGATCTGATCGCCCTGGCGAACCATGGGCTCTCCGATGACGATCCACGGAAGATTACGCGCGACTGGATCGACCTGCTCTCACGCGCCGCCAAGAGCGGAAACCCGGCCGGTGCCGACTTTCGCGCGCTGCAGGCCCTCGCGGAGGCACTCGCGTCGTACCTGCCGCCGCACGACTGACACCAGACACCGCGCGGATCCCATGGGGCGTCAGGATGCCGTCGGTGGCGGACGGTCCGGACTCGCGTCGCTTCGCTGGGCGCGCTGGCCGGCGGCCAGGCGCGACGCGTGCGCCGCGAGTAGATCGCTGCGCGACAAAATCCCGACCACGCGGCGTGGCTCCGCGCGCTCTACTACCGGCAGGCGGCCTATGCCCTGGGTGACCATCAGGTCGGCGGCGTCGCGCAGCGTGCTGTCGCCGTACACCACGGCCGGCGCGCGGCGAACCACGTCGCGTACCCGGCGCAGTCCGTCGAACCCGAGATCGGGACCGGCCAGCAAGTCGCGTCGGGTTACCACCCCGACGAGCAACCCCTCAGCGTCCAACACCGGGAATCCCTGATGCGAGGCCGACGTGCCCGAATCCAGCCACTCCCGCACCTCGGCGAGCGCCTCGTCGGCGCCGAGTGAAACCACAGTCCTACTCGCCGCGTCGCGCGCGATGATGTGCACCAGATGGTCGGCTTGGTACTCGGTGCGTATCGGCGCGCCACGCCGAGCGAGCTTCTCGGTCATGATCGAATAGCGGCTCAACAGCAACGCGGCCAGATATGCAGCGGTGCAGCCAGCGAGCAGGGGCAGCAACCCAACCGGCTGGCGCGTCGTTTCGAAGGCCAACACGATGGACGTGAGCAACGCGTGCGAGGCGCCGGCAAAGGTCGCGGCCATGCCTACCAGCGCCGCCACACGGGCATCAACTCCCAAAGAAGGCGCCACCGACGCGATGCCCGCTCCGGCCAGCGCGCCCGCGCCCCCGCCAATGGTGAACAGGGGCGCCATGGTGCCTCCGCTCGTTCCGCTCCCGAGGTATACCGCCCATGCTACCAGCTTGAGCACGACAAGCACCACGAGCGCCCGGCCGACTAGCGTGCCGCCGAGGATGCCCTCGATATTGCTGTAGCCGATCCCGAGCACACGCGGCTCCACATATCCGCAGATGCCCACCGCGACTGCACCGACGGCGGGCCACCACATCCAGTGAACGGGTAGCAGCTCGAATGCGTCCTCGATGAGGTATGTGAAGCGGCTCACTCCGACGGCGAACGCGCCGATGACCGCGCCCAGCGCGGCGTAGATGAGCAGCGCCGCCCCACCGGGTTGCGCGAACGGCGGCACCGCGAACACGGGGTCGGTGCCTTCGAACGCCACGCGCACCGCTGCGGCCACGGCCGCGGCGAGCGCCACCGGGATGAGCGAGCGCGGGCGATATTCGAACAGCAGCAGTTCCACCGCCAGCAGGACGGCGCTGACGGGGCTCCCAAAGGTCGCGGCCATGCCGGCCGCGGCGCCCGCGGCGAGCAAGGTCTTCCGCTCGTCCGCACTGACGTGGACATACTGCCCCATCATGGAACCGATCGCCCCTCCGGTGGCGATGATCGGTCCCTCGGCACCGAACGGGCCGCCCGTGCCGATGGCCACGGCGGCGGAGAGCGGCTTGAGGAACATCACGCGGGCGGGAATGCGACTCTCGCCACGAAGCACCTTTTCCATGACCTCGGGAATGCCGTGACCGCGAATGGCCGCGGATCCGTAGCGCGCCATCACCCCCACAATCAGCGCACCGAATACGGGAATCACGAGCACCCACGCGCCGACATGCGCGTCGCTCGGCGACGAGAATCTGGTGCTGACGCGGTGAAAGAACGCCAGGTTCGTGATCAGTCCGATGAGCATCACGAGCACACGTGCCGCCAGCCCTCCAGCCGCGGCTATAAGCAGCGCCAGGCCGCAGATGAACACCGTGCGGCGGTCCACCGGGAGGTAGTCGTCCGGGACACGATGCTCGGCCGTGACGAACGCGTCACGCTCGAACTCGAAGCCGGGCGAGACGGGCAGGCCGTCTGCGCGCGGGCTACTCGGATTGGTAACCATATAAATATCGTTCGATCACTCCACGCTCAGGATTCCGATCGTCCCCTTCTGCCCGTGACCGAATCCGTGATTCACGAACGGGAATTCGCCGGCGATGTCGCACATGAGTTCGAAGCAAATGCCGCCGCCGGCAGCGACGCTCCACGTCTGCACGCCGTGGATCGCGCTCCCCGGTGGTGACCCGAGGTACACCGTGTCAAACTGGTCCCCCACGATATGGAAGTGTGAAGGATGCGTCGGGCCTGCCGCGACGACCCAGAATCGGACGCGGTCGCCGACCTTCACCTTGATCGGATCTTTCACATACTGGTCAGGTCGTCCGTTGAAGGTGACGAAGTCGGGCATCGTCGTGAGCATCTTCTGATAGTCGAACCCCCGCACGCCGTTCACGGCGTCGGCGAGATAGTATTCCTGCTGGACCAGCACAAACTCCTTTGCCACTGGCAACGCTTCTCGGGGCGATACGATGAGCGCGCCGTGCATTCCCGAGCCGATGTGCATGAGGACCGGCGCCGTTCCGCAGTGGTACATGAAGGCGCCTGCGTACTTCGGCTTGAACGTGAAGGTAGTCGACTGCCCTTTCGAAACTGATTTGAACGCGGTTTTCGGGTCGATCTGGGCGGCGTGAAAATCCATGGAATGCGGAGTATCCACGTCGTTGGTCAGGGTGAACTCCACCGTGTCGCCGACTCGGCAATGTACGAGGGGGCCGGGAATGTCCCCCTCGAAGGTCCACGCGGCGACGGTGAGGTCCGGCGTGATGCGCACCAGCGCTTCTCGAGCGTGCCAATGCAGCTGCACGCGGCCCGTGGTGCTCGGCGCGGGCAGCGTGGGATCGAAACGGTGGAATGCGCCCGCGAGCGCCCCCGGAGAAGCCGTCGTCGCGGCGGCGCCTTCGCGGCGCGCGTCCTTCAGTACGGCGGAATCGAGACGGCTATCGGAGTTGTGGACCGACCTACCCGGAGCGGGCGCAGTACCCGTCGTCGCCACCTGCGACGAGTCGATGCCTCGTTTCGTACCACCCGACACATCTGACGAGCAGCCGACGAGCGCCGTGCCCAGCCCGGGAATCGCCAACGACAGCGCAGAGGCGCGGGAGATAAACGTGCGACGGTCGGTCGGGGTCGAAAAAGCGTCGACATCTACCAAACCGGACAGGCGCGGCGTGGGGAACTCATGCATGTGATCTCGAGGTTGGCGTGGCGACATGGCGGGGCCGATTGTGAACGCACCCCGAACACCGGTTCGACCACGGCTGCACTTCTTGAACCAGCGCGCTCGCGGTTCATTCGCAGACCGCTCTGCTACGGGCCGTGCGCGGCTGCCCCTAGACGCCCGATTGCCGGCAGAGGCGCTCGGCCCACGCCACCAGATGGAACGTGTTACCTGACCTTCTTGTCAGGCTTCCGGTCGTCGGGCACGAAGCGGTTCTGGTAGGGCATCCGAACCTTTCGCAATGCGGCGGCGTCGAGTGCGGCCGTATCGGAGATGATCCGATTGGCAGCGAGCAAATACGCCGACAGCGCATACACCTGATCGTCCGTGAGCGAGCCAGGCGCCGTGAACGGCATGGAGCGGCGAATGTAGTCGAAGAGCGTCGTCGCGTACGGCCAGTAGTTGCCGATCGAGCGCGGGAGCTTCGGATCCCTGGCAAAGGCGAAATGCTCTGCCCTTGGATCGCGGCCCACCAGCCGAGGATACGCGGGTGGTGTACCCTCGCCGGACTTGCCGTGGCAACTCGCGCACGTCGTGGCGAAGAGCGCGGCACCTTGCGCCACTGTTCCGCGTCCCTCCGGCAGTTCTGCACCGTCGGGGCCGACATCTCGGTTCATCATTGCAAGCAACGCGCTGTCCGTCCTGTGTCCGAGTTGATAGCGCACACCTTTGCCGGGACCTCCGGGTACAGCGCCAGCATCGTAGTCCGCGAACGCCCCCATCGCTGTCGTCGGAGCAACTATCGCCGCCGGGCGCGCGTCGCCGTTCGTCGGGCCACCGCAGGCTGCGACTAGAATCAGACTCGCCGTGACCGTGAGGCTGATTCGCCTGAGGGTCACGTTTCTCCATGGAAAAACACTCGGCCGCCCCGTTCGACCTGCCAGCCGACGATGTGATTGAAGTGATAGTCCGTTCCGGGCCCGCGCTCGACCAACATCGCAGCACGCGTCGGCTGAATGAACCCGGCTTCGTCGGTGGCTCGGCTGAGCAGCAGCGCCTCTTCGCCGCGCCACTCCCAAAGGTACTGGAATCGCACGGTGGACTTTGGGAGCGACGGGCCCAATAGCTCGGCGTCATGCCAGCTCCTTCCGCCGTCGGTGCTCACTTCCACGCGAGCGATGCGTCCGCGACCACTCCACGCGATGCCGCTCACCGGTCGCCACCCACGCTCCACGATCATGTCCGGATGCGACGGTGACGTGATGATCGACTTCGCATCCAGCTCGAAGGTGAAGATGCGTGCCGTGCCGTTCGGCAAGGGATCCGTGTACTTCGCCGTCTCCCATCGCGTCATCCAGGGCCTGGTGCCGAGTTCGATGCGCCGAATCCACTTGACGTTGATGTTGCCTTCCCATCCGGGCAGGAGTAGGCGCAACGGATATCCCTGGGCCGGGCGAAGCGGCTCGCCGTTCTGGGCCCAGACGATGAGCGCATCATCCCACGCCTTTTCGATCGGCACGGACCGGTTCAACAGGCACGCGTCGCCGCCTTCGGCAAGAAACCACTTGGCCTCTCGCTTCACGCCAGCTTCGCGAAAGAGCGTCGCAAGCGGAACTCCCGTCCACTCGGTGGTGCTCACCAACCCTGAAACCTGCTGCGCCGTCATGTCGGGCCTGGGCGCGCGGTACGCACTCCGAGTGTTCCCCGAGCACTCGACGAAGTACGTGCGCACCACTTGGGGAAAGCGCTTGATGTCGTGAACGGTGAACGTGAGCGGCCGATCGACGAGGCCGTGAATCGTGAGCGTGTGTCGTTGCGGATCCAGCGAGGGAATGCCGGCATGGTGCCGTTCGAAATGCAGATCGGCCGGCGTGATGGTTCCGGCGAGCTCGCGCAACGGCGTGTACGAACTGCCGACCGTTTCGCCGTACGGCGCGCGCAAGGGCGTCTCGAACGCGGAGCGCTGACCCAATGGTGAGGTGGGCGCACCTTGCAGCTTCGTGGCGTCGACCGGGACGACCGGTCTGATCGGCATCGCCTGCTGGCCACGGAGAGCCATCGGCAAGCCGCCGAGCATCACACCCCCTAGTGCACCCGCGGCTCCGGAAATGAGGTCGCGGCGCGACAGGTGCTGCGTCGCGGACTCGTTGTCGTCGTCATGGGAGTCGGTGGTGGGGGGCGTGTGGTCCGTCATCGGTGGCCGCTAGCGGCTCGCGCGACTGATGACCGGTGGCTTCGGCACGAGCGCGCCCTGCGGGTTCTGGCGGGGGAGAAGCAGCGGCGGGTGGAAGGCCTTGTGTCCCTTGGTGTCGTAGGGGACATCGGACGGAGCGCCGCCGGTTGGCCAGTCGCTCTCCTTGCCAGGAGAATCGGGGCGCGCGTGCGAATTGACGAACGCGGACAGGTCGAACGCCTCCTGGGGAGCAAGAGACCCCGGCGCGGTCTGCGGCATGTTGTGCTTGATGAAGCTGGCGGCGCGCTCCAGCCGAGCCATCGACGCGCCGACCGAATACGATCGTGGTCCCCACAGCGGCGGAATCGGCCCGTTTCCGGCTCCGGTGGCCAGATGACAGGTGACGCATTGTTTCGACGTGTAGAGCGCCGCGCCGCGCGCCACGTCCCCGGCGAGTGTGTCCGGACTCGAGACGAGCCCGTCCGTGCCGGCGATCTTGGTCCCCACGGGGACGTCCTTCGAGATAAACGCAAAGTAGGCGAGAAAATCGATCATCTCGCGACTACTTACGGGAATGGCGTTGCCCGCCAGCGACCGCGTGAAGCAGTAGTTCACGCGGTCGGCCAGCGCGATGACGGTGCCCGAACGAGGCATGTACTTCGGAAAGCGTGCATGCGAGCCGGCCAACGGCGCCGAAGTGACGCGCAATCCATCGTCCTGATGGCAACTGACGCAGCGAAGGCCGCCCGTGGCGTACTTGGGCAGGCTCTCGGGGGTGAAGCGGAGGAGGTAGAGGCCACGCTTGATGGAGGCGCCGAGTGAATCGTTGGGGATGTCGGCTTCTCGCTTTGGCTTCCAGGCCGCTTCGCTGAAAGTGACGCTGGAAGCGGCACCGTGCGCGGAGTCGGCAGCGCCGGGAACGGCGCCGGCGGCTGCGCCCTTCCCGACGGAATCGGAACAGGCTGCGGCGAGCACCGTGAGCGCAAGACCGAACAGGGCACGACCCATTACGACCTCCACTCCTGGGACACTACTCGCGTACAGTGAAAACCAGCCACTGTAGACGCGAGAACTGGCATTGAAGAGTATCTGGACGGGCGTCCAGTCTCCCAGAAAGCCGAGAGAGGATTCTGTCCACTCGTTTTGGGAGCCGGCATGCCATTCCAGGTACTGCAGCAATCCAGTACTTCATTCTGCAGTGTATCTGTCCCCCCAGCAAGCGTCGACGATGTCATCGCGCGCCGCCAGCCGCCCGGTGCCTCGCAAGCACGAAGGCATCGGCCGCCTGCCGGATTCCTCCTGACTCCGTTGGATACGGATGCATGACGCTGGCCAGCTGCTCGAGACCGACGCCCGCGACAATCGCCAGCGTGATCTCGCTGATCATCTCGCCCGCATGGCTGCCGACGATCGTCGCGCCGAGTATCCGGTCCGTGCGTTCCATGACGTGGATCTTCACGAATCCGGTCGTTTCGCTGTCCACGATCGCGCGATCGACGTCGTGCATTGGAACGGTAAACGTCGCGATGTCGATCCCGCGCTCTCGCGCCTCGCGTACGCCGAGTCCAACGTGCGCGATCTCCGGATCTGTGTAAGTGCACCACGGCACGGTGAGCGCGCTCAGACGCTTGCGCCCTCGGAACAGCGCATTCGACACGGCGATGTGCGCTGACGCTTCCGCGGTGTCGCTGAACTTGTACTCCAGGCAGGCATCGCCGGCAGCGTAAATGCGCGGATTGGCGGTGCGGAGAAAATCGTCCACGTGCACGCCCCGCGTGGTGTCATAAGCCACGCCGGCAGCCTCCAGGTTCAGCCCATCCACATTGGGCAACCGGCCGGTACCAGTCAGGATCGCGTCCACGACGATGGTTTCTCGGGTGTCTTCACGCACGAGATCAACAACCTTTTCGGTGCCATCCCGCCGCACGCTCACCGCCATGGTGTCCAACCGCACCGCCAAGCCGTCACGCGCGAACGCATCCGACAGGATCTGCGCGGCGTCACGTTCCTCCCCGGGCAGGAACATTGGAACGTTCTGCACAATGGTCGTGTGTACTCCGAGGCGGCAGAATGCCTGTGCCATCTCGCAGCCGAACGGCCCTCCTCCAATGACCAGTAGCCGGCGCGGCAAGAGAGTCAGCTCGAAGAGGTTCTCGTTGGTGAGAAAGCCAGACTCGGCCAGACCGGGAATCGCAGGGGTGTCGGGGCGCGCGCCCGTGGCGATCAGCGCCCTCTTGAACCGCAGCGTCGCGTCACCGACGCTGAGTGAGTCCCGTTCGGTAAAACGCGCCTCGTCGAAGAAGACATCCACACCGCGGGCCGCTAGCTCGCGCGCCGAGTCCACGCGGCTGATGCGCGCGCGCACGCTGCGCATGCGTTTCATCAGTTCCGAAAAGTCCACTCGCGCGCCGGGCGGAACGTAAACGCCATACCGCTCGGCATTGCTGATCTCGGCGCACACGCGGGACGCGCGAATGATCGCCTTGGACGGCACGCACCCGATGTTCAGACTGGTCCCGCCAAGAAGGTTGCGCTCCACCAGCGCGACCTTCGCACCACGCGCGACCGCCGCGTGCGCCGCGGCCAGGCCCGTAGAGCCGGCGCCGACGATCACGAAATCGTAGCGGCTGGCCGGCACAGGATTCTCCCACTCCGGCGGCCGCACATTCTTCATGCGCTCGTGTTCGCTGCGATCGCTGTGCTCGGACACGGCGTCGCCGGTGGTGTCGCGCGTCGTCACGCCCGTCGCCGCGTGACGCGCGACAGCCAGCCGCCCCTGAACCCGGCCCCCTTCAGCCCCGCGACAACGTAGGAACACCGTTGCATGAGCCGCCAGACCAACTCCGTGCGATGGTTCTCGATCATCATCGTCACGATGCCTTGATCGAGGCCGAAATGATTCGCCGATACCCAGCATCCGCCGTCGGCGCCGGCGAGCCCCGGGTTGAAGCAGCTCGCGTACCGGCCGCCGGGACGCATCTCGGGATAGCGCCGAAGCATGGTGCGCACCGCCTGCACGGCGATCTCGGGCGCGAACGGCAATGAGGCGACTGGCGCCCAGCCGGCGATGGTCCCGTCATCCGGGCCGTACGGCACTCCGCGCGCCGCGTAGCCGAACACGCGCGTGCCCGGCGGGAATGAAGGCATCGCGTCGCCGCGCGGGCCGTCGCACGCGGTGAGCCCCCAGCAGTCCTCGTCGAAGCCGGAGAATCCACCGGGATTGCGCCGAGCATATTCGCGCTGGACGAGGACGGCGCGGCGGCTGTTCTCGAAGTAGTCGCTGCGCTTGTCGCGCATGAAGGGATCGCGGATGCCGCGAAGATCGATCCACGCGTGCGAGAACTGATGGATGAACAGCGGGCCCGCGTAGAGGAAATCGAAGCCGTAAAGGTTCTCCCATTGGTACGTCACCGTCCACGACGCATACGCATCCGGAGCGACAGGATGCGTCGGCGAACCGAGGGCGAGCACGTACAGCAGGACCGCCTCGGTATAGCCCTCCCATCCATAGTGCAGGAAACCGCTGCCTGGTTTCCAGCCCTGCATGATCGTCGCCCCTCCAGCTTGCGACCACCGCCAATCCACGTTCCGATACAGCTCGTCGGCCAGATGGCACAGCTCCGATTCGCGTGTGTCGTCCGCGTTGAAATACTCTCGCGCCGTCAGCACGCCGGCCATCAGCAGCGCCGTATCGATCATCGAGAGCTCGGAAGCCCACATGCGTCTGCCGGTCCGCATGTCGAGGAAGTGGTAGAAGAAGCCCTTGTAGCCGGTCGCATCGGCGCCACCGCTCTGATCCGAGTCGTGGAAGAAGCGTAGCGCGGCGAGGCTGAGCGCCACCGCGTGGTCCCGCGACATCCAACCACGCTCGACAGCGATTGGATAGGCCGAGAGCGCAAATCCCACCACTGCGATGCTGCACGGCGAGCCATCGCGCGTGGTGTCGGCCACGAGTCCATTGGCCTCGTTCACCGCCAGGAGAAAATAGTCGAACGCAGCGCGCTGCAATTCGTCCAGCAGCGCGTCGTCATCGCTCGGCGAGGTCATTCGCGCGTCCGTCACCCCTGGATCGCGATCGCCTGTCCATCCGGCGCGAACACGTGAACGCGTTGCGGCAGAATCAACAGGTCGATTACGTCGTCGACCGCCGGGAGCTCCAAAGCCGTGACCACAGCGAGAATGTGCAGCGATCCGGCATGCACATGCATGTGGCTCGACCCACCGAGCCGCTCCACGAGCTCCACCCTGCCCCGGATGCTCCCGTCCTCGACCGCCGTACCCGACGACGGGAATGTCATTCGGAGATCGTCAGGCCTGATGCCCAATGTCACCTCACGTCGAGTGAGTCCGGCGGCGGACACGCCCGCCAGCGCGATGCGCATGCCGTCGCTGACGAACCATGTCATCTCATCAGCATGCTCGAGTGCGCCTTCGATGAAGTTCATGGGCGGCGAGCCGATGAATCCGGCCACGAACCGGTTCGCCGGGGCACGATAGAGATCGATGGGCTTGCCGATCTGCTGCACGCGTCCGCTGGACAACACCACGATGCGGTCGCCGAGGGTCATCGCCTCCACCTGATCGTGCGTGACGTAGATAGTGGTGGTGTGAAGCCGGCGCTGAAGCGCGCCGATTTCCATCCGCATCTGCGCGCGGAGGCCCGCATCGAGATTGGACAGCGGCTCGTCAAACAGGAAGGCCGACGGCTCGCGAACCATCGCGCGTCCCATGGCGACGCGCTGTCGCTGTCCACCGCTCAGCTGCTTCGGCTTGCGATCGAGCAATTCGGTCAAACCGAGCATATCCACCGCCCATGCAACGCGTCGGGACACTTCTTCCTTTGGCACGCGGCGAATGCGCAGGCCAAGCGAGAGGTTCTCGCGCACGCTCAAGTGTGGATACAGGGCATAGTCCTGAAACACCATCGCCACGTCGCGGTCGCGCGGCGCTCGCTCGGTGATGTCGGTGTCACCAAGCCTGATTGTCCCCGACGTGACCGCCTCCAGGCCGGCGACCAGGCGGAGAATAGTGGACTTGCCGGAACCCGATCCCCCGACGAGCACGAGCAGCTCGCCATCCGCAACCTGCAGATTGAAGTCCTCGACGATCGTGACGTCGTTGAACCGTTTCGTGACATGATCGAACGTGACGGATGGCATCTATCCCTTTACTCCCGCACCGGCCATGCTCTCGATGAAGAATCGCTGGAGGAACATGTAGGCGATCACCACGGGCACGACCAGGACCATCGCGGCCGCCAGCGACACGCCGAGCGTGCCGGCGCCGCCGCCAAGCGCAAACACCGTAAGCAGCTGCGGGAGGGTCATGATGCGCTGGTCACGCACGACGAGCAGCGGCCAGAGCACTTCGTTCCACGAGCCCATGAAGGTGAAGATCGCAACGATGGCCAGCGGCGGCCGCGCCAGCGGCCAGAAGATGCTGAAGAGAATGCGAAGTTCGCTCATTCCATCCATGCGCGCCGAGTCCACCAGCGACTGCGGAATCTGAAGGAAGAACTGGCGGAGCATCAGGATGGCGGTGGCGTTGAAGAGATAGGGAATGATCAGGGCCGAGTAGCTGTCGATCCAGCCGAGCTGCACCACGAGCGTGTAGAGCGGGATGAGCGTGAGCTGGCCTGGGACGAGCAGCACGGCGGTCGTCGCGAGGTTCAGCGCGTGACGGCCGGGAAAGGTGAGCCTGGCCATCGCGTACGCGGTGATCGAGCCGAGGATCAGCACGGCGACGGTCACCGACGTCGCGACGAACACGCTGTTGAGCAGCGCGCGGCCGAAGGGCGCCCGGCCCCACATGATGCGGTAGTTCTGGAAAGTCGCGTGATCAGGAATGAGCGCGAGCGTGCCCACCTCGCCCGGCGGCTTGAGCGTGCTGGACGCCATCCAGAGGAAGGGATAAATGAATGTGAGCGCGGCGAGCGCGAGCGCGAGGTACAACGCCACCCGTCCTGCGCGTCTCACATCGCCTCCGCTTGACCGATGAGACGTCGCTGGATCGCCACTACGGCGCCGATGATGACGGCGAGCGCGACGCCGATGGTGGCGGCATAGCCCATCTTCTGATACGAGAAAGCGTTGGTGTACATGTAAAGCACCACGGAGAACGTGCGGCGCAGCGGTCCGCCCCCGGTCATGACGTAGGGCTCGATGAACAGCTGGAAGCCATTGATGGTGGAGAGCGTCACCACGAGCACCGTCTGCGGCAGCAGCAGGGGAAGCGTGAGGTGGCGGAAGCGCTGCCACGCCGATGCACCCTCGAGTTCGATGGCCTCCTGGCAGCTCTTCGGTACGTACTGCAAACCGGCGAGATAGATGATCACGTAGAAGCCGACGTTCTTCCACGTCACCATGATCGCGATAGCCGGCATTGCGATGAGGGGATCGGTGAGCCACGGCACGGGACCGACGCCAACGCGTGCCAGTACCGCGTTGATGAGTCCCACATCGGTGGCGTACAGTGCGTTCCAGAGGATGGCCACCACCGCACCCGAGATCACGACGGGCAGAAAGAACGCCGCGCGCCAGAAGGCCCGGAGCCACATCGGACGGTTCAGGGCGAGGGCGAGCACCAGCGCCGTGACGATCTGCAGCGGAACATGAATCGCGAGAAACACGAACGTGTTTCCCACGGCCTGCCAGAAGCGTGCATCCTGCGCCAGCAGCGTCAGGTTGTCCGCACCGGCAAAGGACGGTCTCGTCACGAGGTCCCAGTGCATCATCACGAGCGCCAGCGCGAATACGATGGGATACGCCGAGAAGGCGAGCAGGAACGCGGCGTAGGGCGCCGACAGGAGCCAACCCGCGCGTCGTTCAGCGCGCATCGATGAGCTTCCGCGCTTCACCGGCGGCACGCGACAGCGCCACTCGGACAGGGGTGACCCCGTAGATGGCTGACGACTCGTACGCTTCCGACAACAAGTCGAAGATCTCGACGATGTCGGGATCGAGATCGATGTCGCGCGCGCGCTCTACCAGACGCGCATACGAAGGGAGCGCTGGCGAGCGCCCGAGTGACGCCGTGAAGCGCGCGTCCGCGGACAGCCCACGGCGATATGGCAGCTGGCTCGCCTCCTCGATGAGGAGCCTGTCGGCTTCGGGCGAGGTGAGGAAAGCGACGAATCGCGCCGCCGCATCCACGTGCTTTGTGGTCGAGAAGACCGCGATGCTGCGAAGATCGGCAAAGGCGTACGCGTCGCCCGGCTTCGCGTCGTCGGCAGACGGAATGGGCGCCACGGCATAATGCAGCGACGCCGGCTTTACCGCGTCGAGCTCGCGGAGAAACCACGGCCCGATGATCTTCATGGCCACGGTGCCGTCCACGAACGGATCACGCCCCAGCGCGAAATTCGCTTTCGGCAGCAGCCCCTGTGCGAAACCCGCTCGCAACACCTCAATGGCCGACACCGCGGCCGCGTTGTCGAACTGTACCTTGCCGTTCGTGACCAGTGTGCGACCGCCCGAACTCGCCAGATACAGCGGATAGAAATCGTAGAAGCGCTCGAACCAGGTGGTCTTGAGAGGCGCCCACATGGCCCATCGGTCGAGACGACCGGTGCCGCGCGTGTCACGCGCGAGCTTCCGGAACGCGCCCAGCAGTTCCGTGTGATTGCGCGGTGGTCCGATGCCCGCGGCCGCAAGCGCATCCACGTTGTACAGCAGCATCTCTGGATTGGTCTTCCACGGGAAGGAATAGATCCCCCCGTCCGGTAGACGCAGCGGCGCAAGCATGGCGGTGGTGGTGCGCTCGCCCAGACGCGCGGCGGTGGGCGCCAGATTGTCGAGCCGAACGACGCCGTTGGCGCGGACGAGCCGCGACAGCAGCGCGGACGACACGTTCGAACACACGTCGGGCGTCGCGCGCGCCACGATCGCGGCAAGCAGCACTTCCTCCGTTGAGCGGCCAGCCGGCAGCGGTTGCACGCGTACCTGCACGTCGGCATGCTCACGATTCCAGCGCTCGGCGAGCAGCGTGGCGAGCTTTACTTCCGGGGGATTGGCGGCCGGCCAATAGGTCAAGATCACCGGCCCACCCAGCCCCCGGGTTTCGGTCAGCCCCAAGCGCCCCTGCCCGGCGCGGAGGACCACCCGCGCGCTGTCCGGTCCCTCATAGACGCGCTCCGGCGGAAGACTGTCGAGCATGTCCGTGCGCGGCCCGACGGGGCGGAACCGCAGGTAGCGAGCAGCATCGGCGTTGCGCGTCACCGCATGCAGCGCCAGCAACGACTCGATCGTGGATTCCGCACCTGAATTGCGATTCACGCGTAGCGGCGCCGGCCCATCAATGCCGTCGTACGTGCGACCGCTCGCCGCGTCGTACATCGGCACGCCCGCCACGTTCGCGCCCACCAGCCACGCGGCGGTCAAACCGCCCATCACTGCGTAGCGTCGGTCGCCCGACGCATCGGCGATGGCGACGAACCCTTCCGCGACCGGACCCACACCGTACGCGATCTGCGGAAACCACGTCGCCGATCCGTTGCTCCGAAGGAGTGCCGGAATCTGGCCGGCCAGCAGAAAGCGGCTCCACAGCGCGTCCGCCTCGAGTTGAGCGGCGATGAGGAAATCCCGTCGGCCGAGGACCACCGATGCCAGCGCGAGCGCCGACGTGGACCGATCGCCCCACGCGTGCCACTCGGCGCCGGCAGAATCGAATCGTGCGCCCCATGGCGCGCGAGAAGCATTTCCGGCGGCCAGCGGAAGGAGCAGCTCCGCCGTTCGAGCGGCAAGAGCAGCAGTGGGGGCCGACGGCTCTGCCTGCTGAAGCGCGAGCAACCCGAGCAGCGCCTCGGACGTGGCCGTCGCAGAGCCGCCGACCAGACGGCCGGCGTCCACCTCCTGGCGCATTCGCGAAACGGCAAGAACGAGTGGCGCCCGCAAGGCCCGCAACCCCTCGGGATAGCGCGTGAGCAGCACGCGATGCGCCTCGCCCAGCGCCCAGATCCCTCGCGCGGCCCAGAACGACATGCTCTTCTTGCCGCTCGAGACGGTGCGATTCGGCGTGCCGCCGGAATCGACGAAGTTCAGGAACTCGCCGTCGGGTTGCTCCATTGCGACGACGAACCCCAACAATCCGAGCGCGAACTCGCGCGTGCGGACGTCGCCGGTCTCTTCATATGAACGGAGTAGCAACACGGCGGCACGCGCGGCATCGTCTACACTTGCGATGCCCTCGAACCCGTCGCGCTGAGGCGATCCGACCGGCGCGTAGCTCGGCCCGTTCGCGTAGAGCGCAACGACGCGCACTGGCGTCGACGCGACGGTGAGCGCGCGGGTCAAGTGCTGCAGATGGTCGAAGTCGAGAACCAGCGGCGCAGCCTCGTGACTGGACGGCGGCGCGGGAGGACCCGCCCGGCAGCCGGCGACACTGCACGACGCGGCCGCCACGCGTATGCACCGGATGGTCCAGGCGCGGGCGCGCCGTATCGCGCTCAATGCTGCTCCATTTCCAGTTCGATCGACGACAACAGCGCTTCCCGGTTGACTCGCGCCGCACCCACCGACACGTCCGCGGCGCCGTAGTAGACAATCAGGTCGTCATCGCGCTCCACCAGCCCCTGCGGAAACACCACGCGCACGCCCGTGCGGAAGTTCGCCATGTCTACCTGGGGTATCGGCCCGGCGTCGATCTCGTATGGTGTGGTGGGGGTGAGCGCCGGCGTCGGGGACACGTACAGCACGCGCTCAGGCTCATCGGCGGCCAGTACGCACCAACCCATCGAGTACACGTTGCCTTCCTCGATGGTGGTCGCGCCATGGAAGGGCAGCAGCCAGCCGAGGCGCGTGAGGATGGGTGGCGCGCCCGCGCCCACGCGCGAACTCCGCCACGTGCCTGCTTGTGGTCCCAGCACCACCGTACCGTCTTGCGGCCACGCGTCGGTGAGCGAACCGACGCGGCTGCACACGATGTTCGGCATCGGCCGGTGCAGCACGACGTACTGGCCGCCGAGCCGTTGGGGGAGAAGAACACAGTTCTTGTTCTCGCCCACGATCCGCGGGCCGTGTCGCACATAACGAGCCCCATCACAGATGTCGTCCGTGGTGATCAGGCAGACGCGCGGGCCGCTGGGCGAGTATCCCGTGTACGTGATGGCGTAGAGTCCCTGGTCGGCGATCCACGTGATGCGCGCGTCTTCCGCGCCCCACAGTTCGTACGGAGCGTCGCGGCCGACCACAGGCCGGTCCAGCGGCAGTTCGAAGCGCATGCCGTCCGGGCTCACGGCCAGCGCAAGCGAGGACCGGTCCGCTTCCTCCTCGTACACTCGTACGAGCAGGACCACGTGTCCCGTGCGCTGATCGACGCACGCGCCAGGGTTGAACGCGCCGCTCGCGCGCGTCCACCGGATATCGGATGGTTTCACGATCGGGTTCTCAGCCACGCGCTGCAAGGTCGCGATCATGGCGGCTCCGAGGTCCATTGCGC
>JANYIN010000166.1 GCA_025362035.1 Gemmatimonadaceae bacterium | reverse complement strand
CGGCCGTTCTTACGGCTTGGAGCCCGGCGTATCCTTGGGTGGTACTCCGATGACCTTGACGCCCGAGCCGCGTGACACGTCCATGGCATGGACCACGTCCCCGAACTTGGCCTTCGGATCACCCTTCACGAAAATGATCTTTTCGGGACGCGGACCGTAGATCTCCTTGAGACGACTTCCGAGATGTGCCTCGTCGACCTTCTCCGAGTTGATCGAATACTGACCGTGAGACGACGACACTTCGAGTACGATCTGATTCGATTGGGCACCCGGCGGAGCCAGCGCGGGTGTCGGGTCCGGGAGTTGTACGTCGATGGACTTTCGCATGGTCGGGATGGCGGCCATGAAGATGATCAGGAGCACGAGCAACACGTCGATCATGGGGGTGACGTTGATTTCGTTCGTCAGCCCGCCACTGCCACCAGAGGAAAATGCCATTACGGTTTTCCTCCCGGTGCGGCCTGCGGAGCCTGCTTGGAATCTCCGACGACCGTGGACACCGTGCCGTTTTTCTGATCGCTGATGAGACCCACCACGCGCACGCCGTTCTTGCTGACCATATCCGTGGCGTCCACGACCTTGGAATAATCCAGGTCCTTGTCGGCCTTGAGATACATGACCTTGTCGACAGTGCGGACGGAGTAGATCCGCTTGATCTCCTTCTCGATCGCTTCCTTCGTGATCGCCTTCTTGTTCAGGTAATAGTTGCCATCCTTGTCAATGCCGAGGACCTGATCGTTCTCGGCGTCTTCAGGATGGTCTTTCAGATTCTGTCCCTGGGGTGGCTGGGCATTGAATCCGGCGAGCAGTGCGGGCGTCACCACCATGAAAATGATGAGTAGCACGAGCATGACGTCGATCATCGGTGTCACGTTTGGCTCCGCCCTGACGCTGTTTCCGCCTCCCCCTGCGCTCATGGCCATCGAACTTCCTCCTCAATGGGGATGAACGGATCAGGTGATCGGCGCGTTGCTGCCCGACGACGCGTTGAACTCGCGAGTGAAGCGCGACCGGCCGAACTCGCCCGATACGCCCTTGATGAGGTAATCGATCATCTCCTTGGAGACGTATGTCATCTCGGCGGTGAGGTTGTCGATCTTCGTCTGGAAGTAGTTATACGCCCACACTGCGGGAATGGCGACGAGCAGCCCCATGGCCGTGGTGGCCAGGGCTTCCGATATACCGCCACCAATCGAGGCCAGACCGCCGCCGCCCGACTGGGCCATGCCCGTAAAGGCGTTGATGATGCCGATCGTCGTCCCGAGCAACCCGACGAATGGCGCCGTGGCGCCGACCGTCGCGAGCACCGCAAGTCCGCGCTTCAGGGTGGTAATCTCCAGGAGCATGTTGCGCTCGATGGCGCGCTCGGCGGAGTTGATGTCCGAGACCGTGACCGACCCGTCCTGAATGAGCGGCTTCACCTCGCCCAGCGCGCCACCCAGCACGAGCGCAACATGCGACTTCTTGTAGCTCTCAGCGAGCTTGATGGCCTCGGTGAGGTTGTCTTCTTCCAGGAACTGCGAGAATTCCGGGGCGAACTTGCGGGTTTCCTTCTGCGCACTGCGCAGGCTCCACCACTTGGACACCATGACCGTGAGCGAGTACATGGACATGATAGCCATGACGACTACGATTCCCTTGGCAAAGGCGCCCATCGAGGCCCACAAGCCAGCTAGCGAGAGATCCATTGTGTGTCAGTCTCCGAAGGAGGTTAGTCGCCCTTGCTGAGCGAGAACGTAAACGGCTGCTGGACGAGCTGCTTCACTTTCTTCCCACCGACTTCGGCCGGATAGAACCGCATGTTCGGCAGCGCATTCTTCACAGCTTGCGTGAACGCTTCATGGCTTGACTTGAGGACCTTGAACGTGCCCTCTTCGTAGCGGCCGTTGGCATCGACCACGAACTGCGCGAGCACCTCACCTTCGACATTCGCGGCGCGGAGCATGTCGGGGTATCGCAGGTTGCCCGTTCCCGGGATCTGCTGCACCTGCTTCTCCACCTGGAACTCGAAGTACGGCTGGTCGGTGTTCACCGGGCCCGTGCCGCCCACCACACCCTTGGCCACGCCGCCCTGCACACCCTTACCCGAGAAGTCGGCTTCGTCGGTGACCTTCTTGGACAGGTCGATGTCCGGAAGCACGTCCGGCACCTTGATCGGTGCGGTCAACACCTGGAAGCCCTTCGGCGGGGGTGGAGCGACGACAATTTCCTTGGGGATTGGCTTCGGCTCCTCCTTTGGCGGAGGCGGCTCCTTTTTCTTTACGTCGACAAACTCCACCTTCTCCTGCTTGGGCTTCTCCAGCTTGTTCGCCGCCTGGAGTGTGCCCTCGACGGCGAGAGTGATCACCACCGCGTGGATGATGACGCTGAAGATCGTACCGCCGACGGTGCGCTGCTTTTTCGGCTTGGACTCGATGAGGTTGTTGAACATGTCCTCGAAAACCTTCCGTGGCTAAAGGACGGGACACACTGTGACAATCGGAAGCTACTTTCCCCGTTCGGCAGGGGAACCAGCGACGGATTAAGATTTCGTGAAAACGAAGTTAGTTGTCGATTGCCGGGTTCATCGATACGGATCGCCCCGCCTCATGGCTCGCGCCTGACGGGATCGACGAACGCGAGCATCGGCAGGGTCACCGTGAACACCGATCCCCGGCCGAGCCGCGACTGGGCGGTGACTCGCCCGCTGTGGGCCTGCGCGATCCACTGACTGATGGAAAGACCCAGCCCAAAGCCGCTTCGCTCACTCCCGCGCGAGCGGGCGCGATCCGCCCGCCAGAATCGATCGAACACGTGCGCGAGGTCGGCAGCAGAAATGCCGATGCCCGTGTCCCGCACGGTGAACGCGACCTCTCCGCCGACACGATGGCTCAGCGACAGCTCCACCTTCCCACCCCGTGGCGTGTATTTGATGGCGTTGGTGATGAGATTGAGAAAGAGCTGCCGCAGTCGTCGCGCCTCGCCGTCGACCATGCTCTCTTCCAGCACACTCAGGGACACCATCAGCCCGGCGTGCTCACCGAGAATCACCGCGGTCTCGAACACATCGCGCACCAGGGGTCCCAGCGCAACCGGCTCGCGATGCAGATCGAACCGACCTTCGTCGGCGCGAGCCAGCGTCAACAGACTATCGACGAGGTCCGACATCCGCGCGGTTTCCTGAAGCGCCTCTTCCAGCGCCTGCATCGCCTCGCTCCCCGCGGCGTTGGGATGCATCGCCCGCTCCACGTCAGCACGCAACACGGTGAGGGGCGTTTTCAGTTCGTGGCTCGCATCGGCCGTAAAGCGTCGCAATCCTCCGAACGAGGTTTCAAGTCGCCCGATCATCGCGTTCAGCGTCGCACCCAAGCGCGAAAGTTCCTCGTTGCCGAGGTCGGAGGGCAGCCGCCGATGCAATGAGCGGCCATCCGTGATGGCCTCCACCTCATTGATAATCCGTTCGACCGGCTCGATGGCACGTCCCGCGATAAAATACGACACGGCGATGGAGGCGAGCACGATGAGCGGAAACACGATGAGCATGGTGCCCACCAACACGCTGGGGCTCAGTTCTCCGATAGAGGTCGGAACGCCAGCGACGACGCGGGTGATATTGGGCAGCAGCGCGGTGTCGCGGCGCGCGGCGAGCAACAGGCGCGCGCGAAAGAGCGTGTCGCTCACCGACACCAGCAATGCGTTGCCGTCCGGCACGAGGCGTACCGCGGTTTCCGCGATCGCGGTGCGGTCGGCCAACGGCAGCTGACGAATGCCGATGGAACTGTAGATCTGCCGGTCGTCACGGTCGTACACGAGGAAATACCCGGGTACGCGCTCGAGCAGGTCGATCATCGCCTTCGTGGCGGAGACGCAACGCACCTCAGGGCGTTCCCCGCAGGGCCGCTGAACCGTGAGCGACTCGCCAAGCCCTACGGCCGTCCGGAGGTTCTCCAGCACGCGGTCGCCCTGGCCCAACGTCAGCGGCCCGAGCTCCCGCACCAACTCCTCCGTGCCCCGTGCATTCCGCGCGATGATCAGCGCCGACGCGAACACGATGAGACTGCCGACCAGCGCGAAGCCGTAGGCAACCGTCAGTCTCGCGCGGAGTGTGGCCATGGTGCCGCGGTGCTAGTCCTTGACCACGTAGCCCACGCCGCGGACCGTCGTGATGAGCTTCCGCGCGTGCTTCGCGTCGATCTTCTTCCGCAAATGGTTAATCACGACGTCGACGATGTTCGTGCCCGGATCAAAATGGTACCCCCAGGCATACTCGGTGATGAGCGTACGGCTCATGACGCGACCGCTGTGGCGCGCGAGATATTCGAGCACCGTGTACTCCTTCGGCGTCAGTTCGATGAGCTCGCCACTCCGACGCACTTCGCGCGTCGCCTCGTCAATCTCCAGATCGGCGACGCGCAGCGTCAGCGACGCAAGGGACCGCGGTCGCCGCGCCAGCGCCTCCACGCGAGCGAGCAATTCTTCGAACGCGAAAGGCTTGGTCACGTAATCGTCCGCCCCCGCTCGAAGCGTCGTGACCTTCGCATCCACGGCGTCCTGCGCCGTGAGCACGAGGACCGGCCGCTCGAATCCCTTGGCACGGAGCGATTGCAGCACGTCCAGACCGCTCTTGCCGGGCAGGCGCATGTCGAGCACGATCAGATCATACGCTTCGGAGCTCGCCCGCCGTTCCCCTTCTTCACCGTCTGTGGTGAGATCCACTGCCCACCGATGTTCTTCAAGCCCGCGCTTTACGTACTGCCCGACGGTCGGGTCGTCCTCGATGACGAGGATCCGCATGCCTACTGTTCCGCGCCGCCCGGGCGCTGGAAACCGTACTCCCGAATCTTTCTATAGAGCGTTTTCGAACTGATGCCCAGCGCCGTCGAGGCACGGCCCTGGTGCCAGTTGGTATGGTGCAAGACGGCTTCGATGTGGCGGCGCTCGAGCTCCGCAAGCGAAACCGTCGCGGACGCCGCGGGCGCGTGGCCATGCCCAGGCAACGGCAGCGGCAGATCACCGGCGCGAATCTGTGGCCCTTGCGCCAACAGGACGACGCGTTCGATGACGTTCTTGAGCTCCCGTACATTGCCGGGCCAGGTATAGCGGCTGAGCAGCTCGAGCGCATCGACGGACAACGTGGGCGGGTTCGCCTTCCCATATTGCCGCAGGAACTGCCGCGCGAGAAGCGGAATGTCCACGACGCGTTCGCGGAGCGGTGGCAGCTTGATCTCGATCGTGTTGATCCGATACAACAAATCGTCACGGAACAGACCCTCGGCCACGCGCTGGCCAAGATCGCGATTGGAGGCGGCCAGCACGCGGACGTCCACTTCGACCTTCTGCGTTCCGCCCACACGATAGAAACTGCGCTGATCGAGCGCGCGCAGCAGCTTGCCCTGCAGCTTGAGCGATAGCTCGCTGATCTCGTCAAGAAACAGGGTGCCCCCAGCCGCGAGCTCCATCAGTCCGAGTTTTCGTTCCTCCGCTCCCGCGAAGGCACCCCGCTCGTGTCCGAACAACTCGCTCTCGAGTAGTCCCTCCGTGAGCGAGGCGCAGCCGACGTCGACGAACGGGCCGCTCCGCTCGCTGAGCTGGTGCAGCATGTGGGCGATCAATTCCTTACCCGTGCCCGACTCGCCGGCGATCAGGACGGCGGAGTCGCTAGGCGCCACCTTTCGCACCACGTCAAGCACGGCCAGCAGCGGCGCGTACTGTGTGACGATCTCGGTGGACCCACCCACGCGCTCCAGCTGAGACTGCAGGAGCACGTTCTCGCGGGCCAGACGCCGCTTCTCCCAGGCGCGACGAACGAGCACGTCAATCTCCGCCATGCGATACGGCTTCGCCATGTAATCGTACGCACCGAGTTTCATGGCGCTGATGGCGGTCTCGATCGTACCGTTGCCGGTGATGATGATGACCTCCGGCGGGTCGTTGTCCGCGCGAACCTGCCGGAGAACTTCGAGACCGTCGAGTTCCGGCATGACGATGTCCAGGAGCGCGACGTCAAAGGCCTCCGCGCGCAACGCTTCGAGCGCAGCGCGACCGTCGGTCACGGTTTGGACAGCATAGCCGCGGCCGCCCAGGAAGTTCGACAGAATCTGGCCGAGATGCACCTCGTCTTCGGCGATCAGTACCTTGATCTTCGACTCGCTCACGTGATGCCCTCGGCCGTGTCGGCCCGCGGAAGAATGATGCGAAAAACGCTGCCCTCCCCAGGATCGCTGTCCACCTCGATCCGGCCGCCGTGCTCCGCGACGATCGCGTAACAGATCGACAAGCCGAGACCTGTACCGCGGCCCGGGGCTTTCGTGGTGAAGAACGGCTCGAAGATCTTGGGCAGATCCGCGCGCCGGATGCCGCCGCCCTGGTCGATGATCTCGGCGACGACCGACTTCGCGTCGCCACCCCAGCGGGTGCGCAGCGTAATCGTTCCACGTTCGTCCATTGCGTCCATCCCATTCATCAGCAACGCCAGGAAGACCTGCATCAACTGCTCGATGTTCGCGCGCACGACGGCGCTCAATGAGCGATCCAGCTCCACGTTTACCGCCAGCTTTCTGAAACGCGTGTGGTGCTTCAGCACGAACAGCGTGCGCTCGATCGCCTCGTTGACGTTCACCAGCACCTTGTCGCTCGCCTTGGGGCGACTGAAGTCCAGCAGGGAATCGACGATGCCCTTGCACCGCTGCACCTCCGTCTGGATCAGTCGAAGTCCTTCGAGCACCTCGGGGAGGGCGTGTTCATTCGATAGTTCCATGGATTCCGCGCACGCCGCAATGGTCGCGAGGGGGTTGTTGATTTCGTGCATCACGCCCGCCGCGAGTGTCCCGATTGCGGCCAGCTTCTCCGCCTGCGCGAATCGATCCTGGGCCGCACGCCATTCCGTCACGTCCTCACCCACGGTGATCACGTGCGACACCGGGCCGTCGTCCAACCGCATCGGGATCTTCGAGAGACGGTAGGTGCGCAACTCGCCGGACGCCGTCGACTCGATCTGGAAGATCTGCAGACGACCCGTAGCAAAGACCTCGTCGAACTCGCGCCGGAGCATGGACGCGGGTTGGCGATGCAGGATCTCAAAAATTGTGCGGCCAATGGCTTCCTCCCGCGATACGCCCTGCATTCCCGTCTCCCGCTTGCGGTTCCACACGGAAATGCGGTAGTCGCGGTCGATCACGTACAGTCCGACCGGCAGCGAATCGATGATGCGCTCAGTGACCCGGCGTTCGCGATCGATCTGGCGCGTCCGTTCGAGCACCTCGCTTTCGAGACGCTGCGCGTGCGCAGCCTGACGCAGCACGGGCGAGAGGATGTCCGCTACCGTGGACAGGAAGGTTCGGAGCTCCGGCCCCAAGGCCGCACCTGGCGCGAGCACGAGCGCGCCGAGCGGGTGATGTGCCGCATCGAGACGAACCACGACGAGTTCGTCGTCATCACCCGGCGGCGCTGCCATCCGCGCCCGAACGGTCGCGGCCGAGGGGACCACAAGCCCAGCGCGGGCTTCGCACCGGAGCTCACCCTCGTGTCGCATCCAGAGGGAGATGCCCCTGGCCCTCACCGTGTCCGCAATACGCGCCAAGACACCTGGCAATACCTCGGCGGGCGCGTTACCCGTGGCGAGCGCCGCCGCTATCTGCCCGATCGCGTTGAGCAACGCACGCTCGCCCACTGGTGCTGCGGCTACGGCCGCGTCCGGTGGGTCGTCATTACGCGCCTCGGCATCGAGACTCGGTATTGTGTCCAGAGCGTGACTCAGGGAGGAGGGGACTGCAGGCAAGCTAGGACGAAAAGTCCGAAAGGACAAGATGACCGTCGATAATAAAGAATATCGCCGGTCATCTGGTCTGCGATCAGAATCGATTCTCACCGCACGTTATCCACCAATCCGGCGGGTTTTGCGCATCCCCAGGGGCATGGTGCTCTCACGCCACAGCGTGAATCTGCTCGAGCAGCTCCGCGTTGGTTCGCTTCAGTCCAGGGTTGTCTTCGACGTGCTCCCACCGAAGCACTCCGTTCCCGTCGATCAGAAAGTAGGCGCGATTGGCGAAGAATCGTTCTTCGATCAGCACCCCATACAGCCGAGCCACATCGCGTCGAAAGTCAGACAGGAAGTCGGACTGGAAGGCATGCTTCGCCTTGAACTCCGTGAGTGTCGCCGTGGAATCGACGCTGATGGGAAGCACCGCCGTGTCGGCGGACGCGAATTGATCCCACTCGTCTCGCATGTCGCATAATTCCTGAGTGCACGTGCTGGTGAAGGCCAGCGGGAAGAAGGCGAGCAGGACCTTTTTGCCGCGCAGAGACGAGAGCGTCACGTCGCTGCCTGCGGTGGACGCGAGGGTGAAGTCCGGGGCAACCGAACCAACGGGGGGAACGCTATTCGACATGTGGGCAGGTCAGTGAACGGTCGGTGGCCGGCGCGTCAGCTCGCCGGTGCGGCGGACCAAGGGTGAAGCGGATTCACGAGCGTGTGGTTCCCTCGAGGCGATCAGCCGACCGCCAGAGCCGCGTATCCGGGCGCAGTCACGAGCGCGACGGCACCCAGCAGGCGGTATTCTGCGAGGCTGCTGTCCGGCACTACTGGCGTAGCTCCCGCGCGACCCGGCATTGTGCCCGCGACCAGGGCGTCGCGAATGGGGGCTTCGAGAAGTTCCCATGCCTCCGTGATCTCTCCGCCCACGTAAATTCGTCCCGGATTGAACGCGCTCACGATGAGCGCGAGCCCGCGCCCGATGTGGCCGCCCGTCTCGACCAATGCGTCGACGGCGGCGCGCTCTCCCCCTCGCGCTCGGCGCACGACTTCTTCGATTCCGGGAAACGTCGCCTTGCGCGCGCGACGGGAAGCGTCCTCCTGCGTCGTGGCGCCGGTGAGCTTCCTCGCGTAGCGCTCCACGCTGGCGGCATTGCAGGCCAGCGCCTCCCAGCAACCGCGACGGCCACACACGCATTCCGGTCCTGACGAATCGAGCGACACATGGCCGAATTCGCCGGCGGTGTGCGACTCGCCCCGCAGCATCTCGCCGTTCACCACCATACCGACGCCGATGCCCTCCGATACGCTGACATACGCGAAGCTGTTCACGGAGCGCGTGGCTTCGGGTTCGAGCCACAGCCGCGCGAGCGCACAGGCAATCGGCGCACTCTCGATGTAGACCTTCATCCCGAGCCGCGATGTGATGGCGGCCCGCAAGTCCACGTCGCGCCATCCCAGTCGCGGCGCATAGATCAACCGGCCGGTCTTCCGGTCCACCATCCCCGGAAGCACAACGCCGATCCCTTGGCATCCCTCCGCGCCATTCGGCGCGTGCTGCTTGAGCAAACGCGCGACTTCGCAGGCAACGAGATCTGCAAGCTGATTGGGCGAGGCGGGCGTCTCGAACACTTCGCGCGCGAGCATGTGACCGCCCACGTCGCTGAGGGCGATGGATGACCGGCCAGACCTCACATCGACCGCGACCACGAGGCGGCCGCGCGTCCTCACGCAGAGCATGGTGGGACGGCGTCCACGCGGGGTTGCCGCGGTTCCCTTCTCGAAGACGATGCCGCTCTCGACCAACTCCCGCACCAGGGTCGTCAGCGTTCCGCGACGGACGCTCATCCGACGCGCCAGCTCCGCGCGCGAGATCGGCTGGTACTCGCGAATAAGATTGAGCACGATGCGCCTGTTCACATCCCGCGGCGTCGAGCGCGTTGCCAATCGAAAATTCCGAGTATTGATCTTGCGCATGTCCTGTCTCCAGAAGTCGTGCGGTGAGCCGAATCCGGTCGCGAACCTGCCTGGGTCTGCTATGCCTAGGAAGGATTCGTTTCTCCCCAATGCACGTCGCGGCCCCTCGTGACTGAGGGGCCGCGCCGCGTGGATCTCGTTGTCTCCGCGTCAGTCACGCAGCAGACGGCGCGGGCACCCGGAAAGGTGTGCCTGCTTCGTCATCTGCTGAACACCGGCGTAGAAACGATTCCGCATCGAAATGTCGAGGGGCCACTGAGGTCGCGACGTCCAGCCGCACTCCTGCATAGTGTAGGGAGTGATGGCACGGGTCAAGTCGCCCACTCGGTGCAAACACTTGTCTTGGCGGCGTGCAGCCGTCAGCCGACGAGCGCTCCCTCGATGGACGCGAGCAGTTCAGCGACGCGAAAGGGCTTCATCAGAAGCGGCTGTTCCGGCGAGATGTCTGCAAGCGTGTCCGGGTTGGCGTAACCCGACATCATGATAATCGGAATAGTCGGCCACCGCTCACGAACCTGTTGGGCGAGCACCCGGCCGTCCATCCGAGGCATGGCGACATCGGAGAGAATGACATCGACGGCTGCATCCCGCTCGAGCAGCGCCAATGCATCAACGCCGTCTACAGCGGCACTCACCTGATAGCCCGCGCCGCGAAGCGCGCGCAACACGATGGTGCGGACCGCGGCTTCGTCCTCTACCACGAGCACCCGACCCTTCCCCTTCCGCGCACCGTTGTGCAACGCCTCACCCTCGGGCGGCCGAGGGGGCAGATCGGCGGCGATGATCGGCAACAGGATCCGGAACTCGGTGCCTTCGCCGATCTCGCTGCGGACGAACACGGTCCCCCCGGATTGCTCCACGATGCCGTGCACGGAGGCAAGCCCGAGCCCGGTGCCCTGACCCACCTCCTTCGTGGTGAAGAAGGGGTCGAAGATCTGCGCCAATGTCACGTCGTCGATGCCAACGCCCGTGTCGCGCACGACGATCATGGCATAGCGGTCTGCCCGCGTGGCACACCGGTCCGTCGCCGCTTCGTCCGCCGCGAGCACGTTGCGCGTCTCCAGCGTGAGCGTGCCCCCGTTTGGCATGGCGTCGCGTGCGTTCACGGCCAAATTCACAATGACCTGCTCGATCTGTCCACGGTCCGCCAGCACCACGCCCGCCGCAGGCTCGAGGTGAGAAACGATCTCGATGCCGGGGCCGATCAGCCGACGCAGCAGCCCCTGCGTGAGACGAACCGCCTCCGTCACGTCCATCGGCGCGGGCTGCAACACCTGACGGCGACTGAACGAAAGCAGTTGTCGCGTCAGCGACGTCGCCCGTGCCGCGGCCTGATGGATCTCGCGAAGATCCAGGGCGAGCGGTTCATCGCAATCCAGGCCGGCCAACGCCATCTCGCTATAGCTCGTGATGACGGTGAGGAGATTGTTGAAGTCATGCGCCACTCCGCCCGCTAGGCGACCCACCGCCTCCATGCGCTGCGCGTGCCGCAACTGATCTTCGAGGCGCGCGCGAGCGGAAATGTCACGAGCCACCGACAATACGGCATCACGACCGTGGTAGTTGAACGGAATGGAGATGGCCTCCACCTCCACCGTACTCCCGCCGTCGCGGCGGAGCACAGTGTGTCGGGCGAGTTCGAGATTCTTTCCTTGCGAGACGGCGAGTAGCCGCTCCTCGACCAGCGCGGCGGACCGCGGCGCGACCACATCGGACAACAGCAGCCCACCCAGCGAGGCCGCGGTGGCGGATCCGTGCACGCGCGCCGCCGCCGAGTTGGCGAACACGATCCGGCCATCCACGTGCACGAGGACGGGATCAGGCAGCAACTCGACGAGGCGACGGTATTGCAGTTCGCTGTCCGCCAGAAGCGCGAACGCGCGTTCCCGCTCGGAGGCCAGGCTGCCGATCATCAGACCCGTCAGAACGAGCAGAATTGTGAACGCCTGCACCGTCAGGCTTCGGGGCGCCGAATAGGACAGCGACTGCACACTGGTCAGTGCGCCGATGACCGATACGACATTCGCAATGGCCGCGACCCGCGGTCCATGCACCACCGCGATCCACCCGAGCGGCACGAAACAGAGCGCATACGAGAAAAAGCCGAGACTCGGCGTCAGGATCGTCGCGAGGAATAGCGCCAGCGGAACGCTCACCGCCTGGATCACGTTCCGCCGTGTGATGTGGACGAGCGGCGAACTGCCGGCTCCGTCGCTTCGAGCGCGGACCACCCACACCGCCGCCGCGAGCATCGCCGGTGTCAGCGCGAAGACCGCCACCGTGTCGCCGATCCAGAATGACCTGAACAGGAAATTGAAGTCCACAACCTCCCCTGGCGCCGCAGTCGGCAAGATCATCGCGATGGGTGCGGCGACGGCCGCGGCAACGCTGAAGATGCAGGCGAAGAGCGCTACATCGATCGGTCGCGAGAATGCGGGATCGAAGCCGAAGCGCCTCAGCGCCTGCGCCGCCGCCCAGTAGACGATCTTGATCGCCAGGGATAGGAGCAGGACCTCCCACAGCGCATTCGTGTCTGGCGGCCCCAACGCGACATTGACGGAGGCCGCCAACATGATGGGCACCAACGCGCGCGCCCCCCAGATCGTGACGCCCGCCGCCACGAGCGCCGCTGGCGGATACCAGGCACGTATCGACGGCGCCAACTCGAAGAGCGGACCGATGTTGGACAACAGCAGCCACCCGGCAAACAAGAACAGCGCCGTGGCGAGGTTCCACCCCGGAAGGACCGAACTCGTGAACGGCTGCGGACGGGTTCCCAGACTAGGTGGATTAGTGTCCATGGATCGCGCTCGGGTCGTGCCTCGGACCCGTCAGCGATGAAGACGCATTGGGCTCCGCAGCGTGACGAGGCACGCGAGTCATTCGCTCGACCGATGCGTGGGCTTGCGCGGTCCCCCTTCGGTCGCGCACGGCGGCGCCTCCACCGTCACGCAAACCTGGAGCGGCCGCGCGCGCATCAGCTCAAGAATGGGACGGCCCACTTCATTTCCCGCCACCGTGGGAGTCACGACGATCTCCGTCCGCCCGGAGGCGGCGCGCGCAGAGAAGAAGAATTGCGCAAGGGTAACTGTCTTTGACGTCCCGTTAACGCTGAAAACAGAAATCGACGCGCTTCCCGCCGCCTTGAGCGCATTCGACGTGAGCGAACCGAATCCGCCGGTCGCGATCGAATCTAGAGTGAGTGCCGCCGCACTCCATGTGATCGTCGCGGTCAGCGCGGCCAAATCGGCCCCGCCAGCGACGGACATGTCCAGCACGATGGGCACGGTGAGCCGCCCGTGTGGCAGGACTACAACCGTCGGCGCCACTCCTGCTTGCACGACGATCGAGCGTTGCGCCCGCGCCGGTGACGGCAGCGCCAGAATGCTCAGCGCCGCTGCCCACAATGCAGAGAATACCCTCGGCGTTCCTCGCGGATTCGTCATCCTCAACCCAACAATCACTGCCCCGTCGCCGAAAAGAGCACGGTGGGCAAACCCGGCGCGGTGGCCGTCATCGTGTTCGGACCCGCCAAGGCCCCGAGCGTCCAGCTTCCGACCGTCGCGATCCCGCTCGCGTTCGTGAGTGCGGTGGCTGAGGTCACACTCCCACCACCCGATACCACCGCGAATGTAACGCTGACCCCCGCCACGGGATTCCCTGCGAAATCCCTCACGAGGACTGAGGGCCGCGACGGGACTGCCGTGCCGACCGTTGCGGTCTGATTGTTACCGCTGTTCGCCAGAAGCGACACGGGTGTGGCTGCTGCGCCTTCGATCCAGTTCACTGCCACCGGCGCCGCACGCTGGGTGAAGCTGGCATCACCGAGTTGCCCGAACCCGTTATACCCCCAGCAGTAGGGCTGTCCTGCCGCGTTGCGCCCGCAACTCGAGAAGTTGCGCACGCTGAGCGTGCTGAACACCACGCTGCTCAATACGGGCATCGGCACAAGTCGCTGCGTGGCGCTGCCATCGCCCAGTTGGTTGTTCCCATTGTTGCCCCAGCAGTACGCCTGACCGCCAGACGCGAGGGCACACGTATGGCTGGAGTTGCCCGCGCTGATGGACGTGAACGTCAGACCGCCGCTCACGCCGGATGGCGTGTTGCTCGTGGCCGTCGACCCGTTGCCGAGTTGACCGCTGCTCCCGGCACCCCAACAGAGTGCCGCGCCAACGGACGTCAGACCACAGGTGTGAGCGGATCCGGCCGAGACCGACGCGTATGTACGACCATCGTTCAGCGCGTTCGGCGCCGTCCGGGTGACAAAGCTTCCGTCTCCCAACTGGCCATTCACATTGTTGCCCCAGCAATAGAGAGCGCCACCGGTGGCGACGGCACAGGCGTGCTGCTGCCCCAGCGCGGCGCGGATGAACGTTACACCGCCGGCCGACACCGATGTGGGTGTCAGATGCACCGTACCCTGCACGCCGTCACCATACAGCCCATAGCCGCTGGATCCCCAGCACATGATTCCACCGGCGCCCGTAATCCCGCACGTGGCGTTAAGAGACACCGTCAGCATCGAGAAAGTCTGTCCACCGCCGACGGCAACCGGCGCGAGGCGATCCGCCGACGTACCATCCCCGAGCTGGCCATAGCCGTTCGAACCCCAACAGTACGCCAGCCCGCCCGCGGTCAGACCACATGCGTGGTCCGCGCTCCCGTTTGCCAACGACGCGAATGCAATGCCGCCACCGACGGGGGTGGGCACACTGCGGTTCACGGTGGTGCCGTCCCCGATCTGGCCGTGTGTGTTGTCACCCCAGCAATACGCCGCGTTCGTGCTCGAAAGCTCGCACCGCGAATAGCCGTTGTTGCTGAACGCGACACTCCGTCCGGCGAATGGCACGGAGGCGAATCCAGCCACGGTGGCCGTTGCCGTCTGCGAACCCACGGCGCTTGCCGCGGTCCACGTCGCGGACGCGACGCCGCTGCCGTCGGTGCTCACCGCAATCCGTGAGGCACCCGAGAAGCTGCCGCCGCCACCCGTCACGGTGAACACCACGGAAATGCCGGGCACGCCATTGTTGGCGGCGTCTCGCGCTACCACCGTCAGCGGTGCAATGAAGGAATTGCTCTGCGCCTGCACTTGGTTGTTACCGCTCACCAAAGTGAAGCTGTTGACGGCAGTCGTGCTCGTCGCCGTGAACGTTTGCGTGGGGACGCCGTTCAACGACGCCGTAACCGTGTTCGGTCCGAGTGCCGCGCCGAGCGTCCAGCCGCCCACGGTGCCGATGCCGTTGACATTCGTGATAGCCACGGCACCGGTAACGGAGCCGCCGCCCGACGTGACGATGAAGCTCACCGTCGCGCCAGCGACTGGATTGCCTGCGTAGTCGCGCACCGTCACCGACGGTGCAATCGGCACCGCCGTGCCGGCTGTTGCGCCCTGGCCGTTTCCGGCGTTGATGACCATCGACACGGGAACGCCAAAGGTGCCTTCGACCCAGTTGACCGGCACCGGCGCCGACCGCTGCGTGACCGTTCCGTCGCCGACCTGTCCAAAGCCGTTGTAGCCCCAGCAGTACGGCTGGCCGCCAGCGGTCCGTCCGCAGCTGGTGAAGCTCCGCACGCGGAGCGACGCGAACGCGATTCCACCGAGAACGGGCGTGGGATCAAGACGTTGCGTGCTGGTGCCGTCCCCGAGCTCGCTGTTGCCATTGTTGCCCCAACAGTACGCCACGCCAGCCGTCGTCCGCGCACACGTCTGATTGGAATTGCTTGCGCTGATCGATCCGAATGTCAGCCCGCCGGACGCGGCCACGGGGCTGGTCACGTCCACGCTCGCGCCGTTGCCGAGCTGCCCGTTGCCGCCGGCTCCCCAGCAGAATGCAGCGCCCGACGCCGTAACCCCGCAACTGTACGATGCACCGACGCTGACCGAGCCGTACGATCGGCCATCCGTCAGCGCCGTTGGCACCGTGCGCGTCACGTTTGTGCCGTCAGCGAGTTGGCCACTGTCGTTGTTGCCCCAGCAGTACATCGTCCCGTTGGAGGCCACTGCGCACACGTGCTGCGCTCCCAACGCGATGTTCCCAAAGGTCTGTCCGCCTGTCGTAACGGCGGTGGGCGCGAGATGCACCGTCCCCTGCACGCCGTCGCCATACAGGCCGTATCCCGAAGAGCCCCAGCAGAACAACGCGCCCGCGCTGGTTCGTCCGCACGTCGCGTTCAAGGACACCGCCAGCTGCGCGAACGTCTGCCCTCCGCTCACCGCCACCGGCGCGTGCCGCTCCACCGTGGTTCCGTCGCCCAGTTCCCCGTAGTCGTTCGAGCCCCAGCAATACGCCAACCCCGTGCTCGTGAGACCACAGGCATGGTCGGCAATACCATCCGCTAGCGACACGAACGTGATTCCGCCACTGACCGCAACAGGCGTGTTGTGGTTGGTCGTCGTGCCGTCGCCAATCTGGCCACGGGTATTGTCGCCCCAGCAATACGCCGCACCCACCAACGTCAGCTCGCAGCGGGTGTAGCCGTTGTCAGTTATGACACTGCGACCGTTGAATATGATGGCAGAGAGTGCGCCCACCGTTGCCTTGGCGGTCTGGATTCCCTGCCCGGTACCTGAGGTCCAGACCGCGCTCGCCAGTCCGTTCACGCCGGTTACCGCTGTGGTCGTGGCTCCGCCGCCGACGGTGCCGCCGCCAGCCGTCACCGAGAAGCTCACGGTGACGCCCCCAACGGGTGTGTTGGACGCGTCCTTCACCAGTACGGTCAGCGGCGCAATGAAGGGTGTGCCGATGGTCTGCACCTGCTGATCGCCGGATACCAACGCGATGCTCGCGGGCGCACCGGCTGCCGTCGCAGTGAACGTCACGTTCGCGAGCCCTGCGGACGACGCAGTCAACGTATTCACTCCAGAGGTGGCTCCGAGCTTCCAGCTGCCAACCGTGGCGATTCCGCTGGCATTCGTGGTTGCGCTTCCCAGAGTTACGCTGCCGCCGCCTGAGGCAATTGCAAACGTCACCGCCGTTCCTGAAACGGGCGTCCCGGCAAAATCCCGGAGGAGAACTGAAGGTGGCGTTGACACGGTGCCGGAAGGTGCCACGAACTGGTTGTTTCCGGCCGCGATCGTCATCGAAACGGCAACGCCCGCTACACCTTGGACCCACACAACGGGCACCGGGGACGTTCGCTGCGTGTTGCTGCCGTCACCGACCTGACCGACGCTGTTGTCGCCCCAACAGTACGGCTGTCCCGACGCCGGTCGGCCGCACGTGGTAGCGTTTCGAGCTCGCAGCGACGTGAACGCCAGGCTGCCAAACACCGGAGTCGGTACGGTGCGCTGCGTGGTCGTTCCGTCGCCGACTTGTCCGGTGCCGTTGGAGCCCCAGCAATAGGCGGCACCCGCGGCCGTGGCGGCGCAAGTGCTCGCGTTGCTCGCGGTGAGGATCGCGAACGTCAGTCCGCCGCTAACGGGCGTGGGGATTGCGGCGGCCGCTGTTGCTCCGTTTCCGAGCTGACCGCTGGCACCAGCTCCCCAGCAATACGCGGCGCCGGCGGTGGTCAGTCCACACGTGTGTGCGTCGGACACCACACCGGAGGCGTAGGTGCGGCCGTCGGTCAATGCCGTCGGTACCGTGCGGGTCGTGCTGGTACCATCTCCGAGCTGTCCACTCGCATTGTTGCCCCAGCAGTAGATGGTACCGCTGGTGGCCACGGCGCACGCGTGTTGCGACCCCACCGCCACACTGGTGAACGTCTGGCCACCGGCGCTCACTACGGTGGGTGTGAGGATAGCTGCGCCCTGCACCCCGTTTCCGAGCAATCCGTAGCCCGCCGATCCCCAGCAGTCCAAAGCTCCAGCGGCCGTGCGACCGCACGTGGCGTTCAACGACACGGCGAGCTGGGTAAATGTGAGTCCTCCGGTGACCGCTACCGGCGCATTCCGATCGCTGGTGGTTCCGTCGCCGAGCTGTCCGTACGCGTTCGCTCCCCAGCAGTACGCCTGGCCGCCGGCGGTCAGCCCGCACGCATGATCCGCGCTGCCGTCTGCCAGCGACGTGAAGACGACGCCGCCTCCGACAGCGGTGGGCACGTTTCGGTTTGTCGACGTTCCATCGCCAATCTGACCGTGGGCGTTGTCGCCCCAGCAGTAGGCCGCGCCGGCACTCGTCAGTTCGCAACGTGCGTAGCCGTTGCCAGCGGCGACACTTCGGCCGCTAAAGCTCACTGGAGCGACGGCGCCGACGGTTGCCGTGGCCGTTTGCGTACCGATGGCACCGCCTGCGGTCCATGGAGCCGTCGCTTGTCCGTTCGCGCCAGTCAGCACGGTCGCCGACGAACTGCCATTGAACGCTCCGCCACCAGCGGTCACGGTGAACATCACGGATGCGCCGCTCACCGGATTGTTGCTCGCGTCCTTTACCAGCGCCGCGAGTGGTGCAACAAAGGCCGTGCTGATCGTCTGCACCTGATTGTTACCGGAGGCGACGCTGATGCTCGCCGCAGCTCCGGCGATTGCCGTCGCGTTGAACGTGACCGGATTGTTCAACACGCCCGCAAGCGTGGCCGTACCCGACAGGGTTTGCGCTCCGGCAAGTGGCCCGAGGGTCCAGCTGCCCACCGTGGCAATGCCGTTTGCATTCGTCAGCGCGTTCGCGCCCGTAATGCTTCCGCCGCCAGAGGCCACCGCGAAGGTCACGGCGGAATTCGGAATGGCTACACCGTTCGCATCCACGAGCAGCACCGACGGCGGCGTGGCCACCGCGGCGCCCTGCGGCGCGAATTGGTTGTTTCCACTCGACTGTGCCAGCGTGCCGGCAACCACGATCGAGCTGACGGTCACCTGCGCAGTTTGGGCGCCCGCGGTGGCGGTCAGCGTGGCCGTGCCCGCCGAGATGCCCACGACGAAGCCAGTGACATTCACCGTCGCCACCGCCGCATTGCTGCTCACCCAGCTCACCGGCGCACACCCCGTCAGCCCCGCGCTGCTGGCGTCCAGCGGCGTGGCCGACAGCTGCAGGTTCCCGCCGATCGTCACCGTGGGCGACGGCTGATTGATGGTCAGGCTCGCCACCGTCGGCGGCACGTACAGCGGCGTG
>JANYIN010000139.1 GCA_025362035.1 Gemmatimonadaceae bacterium | reverse complement strand
GCATCGACGTGGAGTCGCGCGCCGAGCCGGAGGAGCGCGCGCGGTATCTCTTTCTCGATCGGTTCTACGCGGGGCAGAGGACGCAGGACTGACATCTGTCCACTCGTTTTGGGAGCCGGTATGCCAGTCCAGGTACTGCAGTAGTCCAGTACTTCATCCTGCAGTGGAAAACAAACACGAATGTGGACTGAGCCTCGATTCACTTCGACCCTACCTCAATACCAATTCGCTGTCTATCCTTCATGTGAATCTTTTCACATGATCCCCAGGCCATGAAAATTGCCGTCTGCATGAAGCGGACTCCCGACTCCGAGTCGCGCTTCAAGATCGCCGCCTCGAGCACCGCGATCGACGAGACCGGTCTGAAATTCGACATGGACGACTTTGCCGGCTACGCCGTCGAAGCCGCGCTGCAACTCAACGAGAAGGCGGGAGGCGGCGAGACCGTCGTCTATGCGGTCGGTCCGGACAACGTCCAGGAGACGCTGCGCAAGGCCATGAGCATGGGCGTGGATCGCGCCGTGCACCTGAAGGCCGACGCGGTTCCGGTTGACGGCATTGCGGTGGCCAAAGCGCTCGCGGCAGAGCTGAAGACTGGGGGCTATGACCTGATCCTCTTCGGCAAGCACGCGTTCGACTCGTCAGCCGGCGTGGTGGGGACGGCAACGGCCGAACTGCTCGGCTTGCCTTGCATCACGGCCGCGTCGCAGCTCAGCGTGGACGGCGGCACGGGCAGCGCCCGCCGCGAGCTCGAGGGTGCCGCGGAGATCCTCTCCTTTCCGCTCCCCGCGGTGGTGACGATCGACGAAGGAGTCGCGCGGCCGCGGTATCCGTCGCTCAAGGGCATCATGGCGGCCAAGAAAAAGCCGATGGAGACGAAGCCCGCGCAACTGGGTTCGGCGCGCGTGACGATTCAAAAGATGGAGCTTCCACCCGAACGGCCAGCCGGCCGCATCATCGGCGAAGGCTCGGCGGCGGTGCCCGAGCTGGTGAAGCTGCTGCAGAACGAAGCCAAGGTGCTCTGATGGCGAACGTCCTCGTCTTTGCCGAAACGCGAAACGGAGAGATTCGGAAGGTCGCGCTCGAGGCGGTCACCGCGGCGCGCAAGCTGGCCGACGCGACGGGTGGCGGCGAAGTGCATGCGGTGCTGGCCGGACCGCCGGGCATTGGCGAAAAGGCACCCCTGCTCGGCACGTACGGGGCCGACGTCGTGCTCGTGAGCGAGAGCGCCGATTTTGCGCGCTTCGCGCGCGAGTCGCTGGCGGCAACGATGGCCGAGCGCGCACGGTCCGGCGGCTATCGTGCCGTGGTTCTGGGATTCTCGGCGCAGGGAAGGGACCTTGGCCCCCGCGTGGCGGCGCGGCTCGATGCGCCGATCGCTACCGACGTGATCGACCTCTCCGCCGCTGGCGATACCATTACCGTCAAGCATCCCGCCTACGCCAACAAGGTGATCATGACGCTCGCGATCTCCGGCTCGCCGGTGGTGATCAGCGTGCGTCCAAGCGCCTTCACGGCCGTGCAGGCGCCGAAGGCGGCCCGCGTGGACACGCTCGTTCCCGTCGCGGCGCAGGGCGCCACGGTCACCGTCGTGGACGTGAAGGAAGGCGCGAAAGGCCGTCCCGATCTGGGTGAAGCTTCGATCATCGTGTCCGGCGGTCGCGGACTGAAAGCGCCCGAGAACTTCAAGCTGGTGGAAGCGCTGGCAGATGCGTTCGGCAACGCCGCGGTGGGCGCGACGCGAGCGGTGACCGACGACGGCTGGCGACCGCACAGCGACCAGATCGGGCAGACCGGTCGTCAGGTGAGTCCCGATCTCTATGTGGCGCTGGGCATCAGCGGCGCGATTCAGCACCTGGCCGGAATGCGGACCTCCAGAACGATCGTGGCGATCAACAAGGACAAGGAAGCACCGATCTTCAAGGTGGCGGACTACGGGATCGTCGGCGACGTCATCGAGATTCTGCCGGTGCTCACCGCGGCGGTAAAGGCGGCGCGCGAAGGGCACTAGGACGACGGTACCGGATTCACGACAACGCGTGCCTGTCCTCATGGCAAATTTGGCATGAGTGCCGCCCAAGAAGCGTCGCCACGCTGAAGCCCGCCGCGGAAGGCACGCCGACTCCGCAAGACCTCCGTCGCGCGATTGCTCCATGTAGATTTCCGCGCGTCGATCGCGGGCGTCCGTCCTTCCGGAGCATGCAGAATGACTGCAGGAAACATCGTCTTTCTCTTCATCCTGATCGTTGCCGTGGGGTTCTTCTCCCTGAACGTGCAACGGCTGGTGAGCTACCTGCAGATTGGGCACCCGGACGCACGCACCGGCCATCCGTTCACGCGGCTGCGCAACGTGTTCGAGATCGGCATTGCGCAGAAGAAGATCTTTCGCGATCCCGTGGCCGGCCCCATGCACGCTCTCATCTTCTGGGGCTTCATGGTGCTCACGGCGGGCACATTGGAGATCCTCATTGCGGGCGTGTACCCGGCGTTCTCCTTCGAGGCCCTGCTGCCAAAGACGATCTACACCGTCTACTCGGCGTCGCAGGACATGTTCGCGGTGGTGGTGCTCGCGGCAGTGAGCTTCGCGCTGTATCGGCGCATGGTGCTCCATCCGCGCCGGCTGGACGGCGACGATCTGGAGCACACCGATGCGCTGATCATTCTCAGCATGATTGCGGGACTCATGATCACGCTGCTGCTGAGCAACGCGTTCATGCTCGCCGCGTTTCCGCAGGCCATGGGGCCGGAAAAGGTCGTCTCCCACCAGCTCGGGTCCGCGTTCGCGCACATGATGGACCCGCGCACCGCGCTGGCGCGCTATCACATCTTCTGGTGGGCGCACGCACTGCTCATACTGGCGTTTCTGAACTACCTGCCCTATTCGAAGCATCTGCACGTGATCACGTCCCTGATCAACGTCTACTTCTCGAACACCAGCGGGCCCGGCGTCAAAGGCGCGATGCGCTCGATGGATCTCGAGGCCGACGTGGAATCGTTCGGCGCCAGCGACGTGGAGCAACTGTCCTGGAAGAATCTTCTGGACGGGTATTCCTGCACCGAGTGCGGGCGCTGCACGGCGGCGTGCCCGGCGAACATCACGGGGAAGCTGCTCAGTCCGCGCAAGATCGTGATCAATACACGCCAGCGCCTCATGGAGAAGGCGCCCGTGATGACCGGCGACCGCATGGACTTCATGCGCCCCGCGCTATCACACGGTGTGGAGAGCTACGAAGCGGCGACATCCGACGAGGTGCTCGGACACCGGCTGCTCGACAGCTACATCACCGAAGAAGAGCTCTGGGCGTGTACGAGCTGCCGAGCGTGTGTGGTGGAGTGCCCGGTGTCGATCGACCAGCTCGACATCATCAACGAGATGCGCCGCAACCTGGTGCTCACCGAGTCGCGGTTTCCGGCGGAGCTGCAGCCGGTGTTCGAGTCGCTCGAACGCAACGGTTCTCCGTGGGCGTTCAGCGCCGCGGACCGCGCTGGGTGGACCGAGGGGCTCGACATCCCCACCATGGCGCAGATGCGGGAGCGCGGTGAAAAGCCCGACATCCTGTTCTGGGTCGGCTGCATGGGCTCATTCGACGATCGCGCCAAGAAGATCACGGTGGCGTTCGCGCACATCTTGCGCGCGTGCGGCATCAACTTCGCGATTCTCGGGCAGGAAGAGGCGTGTCACGGCGATCCCGCGCGGCGCATGGGGAACGAGTACCTCTACCAGATCCTCGCGAAGAACACCATCGAGACGCTCGATCGCTACGAGGTCACGACGATCGTCACGCACTGCCCGCACTGCTTCCATCAGATGGGCAACGAACTTCCGCAGTTCGGCGGGAACTACGAAGTCATCCACCACTCGACGTACATCGAGCGGCTGCTGCAGGACGCCAGGGTTCCGCTCAGGAGCGCGGAGGGTCAGAAGCTCACGGTCGCATACCACGACAGCTGCTACTTGGGCCGCTACAATGATGTCTACGACGCTCCGCGGCAGGCCATGAAGCGGGCGTTGCCCGTGATCGAACTGATCGAAGCGCCGCGCACGAAGGACCGCGGCCTCTGCTGCGGGGCAGGCGGCGGGCGCATGTTCATGGAAGAGAACACCGGCAAGCGCATCAACGCGGAGCGCACGGAAGAACTCCTCGCCACTGGCGCCGCCGCTCTCGCCGTCGCGTGCCCGTTCTGCATGACGATGCTGACGGACGGCGTGAAGGCGAATGGATCGGAGGTGCCGGTGTACGACATTTCCGAAATCGTGGCCGGCCAGCTGCAAGCCTGACGCGCCTATTCAGCGCGCCAGCGGAGCTTCCACAGCGTGACGGTCTGCTTGATCTCGCCATCCACGTACGGTCGCGGGTCGCCCTCGGAGGCGATGCCTCGGTCGGCGCATTCCTCGCGAAATTCCTCCAGCGCAATGCGGCCTGGATCAGCGACGATGGCTTCGCCGCCGCGCACCAGCGTGCGGGCAATGGCGTCAGCCACCAGCGATGCGTACCGGTGCTCGTACAGGACGTCCGACGCCAGCACGACGTCGAACCGTCCCAGATCCGCGGGCATGTCCGACCAGTCCACCATACGGGTCGCGATGGACTGGCCGGTCGTGGCCCGAACGTTGAGCCGCGCGAACAGCAGGGAATCGTCGTAGTAGTCCGTGGCTGTCACCGTGCCGCCGGCCATGGCCGCGCCAATGGCGACGACGCCCAATCCACATCCGAGCTCCAGCACGCTCTGCCCCTTGAGTCGCATGATCGCGACTTCGTTCGCGAGGATCTGCGCCGATGGCCAGAGATCAGCCCAGTAGGGAAGGCGCTCGTCTTTCACGTAGTCGTCTTCGCTGATCAGGTCGTCCGCGTTGGCGGGGCTCAGCAGCGTTACGTCGCGTTCGGCCACGCGCAGCGTTCTCGTCACGGTGCGAAAGCGACGAACCAAGTCGGCGCGAAGCGCCGTCATGTCGTCTGTGGCGCTGCTCACTCGAGAAACCGGGCGCTGCCACCGATGTCGCCGTCGAGCACCAGCGCACGCAGAGTGGCTCCGGCCGGCACATCCTGCGGCGACGGAGGCACGACCAGCAGCGCATCCGCCGATGACATCGACGTAAGCATCCCGGAACTCTGTGCGCCGGTGAGCCGCGCGATCGGCAGGCCGCGACCGTCATCACCTTCCAGCACCACGCGAAGGAAATGCGTGAGCGGCGCGCCCAGTCGCACGGCATCTCCCAGCGTCACGGCGATGGTGCGGCGGTGGGGACGCGCGTGGCCGGCCAGCGATCGCACGAGCGGGCGCCCGAACAACTCGAACGTCACCAGCGCGGACACCGGATTGCCGGGCAGTCCAAGCCACGGCGAGCCGAACAGCGTGCCGAATCCGAGCGGCGCGCCGGGACGCATGCGCACGCGCCAGAGCGAGAGCGTGCCGCCCAGCGTCTCCACCACGCTCCGCGTGTAGTCGAAGTCACCCACCGACACGCCGCCCGAAGTGAGAACGAGATCGCAACCTTCAGCAGCCCGGAGACAGCGTGCGAGGGCGACGGGGTCGTCGGGCGCGATGCCGAGTGACACGGGTTCGCCGCCCGCCTGCATGACCGCGGCGGCAAGGGCATAGCTGTTGGACGACACGATGCGCGCCCCGGTCATGACCTCACTGAAGCGATCCAATTCCACCAACTCGTCACCCGTTGCCAGGATGGCCACGCGCGGCCGACGGTGCACCACGGGTGCTGCACAGCCGACGGAGGCGAGGACGCCCACGTGCGCCGCGCCCAGGAGCGTACCGACGCGCATCACCACCTGGTCCGCGCGGACATCCTCACCCAGCAGGCGGATGTTCCGCTCGGCGTCTCGATCGTCGAGAATGGTGACGACGCTCTCGCCGCCATCCGTGTCTTCCACGCGTATCACCGTATCGGGTCCCGGTGGCAGCGGCGCGCCCGTCATGATGCGCGCGGCCTCCCCTCTGCAAACTTCGCGAGGGGAGTGCGCGCCGGCGGCAATGGTGGACGTCACCGCGAGATGCACCGGGCGGACGCTGCTGGCCCCGCGCACGTCCTCGGCGTGGACGGCGAAGCCGTCCATGCTCGCGTTGTTCCACGGCGGAAGCGACACTGGCGACACCACGTCGCGCGCGAGCACCCGGCCGAGTGCGTCTTCGAGCGCAATCTCCTCCGTTCCCAGCGCGCGCACGCCGGCGAGCATGTGTTCGCTCGCCGCGGAGACGTCCAGCCGGGTGACGGTCACCTACTGCAGCCGCAGCGACGCAAGCCGAACGGCAATGGCATCGCTCACGCGATCCACGGCGCGGGTAGGCGTCGTGTAGTTGTTGCAGAGCGCGCTGAATACCAGCACGCGGCCATCGGCGGTCGTGACGTAGCCCGACAGCGAGCGGGCTTTGTCCAATGTACCCGTCTTGGCGTGGACGTTTCCCGCCGCCGGCGTTCCCTTCATGCGATTGCCGACAGTGCCGTCCACCCCCGCGATGGGTAGCGCGTCGTAGAAGATCGCGAACTCCGGCTGCTGCTGCATCGCCGCCAGTACGTGCACCAGGGTGCGGGGTGACACGTAGTCGTGGCGTGAGAGACCGCTCCCATCGTGGATGGCGAAACCGTCCTTCTCGGCGCCCCACGCCATGATCTGTCGAGCCACCACCATCGATCCGCTGTCCGCCCGGCCGGCACCCGTCTTCGCGAGCGCGAGGGTCTTGAGCAGGAGCTCGCCGATCTGGTTCTGGGAGGGCTTCTCGAAGAACGGCATTACCTCGCGAAGCGTGGGCGATTGCATCGTGACCATGGGACTCATGCGCGCCGTGGTGTCCGTTCGCGCATCGTCCACGACGATGCCTCGTGAAGTGAGCGCCTCGCGCAGGGCAAGCAGGTACGCGGCCTGCTGGTCGCGAAAGGTGATTTCCACCACCACGCTGTCGCCCGCGGCGATGGCGCCGGCCACCAGCACCCCGGTGCGCGACGAATCCTGGCTCACCATGATGCCGTCGCGCGCCGCGGCGGAATCCGCCGGGCTCGAACTACTCGACAGCCTGGCGACCGTCCGCGCGCGGACGAGCAGCGCGGGGAAGGTCGTGGCGGGTCGCGTCGTGGCCCGAACGGGATCGCCAGCATGTGTCCCGCCGCGCACGACGACTTCCGTGAACCCTTCATTGAAATAGAGCGCGTCAATACCGGCCGAGTATGACTCGTCGAGATCGCTCCATGACCAGCCGTAGCCCAATGGCGCATCGGTGAACGGCGACGGCGCCGCGACGAGGCGTCCGTGCACACGCGTCACGCCGCGCGAGCGCAGCGAATCCGCGAGCGAGCGAAGGGGCGCCAACGCGTCGCCCTTCTGCATGTGGGCGCTGACCGACGGATCGCCATTGCCGCGCACCACCAGATCGCCCAGCAGCGTGCTGTCGCGCACCACGCCCCGCTGCAGGAGCGTGGTTGTCCAGCGATAGTCCGGGCCGAGTTGCGCGAGCGCCACGGCGCCCGTGAGCAGCTTCATGTTGCTGGCCGGCATGAACAGCTTGTCCGCGTTGTGTGAATACAGCGTTTCGCCACGTCCCGGATCGACGATGAGAAGCCCCCAGTTCGCGCTGCGAAACTCCCGCCCGTCAACCAGCGAATCGATGTACTGCCGGAGTGCGGCGCGCGTTGAATCGCCCGACGCGGCGCCAACCCAGGCGACAGGTTTGAAGGGCGGAGCGCCGGTTGATGCGCAGCCCCCGAGGATGGCGAGGCTGGCGAGACACAGCCGAACGGCCGAATGGCGGGCAAGCCGAATGGCCGAATGTGCAGACTGAAAACGGGCGGCGCGCATCAGAGATGGAGCGGTGAATGGGTGGGACCGAAAGATGGTCCGCGCACCCGTCAGCGTCGAGTCGTGTGGCTCATTCGGGGCAGCTCGCCGGCGAGTGCTTCGAGCTGTTCTGGCGAGTCGATGCTCAGGAACAACCGCGCCGGGTCTCCATGTTCCAGCAGGACGCGCTCGGGAATCGTCACCGCCGACGGCAGCGCCTCGCGCAGCGCGCCGGCGCGCCGCTCGCCGCTGGCCACCAGTTGCGAGCAGACCGCCAGCGCATCCGCCGCGTAGTACGCGCAGAGTGATTCGTACACAGGCGCCGCGCCATGCGCGGGCACCACGGCGGACGCGCCAACGTCTCCCAGCGCACGCATCCCACGCAGCAGCGGCACAGGCACGAACGGCATGTCCCACGCGACGACAATGACGGCCGCGCCGTCGGCCGCCCGCAGCGCCGTTTCGATTCCCGCCAGCGGGCCAAGTCCAGGCACCGCGTCGGCCACGACACGCATCGATGGAAACCACGACGGCGCGCTGTCCTCATTGCTCACCACCAGCTGCGCGTCGGAGACGGCACGGAGCGACGCGAGCACGCGGTCCGCGATGCGGACGTCATCCACCATCGCCAGTCCTTTCGGCAGGCCGCCGAATCGGCTCGCGGCGCCGCCCGCCATCAGCACTCCTACGCAGGACGCTCGGGGCACGATGGCGCTCAGATGCGCAGTCCGCGCTGCTCCGCGGCGAGGTCCAGCTCCACCGTGAGCGCACGCTCCACGATCAGCGCCGCCATCCCTCGGCGCCGGCGTTCCTTGTGAAAGCGGCCACACGAATGACACATCACCAGATCGTAGCCCAGTGCCGGGTTGTTGATGCGCGTGATGCCCGTCTTTTCAGTGACGTCGCATCCCAGACAGTCCAGTCGCGTCGCGCGCCACGGGGCGTCGCAGCGGGAGCAGATGAGCGTGCGGTGCGCACCTCGTTCCTGGACGGCGATGTCCGGCGCGCCCCCGCAGCACGGGCACACCGGACGCGTCCACCTTCTCCAGTTCGACGGCGCGCCGACGCGCTGGCTCGCCACGGTCAGGATGGCGTTACCGACGATGATCGCCGCCTGCCGCGCGATCCCGCGCCGCACGTCGCGCGGCGCGCGGTCCCCCGTCAACCAGCCGCACACCAGCTCGTCAACGTCCACCTCGGGTGTGAGTAGCAGCTGAAAGTCCTGGTTCGACGCGAAGCCGGCGACCTGAAATGCCTCGAGCACCCGCACGAAGCGCGAGGTCAGGTCGCCACAGGTGCGCACCGTGCGGATGGCGTCGAATGCCACCTGCCCGTTGGCGATGCGCGCGCGCGCCACGGGCGCGTCCACGATGGGCGCACACTCATGAAGCAGCTCGGCGTGCGCCCGCAGCACGGGTGCGAATTGCTCCGCCGTGGTGCTGCGTACGCTATCGGGACGAGAGGAGGTAATCGTGGGCATCGGACATCTGAAGGAGCGCGCCGGCGGGCCGATCGCCCGCCACCATATCGCGTCGCTTCAAGCACGACCAAATGCCACGAACGTCACGCCGCGGACGGCGCGTCCGGTTCATATGTCGCGCTCAGGGTCCCGTCTTCCGCCAGGGTGACCCGCGTGACCCGCGCCGCCTGGCCCAGGGACGACTGCACGCGCTCGCAGATGAAGCGGGCCAGGTTTTCGCCCGTGGGCACGAGCCTGCCATCCGCGAATTCCGGCACGTCGAGATTAATGTTGGCGTGGTCGAACCGTTCGTGCACTTCGGCGCGGAGCACCGCGTCCAGTGCTCCGAGATCGACGAGGAACCCCGTCGTGGCATCCACTGACGAGGTGACGGTCACGTCGCAGACATAGCCATGTCCGTGATAGTTCGGCCGCGCGCACGGGCCGAACACGGCGGTGTTGCGAGCGTCGCTCCACTCGGCAATGCGGTAGCGATGCGCGGCGGCGAAGGTCACGCGCCGGGTGAGAAAAGTCGGCATCGCGGCAATATACGTGGTCGACTACATCTGCCCCACTCGTCTGGGAGCGGGTATGCCATTCCAGGTACTGCGGTAGTCCAGTAATTCATTCTGCGCCAGTCATCCCTTCCGGAGTGGGCGAATCGGGCGGAGTCCAGGTGGCGCCGTTTTCCATGACGCTCTCGTAGTCCGATGTCCCCTCGAGATCCGCAGCCACTTGTCCCGCGCGGTGTTCCGACGCGCCATCGAGCGAAACCTCCACGTCCAGCGAGCGGCCGTCGTTTCCCGGCTCCTCCTCGCGCTCGTGGAAGCCCGATGCGTCGGCCGCCGCGCGCGTTGGATCGAGCACCAGGTCTACTGTGTACATGGTCACGCCAAGCACGTCCGTGAGGACGTGCTCCGCGATGCGGCGCTCCTCGTCGGTGCCGACGCTGCCGCCTAGGGTCACGTGCCCCGATCTGGCATGCACGGTAAGGTCGGACGCATCGAACGCGGGTTGGTCGGCGAGCTGTTCGCGCACCAGATCGCGAAGTTCGGCGTCACTCAATCCGTCGATGTCGTGCAGGTCTTCGTAGTCGTGGGCCATGCTGTCACCTTCCAGGGTGGTCGCTGGCGCACGACCCATTCACTTCGCGAACAAGTACGACGCGCCAATGGTGAGTGCGGTGTGATGCGTGTAGAACGATTTCGGACTTCCGACGTCGAGCACGGACGTATTGTCGCTCGCCAGCCGGTAATACGAATCCGGATAGGCGAGCTTGAAGACGTGGTCGCTGAGGTCGGCACGGAGCTGCAGACGCCCGCCAGGGACATACTTCACGCCCACTCCGTACGTGAAGGCAATTGGAGTGCCGATCGCAAATCCCGACGAATCATCCTTCGCGGCGTTCCGGATCAGCCCGACACCACCGCGGATTTGCGGTACCAGACTGTGCCAGCTCTTGCGTCCGGTCAGATTCATGGCCAGCGCGATGTCGGCGCCGATCTCGAGATTCTGCTGCGTGCCGATGTCACGAGTCTTTGCCGGCTTGAGTGGATCCACCACGTTGCGGGTCGTGGACGCGCCGAAGAGATCGCTGCTGAGCGCCAGCGGTCCCGCCAGTGTGAGCTCATAGCGGACCCCCAGCATCGTCGCGCTCTGCGGCGCGATGCTCGCGGGGTCGTGCCGGGTGCGCAACCGCCCCCCCAGCAGAGTGAACTCCTGGTTGTACTCGAGATCGTTGTACGGACTTGTCGCTGGGTCGTGTCCGACCTGCGCCGAGGCGGGAATGGCGACAAGCAACGCCACCGCGCCGAATAACAATGCCTTCACGCGTTCACTCATCTCTCACTCGAAGGGTGTCATCACGCGAGACGCAGATCGCGTCCCGTCATTTCGCCGGGCTGTTCGAGGCCGAGCAGTCGCAGAATGGTGGGGCCGACGTCGCAGAGGGCACCGCCCTCGCGCAGTCCGTGCTGATTGGTATGGTCCACCACCAGGAACGGCACGGGGTTGGTCGTGTGCGCCGTGTGGGGCCCGCCGGTGGCGGGATCGATCATCATCTCGCAGTTCCCGTGGTCCGCCGTGACCAGCAGGCGTGCGCCCGACGACCCTGCCGCCGAGATGACGCGCGCCAGACATTGGTCCACCACTTCCACCGCTGTGAGGATCGCGGGGATCGAGCCCGTGTGGCCCACCATGTCGGCGTTGGCGTAGTTGCAGAGAATGAAGTCATGTTCGCCTGCGGTGATCGCGCTGCAGAGCACGTCGGTGATACCGTGCGCGCTCATCTCCGGCGCCAGGTCGTACGTCGCTACCTTCTGGCTCGGCACCAACCGGCGTTCCTCACCCGGAAACGGCGTCTCGATGCCGCCGTTGAAGAAGTAAGTCACATGCGCGTACTTTTCGGTTTCCGCCGTCCGTAACATCGTCATGCCGGCGTCCGATACCACCTCGCCCACGATCCTGGCCATCGACTGCGGCGGGAAGGCTACCGGCAGGTTGAACGTCTGATCGTACAGCGTCATCGTGGCCACGGATACGTCCGGACGCCGTGAGACGTCGAATCCGTCGAAGCCTTCCGCCGTGAGTGCGCGAACGATCTGGCGCATCCGGTCGGAGCGGTAGTTGAAGCAGATCACCGCGTCGCCGTCCCGCATGGGCGCTACCGGCTTGCCGCGCGCGTCCACGATCGTGGTCGGCTTCAGGAACTCGTCCGTCTCGCCGCGGTTGTACGACTCCGTGACACGCACGAGTGGATCATTGCTCGTATCAGCCGTGCCGTCCACGGCGGAGTGGTACCACTGTTCTATCCGGTCCCACCGGTTGTCCCGATCCATGCCGAAATACCGCCCGCCAACGCTAGCGACGCTGGCGCGTCCATGTGCCTTCGCCAGTAGTTCCTCGAGATAGCCATGGCCGGAGCGGGGCATGGTGTCGCGCCCGTCAAGCATCGCATGGATTGCTACCCGGCTCACACTCTGACGCTCGGCGAGATCGAGCAGGGCCAGCAGGTGGGTGTCGATTGCGTGGACGCCCCCCGAGCCGATGAGCCCAACCAGGTGCAGGGTCCCTCCGTTAGCCTTCACGCGCTCGCAAGCCGCGAGGAAGACGGGGTTTCTGAAGAAACTCCCATCGGCAATGGCGCGCGAGATCTTCACGAGGTCCTGCATCACCACGCGTCCGGCGCCCAAGTTCAAATGGCCGACCTCGCTATTGCCGATTTGTCCTTTTGGCAGGCCGACGGCTTCGCCGGATGCGGCCAGCAGTGTGCGGGGACCGCGGGACCAGATGCGATCCCAGGTGGGCACGTTGGCCATGGCGATCGCATTTCCCTCGCGTTCGGCTCGGTACCCCCACCCATCGAGAACGAGGAGAACGACTGGAGCGGGTCGAGCTGCGGGAGCCATGCGAAGAAGAAGGTCGGTGTGAGTGCGGGCGGAAACGAGTGGAAATGTAATCCGCGTGCGGCAAACGATGCAGAGCGACGGTGGGTGTTCACGCCGCGCGGGAGTACCACGGCGTGCCAAACCGACTACCTTCCAAGTAGTTGAGCCACGCGAAGATAGCAGGGTTGCCGATACTGTCTCAGCAGGGTCGGAGGCACTTTGCCGGCGGGGCGGTGTCTCACAGCCATTCGCGACACCGGTTGCCCAGGAGATTGTGCATTTCATGTTGCCTCACGAAGCGTGCGTCCGACCCATCGGCCGCACGTGGATTTTCATTGCAAGCGCGCGCGGGACGCAGCCGTGAAGAACGGACACGCCCCAGAGCCGCGCAGCAGACTTGCAGTCGTCGGCACCGTGGTGCTGTTCTGCGGCGCGACCATTGGCGCCGTTCAGTTCATGCGGCCGGCCGGAGCACTGCCCACGGCGCCTTTCAGCCAGATCGCGGCAGCCATGGCGCCAAAGGCGCCACTCGCGGCGGCGCCCGCGGCCACTGCTTTTGGGTTGAGCGGCGGGGTGAACGTGCGCTTCGCCTTGCCGAACCAGAATGTGGTCTTCCCCGTGGAGTTCTCGGGCAAGGGTGATTCGCTTCGGTACCAGTGGATTCCGTACGGCGATTCCACGTCCACCGAGCCGGAGTCACGCCTGATCGGCGACGCCACGGTGGCGCCGGCTCGCCCCGGGTTCTACCAGATAGCGCTCATCCGCGGGCCGGAACGAGAGATCATCCCACAACCGACCCTTGCGGTCATCGTGCCGTTTTCGCAGAAGACGGCGGGGCGATTGAACGGCTACAACATCGGGACCTATGTTGCCGAGCGCCTTGGGCATGCGGACCACGACCGGCCGGAGGGGTTCATCGAGGTCCGGAAGGAGAATCTCGACATGCAGGTGACGAAGCACCTCAAGCTGTCGGACTTCGTGACGCACGACGAACAGGGCGACCGGTGGCCCAAATACGTGGCCTTGAATCCGCGCCTGCTCGACAAGCTCGAGCTCGTGTTCGCGGATCTGGGTGCCCGCGTTCGGCCCGAGCTCTTCGTGAACGTGCATTCCGGATTCCGGACGCCGTCGTACAATGCACACGTCGCGCGCGCCGCCAGCGACAGCCGCCACCAGTATGGCGACGCGGCCGACATTGCGCTGGACGTGGACGGCGACGGGCGAATCACGCTCACGGACGAACTGCTCGTGATGCTTGCGGTGGAGCGTGTCGAAGATGCACATCCGGAGCTGGTGGGCGGCCTTGGCATGTACATCAGCAACAAGTACCCAACCCCGTATCTGCATATAGACGCGCGCGGGAAGAAGACACGCTGGAAGGGTTGAACTCGCGTGGCACCTCATGGCTCCGACCTGGCGGTGAATCGCATGAACGCGTACCTGCGTGACAAGTTGCTCCAGAAGCTCGAAACGCTGTCGGACGAACGCGGCTATCAGGTGCTCGACTATGTCGAGTTCCTCGAGTCCAAGTACGTGGAGCGCGCCACGGCGTCCGCTGCCGGCAACCCGCTCACGCGCCTTGCCGATGCGGTGGAGGAGCGGCTTCGCGCGGGCAAGGTGAGCGCGTCGGCCATTGCCGAGACGATGGGGTTCATGAACAAGGCGCTGGGTGTGCTCAACGGCGCGGCCGCCGCCGGAAAGTCGGTGGCGACCGACATCATGACCGCCACCAGCCGCGTGGTGGACGCCGCGGCCGCGGCGGCAAGTGCGCCCCGGACCGATGCTGCGCCGGGCGGCACGACAGGTGCGAGTGGAACGACGCATGCATCCGGATCGGCCGGCGTGCCCCCCGCGTCCGGCGGTACGCCGGACAACGGATTCAACCCCACCTGAGGAAGGCCGCGTGAGTCCGAGTTCTCGAAGGGAGGGCCGTCCCGGAGCCGCGTCCACGGTTCGCGGCCGAGCGACGACGAAGAACGCCACCCCCAGTGCCAGTCGCGCACCGCGCACCGGCGCCCGGCGCACGGTGCTGTACTACATCCAGCAGTTGCCGGCGTATCTGCGTCTGCTCGGCGGCTTGATCACGGATCCCCGTGTGGCGATGCTGGACAAGCTGCTCGTGGCTGGCGCCATGGCGTACATCGTCATGCCGCTGGACCTCATTCCGGACTTCATCCCGTTCATCGGCGAAGTGGACGACGTGTTCGTGCTCGTGCTGGCGCTGCAGCGGCTCGTCTCGAACGCGGGCATCGCGGTGCTGAAGTCGCACTGGACGGGTGAAATGTCCGACCTCGACGACCTGAATCTGAAGGAAGCGCTCGCTGCGGCAGCGTTCTTTCTGCCGCGAAGCATTCGGCGTCGCCTCCGGGTCATCGGGAAGGACTAGCGTCACGGCACCGCCGCTGGCGCCATCTTATTGGTCCGGTTACGTTTCCTCATGGCGACCTCAATCCGCTCCGATTCGACGTCCACTCGGCCCGCAGCCCAGCCAACCGCTGAGCGCGGGCCGTCGCGTTCCGTCGCGGTGAACGGCACGGCGCGCGTACGCGAGGACGTCGCGTTGACGTTCGACGACGTCCTCCTCGCGCCGCGCCACTCCGTGACGCACCCCAAGGACGTTTCGACCCGCTCGTGGTTCAGCCGTAAGATCGAGCTGAATGTCCCGCTCGTGTCCGCGGCGATGGATACCGTCACGGAATCCGAAATGGCCATTGCGATGGCGCGGGCGGGTGGCATCGGCGTGCTTCACAAGAACATGTCCATCGACCGGCAGGCGATGCAGGTGGATATCGTCAAGCGCAGCGAGAGCGGGATGATCGTCAATCCGTACACGCTACCAGAAACGGCGTCGCTGCGGGAAGCCAGCAACCTGATGGCGCGCTTCCGCGTTTCGGGCGTGCCGATCGTGGACGCCGATGGACGGCTGGTGGGCATCATCACGAACCGTGACCTGCAGTTCGAGCGGAGCCTCGATCGCCCCGTGGCAGAGGCCATGACCAAGGACGGTCTCGTCACGGCGCCCGTGGGCACCGACCTCGACGAGGCCGAGCGCATTCTGGCCAAGCATCGGGTGGAGAAGTTGCCGGTGGTGGACGAGGACCGACGGCTGCGCGGATTGATCACGGTGAAGGACATTCACAAGCGCCGACAGTTCCCCACGGCCAACAAGGATTCGCTCGGCCGTTTGCGGGTGGCAGCGGCAATCGGCGCGGCCGGCGATTTTCTCACGCGGGCAAAGGCGCTCATCGATGCGGGGGTCGATGCACTCATCATCGACACCGCCCACGGGCACCATGACGGCGTGCTCCTCGCGACCTCGAGTGTGCGCGAGGCCTTTCCCGATGCACAGCTCGTCGTGGGCAACATCGCCACTCGCGAAGGCGCGCGTGCGCTGGTGGAACGCGGCGTGGACGCCGTGAAAGTCGGCGTCGGTCCGGGCTCGATCTGCACTACGCGTGTGGTCACCGGCGTTGGCGTGCCGCAGCTCACCGCGGTGTTCGACGCCGTGGAAGGCGCAGGTGACGTTCCGGTGATCGCCGACGGAGGAATCAAGTACTCGGGTGACGCGGTCAAGGCGCTCGCCGCCGGGGCATGCAGCGTCATGATGGGCTCGATGCTCGCCGGCACCGAGGAAAGTCCCGGCGAAGCGTTCCTGCTGGAGGGACGCCGCTTCAAGATGGTGCGCGGCATGGGTTCGCTATCGGCCATGCAGGATGGAAGCGCCGATCGCTATTTCCAGGAAGGCGAGCTCTCTCCCAAGAAGCTCGTCCCGGAAGGCATCGAAGGGCGCGTGCCATATCGCGGCCCCGTCGACGACGTGCTCTTCCAGATGGTTGGAGGACTGCGCAGCGGCATGGGCTATGTGGGATGCGCTTCCATCGAGGAGCTGCGACGCGACTCGCAGTTCGTGCGCATCACAGCGGCCGGCCTGCGCGAATCGCATCCGCACGACGTGACGATCACGCGTGAGGCGCCGAACTACAGCTTGTAGTCTCACTCGCTACGGTCAAGCAGTCCGTCTCGATCACGCACACGCTCAACACGCAGTGACGGTCGCGCGTTCTTGACAACGTCGGCGCGAGCGGCGAAGTTTGACGTCCTGTATACAATTCCTACCTCTCCAACGACGGCCCTCGCGTAAGGTCCTTCTGGCCGCTCGTACCTCCTCTCCGGAGACTTCCCGATGGGTTTGTGGTCGAGAAAGAGTGTTGCCGTGCTTCAGCGCGAGGCGGCGGAAGAAGGCGAAGGCGGATTGAATCGCACCCTCAGTGCAACGAACCTTACGCTGCTGGGCATCGGCGCGATCATCGGCGCCGGTATCTTCGTCCTGACAGGTAACGCCGCTGCGGTGTACGCCGGTCCGGCCGTGGTCCTGTCGATGGTCGCCGCGGGGCTGGCGTGCGGTTTCGCCGGACTCTGCTACGCGGAATTCGCCAGCATGATTCCCATCGCCGGATCCGCGTACACGTACGGCTACGCAACGCTCGGAGAGTTGGTCGCCTGGATCATCGGTTGGGATCTCATGCTCGAGTACCTGTTCGGCGCCGCCACGGTGGCCGTGGGGTGGTCCGGCAATTTCGTGAAATTCCTCGCCGAGTTCGGACTGGTGATCCCCAAGGCCTGGACCGATGCGCCGTTCGCCGTGGATGCCGCGAACAACTTTTCCCAGACCGGCGCCATCCTAAACGTGCCAGCCGTCATCCTCACCTTGATCATGACGGTCATTCTCGTCATTGGCATCAAGGAGTCGGCGTGGTTCAACAACGCGATCGTGTTCCTCAAGATCGCGATCGTCTTCCTCGTCATCGGCGTCGGGTTCATGTACGTGAACACGGCCAACTGGCATCCGTTCATCCCGGAGAACACGGGGACGTTCGGCCAGTTCGGCTGGAGTGGCGTGCTTCGTGGCGCGGGCGTGATCTTCTTCGCCTACATCGGGTTCGACGCCGTGAGTACGGCCGCGCAGGAAGCGCGAAATCCGCAACGCGACATGCCCATTGGCATCCTGGGTTCGCTCGCGGTGTGCACGGTGCTCTACATCCTGATGGCGCTGGTCATGACGGGCATGGTGCACTACTCCAAGCTGAATGACCCCGCGCCGATCCTGGTGGCCGTGGCCGCCGCCGGCTCCTCGCTGGCCTGGCTGCGCTACGCGGTAGAAATCGGCTCGCTCGCGGGTCTCGCCTCAGTCGTGCTGGTGATGCTCATGGGACAGCCGCGCGTCTTTTTCTCCATGGCCCGCGACGGCCTGCTGCCGGCGGTGTTCGGCAAGGTGCATCCGCGCTTCAAGACGCCATATATCACGACCATTTTGACGGGCAGCATCGCCGCCGTCGTGGCGGGTTTGTTCCCGATCGGCCTTCTCGGCCAACTCGTGAGTATCGGGACGCTGCTGGCGTTCGTCATCGTGTGCGCGGGCGTCTGGATCCTGCGGGTGCGGTCGCCGGAAATTCCGCGCGCCTTCAAGACGCCGCTGGTTCCGCTCGTGCCGGCGCTCGGCATCCTCAGCTGCCTTGGCCTCATGGCCGGCCTGCCAGGAGACACCTGGATCCGCCTCATCGTGTGGTTGGTCATCGGACTCGTCGTGTACTTTCTCTACAGCAAGAGCCACTCGCACATCGGTCGCGGGGAAACCAGCCACCACATGGGCGACTGATCGACCGTTCCGCGCTAGATTGGAGAGCGGCGCCCTTCGGGGCGCCGCTTCTCATTTATCCCGGGCTTACGTGACCATCGACCTGTTGACCGTTCCAACGCCGCGGCGCGCCGCCATCGACGCCTTCGCGGCGGAGTTCGTGCCCGGGCGGCGAGTAGCCATCAGCACGCATCTGAATGCCGACGGCGACGGATGCGGCTCGGAATCGGCGCTGGCGCGCCTGCTCACGGCGCGCGGGCTCCACGTTCGCATCGTGAATCCCACGCCGTGGCCGGACATGTTCGGCTTCCTGCTCGGCACGGACATCGACGATCAGACGCCGCGCGGATCGAAGGCGCTGCGCGGGCTCGATCTCTTCGTTGTGCTCGACATCAGCGACGTGAAGCGGCTGGGAAATCTCACGGAGTCGGTGCGCGCGCTCTCGCTGCCCAGAATCGTGATCGATCACCACATCGCGTCCGACGACCCCGCCGGAACACTGGGCGTGAGCGACACGTCGGCGTGCGCGACGGCCGAGCTGATTTACGATCTGGCGATCGTGCTGGGTTGGGACATCACGCCGACCATCGCGCGTTCCCTGTACACGGGGATGCTCACGGACACGGGCGGGTTCCGCTTCAGCAACACCTCGCCGCGCTGCCTCGCGATCGCGGCGCAGTTGCTGGCGTATGGCGTTGATCCCGAAGAGATGTACTCCCTGATCTACGCTTCGGCGCCGGCGGGGCGCGTGCGGTTGATGGCGGAAGTACTGGGCACTCTGCAGGTGGACGCCCAGCACGGGCTCACCTGGTTGTCCATGGAATCAGATGCCCTGGAACGCTACGAAGTAAAGGCCGAGGATCTCGATGGCATCGTGGAGCACGCCCGTTCCATCGCGGGCACGCGCATGGCACTGCTGTTCCGCGACCTCGGGCATGGCAAGGTGAAGGTGTCGTTTCGATCGATCGGCACTACCGACGTGAACCGGTTCGCCCGGCAGTTCGGCGGCGGCGGGCACGCGCGCGCCTCCGGTGCCCTGATCGCGGGGGAATTGACGGAGGTGCGCGACCGCGTGGTCACGGCGGCGCAGAGTTACCTGAGTGAATTGAGCGCTACCGTGGCGTAGCGCCGGTTACGCGCCACACCGTGTTCCCTACATCGTCGGCAACCAGCAGGGCGCCGCGCTTGTCGATCGCGACGCCAACCGGACGGCCGCGCGCGTCTCCCCCGTCACTCAGAAAGCCCGTGAGCACGTCGATCGGGATGCCCTCCGGTTTACCTCCGACGAACGGTACGAACACCACCTTGTAGCCGCTGTGCGGCTTCCGGTTCCAGGAGCCGTGTTCCCCCACGAACATCCCCTCGGTAAAGGGCGCCGGCAACGAGCTTCCGCGCGCCGTGGCAAGGCCCAGTGCCGCCGTGTGTGCGCCGAGCGCGTAGTCGGGCATCACTGCGGTGGCGACCAGGTCGGGACGCTGCGGCTCGACCCGCGTGTCCACGTGCCCGCCGTAGTAGCTGTACGGCCATCCATAAAAGCCTCCGTCTCGAACGGACGTCATGAAGTCCGGGACCAGATCGCTGCCGAGCTCGTCGCGCTCGTTCACCGCCGTCCAGAGCGCGCCCGTCGTTGGCTCCCAGGCCATTCCATTCGCATTGCGCAGTCCCGAGGCAAAAATGCGATGCGCGCCGGTGCGCGGGTCCACCTCCCAGATGGCAGCGCGGCCCGCTTCCTCGCTCAAGCCGTTCTCGCCGACGTTGCTGTTCGATCCCACCGTGACGAACAGATGCTGACCGTCGGGCGACGCGATCAGGTTCTTGGTCCAATGATGATTGATCGGTCCCGCGGGAAGGTCGATGACCTTCACGCCCGGCGCGGTGATGACCGTATCGCCCGTGGAGTAGGGGAAGCGCAGGATGGCGTCGGTATTGGCGACGTAGAGTTCGTTGCCGATGAGCGCCATACCGAAGGGAGAATGCAGACTCGCGAGCAGGATGGACCGCGTCTCGGCCACTCCGTCGCCGTGGCGGGCGCGCAGAAGCGTGATCCGATTGGCACTGGGCACCGCGGCACCCGCCTTCTTCATGAATTGGCGGAAGAACCAGCCCTTGATGCCGGTGGCGTCCCCTGGCTGTGGCGGCGCGCTCGTTTCGGCCACGAGTACGTCGCCGTTCGGGAGCACCATGAGCCACCGCGGGTGCTCGAGTCCGGCTGCGAACCGCGTGACGGCCAAGCCGCTCGCGGGCTGCGGCTGCAGCCCGAATGTCCAGCCGGTGGCTTTCGCCACGTGCACGGTGGGAATCAACGAGCGCTCTGGTTCAGCGATGGTGGGGTTCGGTCCGATGCCTGCTTCCAGCGGCAGCCGCGCCGCGTGGCCGCAGCCCAGCGCGAGGAACACCAGCGCGGCCGCGGCGATGTGGTGAGATCTCATGTCCTCCGTATTTGCAAGGATCAGGCGAGCCCCCACGTCGGTGCTTTGGCGCTGATACAGCCGCCCGCGCCGTCCTGTTATTGTTCCCCTCATGACTACTACGCTTCAAGAGCGCCTGTCCGCCGCGTTGTCGAGAGTCAGGAATCCGCGCACCGGTGCTGACGTCTATTCCACCCAACAGGTCCGCGACATCGGCGCGACGCTCGAGGGGCGTGTCCATCTCACGCTCCTGCTCACCAAGGACGATGACCCCGAACTCGCGCGCAGCGTGCGGCGCGCGGTTTCCGAAGTCGATGGCGTCACCGACGTACAGCTCGAGGTGAAGCCCGTGAAGCTCCCCGATCCTCCTACGGCGCCGCCGAAGGGTCGCATGCTTCCCGTGATGGACCAGACGCCCGCGGCGCCCGCGCGTCCGTCCGCACCGACACCGAAGCACTACCCCAATCTCGGCAAGATCATCGCGGTCTCGTCCGGCAAAGGCGGGGTCGGGAAGTCCACCGTGGCGGTCAATCTCGCCGTCTCCCTGGCCAGCACGGGCGCCCGCGTCGGCCTCATGGATGCCGACATCTATGGGCCAAATATCCCACGGATGATGGGCGTGGCGGGCCAGCCGTCCGTCATCAACGAGAAGATCATTCCGCTCGAAGCGTTCGGCGTGAAACTCATTTCGCTCGGCATGATGATCGAGGCGGATCAACCGGCCATCTGGCGCGGTCCGATCGTCATGAAGATCATCAATCAGTTCCTGGCCGATGTGGCGTGGGGACAGCTCGACTATCTCTTCGTGGACATGCCGCCCGGCACCGGAGACGCGCAGTTGTCGCTCGTACAGGCCACCCAGGTGGACGGCGCGCTCATCGTCACGACGCCGCAGGAAATGAGCGTGGGCGATGCGCTGCGCGGGGTGAAGATGTTCCAGCGCGTCGGCGTGCCGGTACTGGGTATCGTGGAGAACATGAGCTGGTTCGAGTGTCCGCATTGCGGCAAGCCGTCGGCACTCTTTGGAACGGGCGGTGGCGAACGCCTCGCCAAGTCCGTGGACCTGCCGTTGCTGGGCCAGGTACCGCTGTTTCCGGGCGTGATGGAAGGTGGCGACACGGGCGCCCCCATCGTCGTGGCCGACGGCGGCTCGGCGGCCGCCAAGGCGTTGGTCAAGATCGCCACGAAGGTCGCGTCCGCTGCGAGTGCACTGACTCGGCCGTGACCGTGGGCGCGCGGAGTCAGGTCGGCGGCTCACTTCCCTTCGAGCCGCACGAAGGCCTTGCTCCGGTCGGCATCACGAGCGAGTGGGAACGAGCTCACCTCGTCGTCGATCCGCTGCCGCGAACCATTGCGCGGGTCGCGTTGCCGGCGGTGGCGTCGTCGCTGCTGATGACGCTGTTCTTCTCGGTGGACATGTACTGGATCGGCACGCGGGTGGGGCCCACCGGGCTGGCAGCCGCATCAACCGCCGTGTTCTGGGTCTGGCTGCTGGTGAGCATCGCGGAAATGGTGAACGTCGGGCTCACGGCGGTGGCGTCGCGCCGCTACGGCGAGGGACGCGCGTCCGACGCCGCACGCGCTGCCGGCGACGCGCTCGTGCTGTCCCTGGTGCTCGGCACGGCGTGCGCGGCGATTGGACTGCCGCTGCTGCCGAACATGTTCGCGATGATGCACACGCCGCCCGACGTCACGGCGCTCGGAACGAGGTATCTCGGCACCTATCTCCTCGGCGCGCCTCTCATTTTCGGCTTTTTCGCCGTCGATGCGGCATTCCGCGCGACCGGCGACACCCGCACGCCGTTCCTCCTCCTTTGCGCGTCAGTGGGCGTGACGCTCGTGCTGGATCCCGTCCTCATCGTCGGCTGGGGTCCTATTCCGTCGCTGGGCGTGGCCGGCGCGGCGATCGCCACCATCGGGACGCGGGCGGTGGCATTCGCTCTCGGGTTGGCGCTGATCGGTCGGCGCGGCGTGGTCACGTTTGGGCGGCCGGATTGGAGGACGCTCGGACAGATCATCCGCGTCGGATTGCCGACTGCGCTGACCGGCGTGGTGTTCTCGCTCATCTACGCCGTGCTCGCCCGAACGGCCACTCAGTTTGGCACTCCTGGTCTCGCCGCGCTGGGCATTGGTCACCGCGTGGAAAGTTGGCTGTACATGATTGGCGTGGGGTTCGGGGCAGCCACCGCTGCCATCGTGGGTCAGAACCTTGGGGCCGGAGAAACCGAGCGCGCTGCCCGTGCCGGCTGGCTGTCGGTGGGATTCTGCTCCATTTTCGGGCTCGCGGCCTGCATCGTTGAACTGCTCTTTCCGGAACGATTTGCCGGCATCTTCAGTCATGACCCGGGCGTCATCGCGGAGGCCGCGAGATATTTGCGGATCGCTGCTTTTTCGCAGCTCGGGATCTGCGCCGAAATCGTGCTCGAGGGCGCGCTTGGCGGCGCGGGGCATACACTGGCACCGATGGTCACCTCGACGGCGATCACGGTGAGCCGCATCCCACTCGCCGTGTGGGCCGCCTCGCGGTATGGTAGCAATGGACTCTGGTGGACCATCTCGCTCACGGCGCTCGCGCGGGCCGTCGGGATGATGGCGATCTGGCGCGCGGGGCGCTGGAAGCACAGTTCCATCGCCTGAGGAGCAGAGATGCCGCGCATCATCACCTTGCTCACGGATTTCGGAACCGCGGATGGCTACGTCGGCGAGATGAAGGGGGTGCTCGCGACACGCGCCCCCGACTGCACCGTGGTGGACATCGCCCACGACATCGCCGCGCACGACGTCGAGAGCGGCCGTCTTGCGCTCGCGCGCTACTGGCGCCGGTTTCCCGCCGGCACCGTACACATCGTCATCGTCGATCCGCGGGTGGGAGGACCTCGCGTCGCGCTTGCGGTCGAGAGCGAGGGGCGCTTCCTGGTTGGGCCGGATAACGGCGTGCTGTCTGCGGCGCTGCTGAATCCCGGCGCTCGGTGCGTGGCACTGCCCGTGCCGTCATCGGCGTCGCCCACTTTTCACGGCCGCGACGTGTTCGCGCCCGCCGCGGCGCAGCTGGGCCAGGGCACCGCGCTGGATTCAATCGGGATCCCGTTCACCGAACCCATCGTCATGCGGACGCCGGAAGCGACCAAGCTGGCGGAAGGGGTCACCGCCGGCACGGTCATCGCCATCGATCGGTTCGGCAACGTCATCACGAACCTGGTGGCGTGGCGCGGAGGAACAGTGGAAGTCGCGGGGCGTATTCTTTCCATTGCGCACACGTACAGCGACGTGCCGTCCGGCGCTTCGGTCGCGCTGATTGGGTCCAGCGGACTCGTCGAAATTGCCGTCAGAGATGGTTGCGCGGCAGCCGTGCTCAACGTATCTCGCGGCGATGAAGTGATCCTGCGTCATCAGTCGTGAAACGCGCGGTCGAGATGTTCGCCCGTCTTACACCCCACACCCTTGACGAGAACCCGTTCCGTGAAGCTGGCTCCTTTCCTGCCATTCCTCGGGCTTGCGCTCGCTGCGTGCGCACCCGCAAGCACGCTCACCACCGCTGTGCGCGCGCCGATACCTGCTGCGTCGCAGTCGGCGGCGTCCGCCGCCACGCCTCCGTCTGCCGCGGCACCGGGCAGAAAGGCGACGCCGACGTCGGCGCCGAGCAACTGGCAGCTCCTCGACGAAAACGCCGACGGCGTTCCGGGCATCAGCAGCGAGCGCGCGATGCGAGAGCTGTTGAACGGCATGCAGCCGAAGCGCACCGTGGTGGTTGCCGTCATCGACGGCGGCACCGATACCGCGCACGCAGACCTTCGCGCCAACCTCTGGACCAATCCAGGCGAGGTGGCGGGCAACGGCAAGGACGACGACAACAATGGATACGTCGATGACATCCACGGGTGGAACTTCATCGGCGGTGGGAACGGCAAGGACGTGGACCACGACACGTACGAGGTGACGCGCCAGTATGTCCGGTGCAAGGGCTCCGCGCCGGCGTATCCCGCCGAGAAGTGCGCGGCCATTACCGCCGACTTCGAAAAGACCCGCTCCGCCTCCGAACAGACGCTGGTTCGCATTCGACAGATCGACAGCGTCTACACCGACGTGACGCGTCTACTGCGCCGCGAGCTTGGTGGCGATTCGTTGACCGTCGAGGGCGTTCGGGCCGTCCAGTCTCCAGACCAGAGCGTCTCGAGGGCGCGGGCCATTTTTCTTCAGTTGAGCGAGCAGGGCCTGACCCGACACGACATAGAGCAGGGGCTCAAGTCGTACGAGTCCCGCGTCGCCTTCGGGCTGAACCCCGGCTTCGACTCGCGACTCGTGGTGGGCGACAACTATGCCGACGTCACGCAACGGACGTACGGCAATGCCGACGTGATGGGCCCGGACGCGACGCACGGTACGCACGTGGCCGGCATCATCGGCGCGGTACGCGGGAACGGGCTCGGCGTGGATGGCGTTGCGCCGGCCGTCAGGCTGATGATCGTGCGCACGGTGCCGGATGGCGACGAGCGCGACAAGGATGTGGCGAATGCCATTCGCTATGCCACGGACAACGGCGCCCAGATCATCAACATGAGCTTCGGCAAGCCGTACTCGCCCGACAAGCAGGCGGTGGATGACGCGGTGAAGTATGCAGACGCCCATGGCGTGCTGATGGTGCATGCCGCGGGGAACGACGGGGCGGATCTCGCGATGAAGCAGAACTTCCCCACGCCCGTCTATTTGAGCGGCGGCCGCGCGAAGAACTGGATTGAAGTGGGCGCCTCGTCATGGAAGAACGCGGACAGTCTGGCCGCGTCCTTCTCGAACTACAGCCACGACCTGGTGGATGTGTTCGCGCCAGGCGTGGACATCCTCTCCACGGTGCCGGGTGACAAGTACGAGCGCGATAGCGGCACGAGCATGGCGTCGCCGGTGGTGACGGGGCTGGCCGCACTGCTGATGGCGTACTATCCCAGCCTCACTGCCGCCGACGTCAAGAGGATTATCATGTCGTCGTCGGAATCCCACGCGGCGCAGATGGTGGTGCGCCCGGGCGGCAGCGACAAAGTGCCATTTGGTTCGCTCAGCGTCACGGGTGGCATCGTGAACGCCTATGACGCAGTGAAGATGGCGCGGCAGTCCCCGGGCGCCCGACCGTAGTCTCACGCATCACCGAGCCGATAACGGATGCTCACGTTTCGATGGATCGGCCGGCGCATGGCGGCAAGCGTGCTGGTGCCGCTCGCGCTGGCGGGCGCGCAGTCGCGCCCCACGTTGGCTCCCGCGGTGCGGCAGTACGTCACGACGGATTCGCCGCTGATCGCACTCACCCACGTGCGCGTGATCGACGGGACCGGCGCCGCGGCGCGAGCTGATCAGACGCTCGTGATTCGCAACGGACGGATCACCAGCAGCGGCGACGCGTCGAACGTGCGGATTCCGGACGGGGCGGTGATGCTCGACCTCAGCGGGAAGTCGGTCATCCCGGGGCTCGTGATGGTACACGAGCATCTGTACTACCCCACCGGCCCGGGCGTGTACGGAAATCTCACGGAGAGTTTTTCCCGTTTGTATCTCGCCGGCGGGGTCACGTCGATGCGTACCGGCGGCAACATGAACGGGTACGGTGAGTTGGCGCTGAAGGGCAGCATCGACCGGGGCGAAAAGCCCGGGCCCTGGATCGACGCGACCGCGCCGTACCTGGAGGGTGTCGGGCTCGGACTGGGGCAGGTGCACGTGCTATCCGACGCCGCGGATGCGCGCCGCATGGTGGCGTTCTGGAACGACGCCGGTGCGACGTCGCTGAAGGCGTACATGCACATCACGCGCGAGGAGTTGGCCGCCGCATTGGACGAGGGCCACAAGCGCGGCATGAAACTCACCGGCCATCTGTGCTCGATCACGTATCGCGAAGCGGCCGTACTCGGCATCGACAACCTCGAACATGGCTTTTTCGCGTCCACGGATTTCGTGCCGGACAAGACGCGGGATGTCTGTCCCAGCGGGGCGGCGACGCAGGCGTCCCTGCTCGCGCTGGATGTGGGCGGCCGCGCGGCCACGTCACTGATCGACGAACTGGTGCGGCGTCACGTCGCTGTGACGTCGACGCAGACCGTGTTCGAGACGTTCACGCCGGGACGGCCCATGCCGCCAGGACTGGACGTGCTAGAGCCCCAGCTGCGCGCGCAATTCGAGCAGCGGTATGCCGCGATCGCGACGAGTACGAACTCCGCGTATACGGCGCTCTTTCCGAAGATGCAAAGGATGGAGGTCGCGTTCCTGCGCGCAGGCGGGCTGCTCATCGCGGGTACGGATCCCACAGGCGGCGGGGGAGTCATCGCGGGCTATTCGGACCAGCGTGAATTGGAGCTGCTGGTGGAGAGCGGCTTGTCGCCGCTGGAGGCGATCACCGTCTGTACGCTGAACGGCGCCAGGTATCTCGGCCGTGCCGATCGAGTGGGTTCGATCGCCGAGGGCAAGCAGGCCGACCTGGTCGTGATCGATGGCGACCCGTCCACGCGCATCCAGGACATCCGCAAGGTGATGACGGTCTTCAAGGACGGCGTCGGCTTCGACCCGGCCAAGCTGATCGCGTCGGTCAAGGGGAAGGCCGGCTTGTTCTGAGTCGGTGATCGCGGCGCGTAGACCCGATCAGCGCGTCTGTTGAATCTCGATCTGGCCAAAGTACGTCTGCGCGCGGATGTGCAGCTTGTACGGCGCGGCATCGTAGTTCGCCGAATACCATCCGTCGCCTCGCTTCACCAGCGCGGCGTGGTCGAACCCGGCGAACACTCGTTCGACATCCACTCGCAGGCCGACGTCGGGCGGAACGCGCAGTGTGAGCTTGCCCAGCCCCACCTGCGCCGTGACGGCAAGATCGTGGGTCCAGGTGCCGCTGAAGTCCAGATCCACGCCTCCCACGCCGGCCTCGACGCGCATCTGTTCGGCGTTCGCGTTGGCGAGATGCGATGCGGTGAGGCCCGCCGCTCCCACGCTGATGTCGATGTCGCGCATCCGGCCGCGATTCGGATTCGAGAACAGGAGGTTGGCTTCGGTGGCGCTGCACTTGAGCGTCAGCGATCGCAACGACATCGCGCCGAGATCGAGCGTGGACTGCGTGCCACCGAGCGTCAGGTCCAGATCGAGCGGAACGGCCCGCGGCAGTGTCAGCCGCAACTCACCCGACTCTCCGGTACCGGACGCGTTGCGCAATGCGTCTCCGCGCGACTCGAGTCCGAGCAAGGCGCTCCGCTGCTCCGCGTCGTAGCCGTGCAGTGGCACGCTCCGCGACTCATCGTAGCGCAGATGCAGGCCGTACAGCTGCTGGCCGTCTGCGCCGCGCACATCTACGCGGCCCGCGCCATACTGCACGCGAATCCGCTGGGGCATCGTGTCGCGTAGCTGCCGCGCGAAGTCCACGCTGCGCCAGAGCGGGGTTGTCTGCGCATGCCCCAGGGAGGACAGCGCGAGCCCCATCCAGAGCGCAAAGCGCAACGCACGTCGCACGATCATCGTCCCTCCCGCGCCGGAGCGGCGTGGCGCCGCGCCGCCACGACCCCCGCAACGGGAGTGGGCGTCTGCCATGCCGCGAGCTCCACGGCGCGCGGCGCGCTCGCCACGCGCCGGTGCGTGCCGGCGCGCGACTGCAGCGAGGCGCCCAGGCCCACGGTGATGGCGGCCCACGTGGCGGCCAGTGCGGCGGCGCGCAGCACCCCGACTGCGATTGGCGACCAGGCAAACAGCGCGGCCGCCATCCACACGGCGAAGAACATGGCGATGCCGATCGCGAGCGCGAACAGCGCGCGTGATTGTCCGCCGCCCGTGGACCCATGCCACACGGCCCCGCCCACCAGACGCGCGACGGCCAGGAAGCCCAGTGTCAGCAGTCCCGCGCAGGCAATGGCATACGCGACAATGGCGAACGGAATGAGAAGGATGCCGATCAGGCTCAGCGCCAGCGCCACGATCAACAGAGCGAGCGCCGGGAGCAGGCACACCTGACCGACGACGCCAAGCCAGAATGCCCGCGCGAAGCGCTGCTCGATGGTCGCGACGACTTCGTCCAGATTGCGCCCGGCGAACAACAGGACGCCCAAGGCGATGATCAGCAGAATGCCGAAGGTGACGCTGACGATCCGCACGGCATCCGTGACGCGTTGCGCCGACGACCGAACGGGCACTGCCATGGGGGCCGCGCCGAGGAGCGTCGGAAGTGCGGCCATCGAACGCATCTCGCCGAGCACCACGCCGCTGTCGGCAATGACGCGTCCCCCCACCGAGAGGGCGTCGCCGGTGACGACGCCGCCGCGCCGGACCGTGACGCTTCCGGCCAGACTGACGACCGACCCGTCCACGCGACCACTGACCTCCACCGGGCCCCGAGCAACGATGGTCCCATGGATCGTGGATCCCGCGGGCACCGAGCGAGCGCCCGGCGAAACACTGTCGGCAGCAGGAACTCCGGCGAGGCGCTCTCCCTTCGTGAGGCGCTCCAGGTCGCGGCTCACGTCGGCGCGGCTCTGTCCCTGAGCCATCAGCACACAGGGAACAAGAGCGAACAGCGCGTATATCAGTGAACGAGGACGGGCCGACATCCTAGCGACGGCTAACGGTGGCAAGCCGCCGAATTCCAGCGACCGTCCCGAAAGCAGTGAGCACGAAACCCGCCAAGAGCAGCCCCGCCCCGATGCCGGTTGCCTGCACCGCAGCCAGGGCCTGCTCGCCGAGCAGGGCGACGGCTGCATCTCGCGCCGTGCCCATGAGCGTCAGGCGAAGCCGGTTGCCAAGCAGGCCGGTCATGAAGACCGCCGCGTCTCCTTGTGTGGCGATCCAGATCAGTCCCATGGTGACCAGTCCCGCCACGGACGCGAACACGGCCGCGACCGCTACGCGAGCCGGCCCAGGCTGCGGGAGGAACCGCGCCACGGAATCGCGCGCCGCGATATGTGCGGGAACGAACACAGGCACTTGGCCCATGACGCGATCGATCAGCCGCGAATCCGGCGCGAAATGCGGCATGGCTTCCAGGGCGTCCACAACAACACGCTCGTCCTCGTAACGGGCGCGACACTGGTGGCACTCGTCCAGGTGCGCGCGAAGAGGGGCGACGCCGAATCCGGCTTCACCGTCGACCAGCAGGTCGATCTCGTTGGGGAGTAGATGTCTGTGATTCACGGGGCCTCTGCACCAATGTACGATCGATGTGCGTTCTGGGTTTCAACGGTCGGGAAAATGATCCGGAGGGTCACTCGCGCGTGTGCTCGAGGGCCAGCCGCAGCTCATGGCGGGCCCGGTGGATATAGGTCTTCACGGTTCCAAGCGGCAGGTCCAGCGTCGTGGCGATTTCCTCGTACGACCGCCCCTCGACGTGCCGAAGCAGGATGCACGATCGGTACTCCGGCCGCAGGTGTCCGATGGCCAGCTCGATGGCGGAGCCGAGCTCCCGGGCCTCCATTTCCTCCAGGGCGTTCTCCGCATCGTCCCCGATGTCGAACCGCGACGATTCCACGTCGTCGGACGACATCGCGTGCGGTGACCCGTCGATGCTCACGGTTTCCAGTTGCCGCCGTCGCAGATGGTCGATGGCGACGTTGTTGGCGATCTTGAACAGCCAGGACGAGAACTTGAAGTCCGCGCGGTACCGGTCGAGATGCGACAGGACCTTCACGAACGTGTCCTGCGTCAGGTCCTCCGCCAGCTCGCGATTGCGCACCATGCGAAACACCAGCGAGAAGACCGGACGCTCGTACCGAACGATCAATTCCCGATGCGCCGCCGCACGCCCTTCGAGGGCCAGGGCGACGACGTCGGCATCGGGGAGGTTGGCGAGGTCGAGGGCGCGAAGCATCTGGGTGGACGGGGACCGCGCTGCTCGCGGAGAGGGACATCGTCGCGCAGCCGGAAACCTATCGGGCGCTCACGCCGCAAACCAGACGCGCGCTTGCCCCGTGTTCAGCGCCCCGCGAAGTTTCGGGGATGCATCTGATTGACGTCGAGAAGCGCCGTGCCGAGCTGGCGGCGGAGGGTGGCGCCGACAAGCGAGCGTACGTCCGCGCGGTGTTCGAGGAGATCGCTCCACGATACGACCTGCTGAACCATCTCCTGAGCCTCAACGTCGACCGTGTGTGGCGCCGACGGGCGCTGCGGGCGCTCGATTGGCCCAGCGCTCCCCGCGGCTGCTATCTCGATTTATGCGCGGGAACGCTCGACGTGGGCGCCGAGTTGATCCGGCAGCCGGCCTTTGGTGGGTTCGTGGTGGGCGCCGACTTCGCCGTTTCCATGTTGCGTGCCGGCAACGGCAAGGCACCAGCCAACCGGCTGGGACCGGTCGGGGCAGATGCCCAGCAACTGCCGATTGGCGAGCACACGATGGACGGCGCTACGGTCGCTTTCGGCATTCGGAACGTCGCCGACCTCGACGTCGCACTGCGGGAAGTGCATCGCGTCTTGAAGCCCGGCGCGCGCTTCGTCATCCTGGAGTTCACCACCCCCCGCTCCGCCGTGGTGCGCGCGGGCTATCACTTCTATTTCCACCATCTCCTGCCGCTCATCGGAGGGGTGATCAGCGGTCATCGCACGGCATACAAGTATCTCCCCGCATCGGTCTCGCACTTCCCGTCCGAACCGGAACTGGCGCGGCGAATGACGGGCGCAGGATTCACCAACGTCAGGTGGGAATCGCTCAGTCTCGGCATCGCCGCCATTCACGTTGGCATTCGTGGTGTAGACCAGCGAGCATGAAGCCAGGGCGTCGCCAAGGATGGCGTGACGCGCGGGCACCGCATGGCGTGAATCACTCAAGAACAGGAATCGTCCCACGTGTCTCTAGACACCCTCAACGAATTCGTCGGTGCGATCGACGCGGCAGGTGAGCTCGTCCGCGTCACCCATCCAGTGCGGGCGCGGCTCGAGCTCTGCGAGATCAGCGACCGCGTGATGAAGATGCCGGGCGGCGGTCCGGCCTTGTTGTTCGAGAACGTGATCCTCGCCGATGGAACGCGTTCCGCCTTTCCGGTGGGCATGAATCTGTTCGGATCGATGACGCGCATGGCGATGTCACTCGGCGTGGACCGACTCGACGATCACGGTGATCGCATCACCCGGCTGATGGATCTGAAGGTCCCCGAGGGCATATTAGGGAAGCTCTCGATGCTGCCCCGGCTGATGGAAGTGGCGAAATTTCCGCCACGTATGCAGCGCGGCACACCGGCGTGTCAGGAGGTCGTGTGGCGCGGCGACGAGGTGGATCTGGACCGGCTGCCGATCATCACCTGCTGGCCGGAAGACGGCGGTCCGTACATCACCCTGCCGATGGTCATCACGGAGGATCCGAAGCGGGGCATTCGCAATGTCGGCATGTACCGCGTGCAGCAGATCGGGAAGCGAACGCTCGCCATGCACTGGCAGCGGCACAAAGTCGGGGCGGCCCATTGGCGCGAGATGGCCGAGCGGGGCGAGAGGATGCCAGTGGTCATCGTCATTGGCGCGGACCCCGCATCGATGTATTCGGCCAGCGCTCCACTGCCTCCCACCGTGGACGAATTCATCTTCGCCGGCTTCCTTCGGCGGAAGCCGGTGCTGCTCGCGAAGGCGCTGACGTGCGATCTGGAAGTTCCCGCGGATGCCGACTTCGTGCTGGAAGGGTATATCGATCCGGCGGAGGCACTCGTGACCGAGGGCCCATTCGGCGACCACACCGGCTTCTACTCACTGGCGGATCTGTATCCCCAAGTGCACGTCACCGCCGTGACGATGCGCCGGGATCCCATCTTCCCCGCCACCATCGTCGGCCGCCCCCCGATGGAGGACTACTATCTCGGCCATGCCACCGAACGAATCTTTCTTCCATTGCTCAAGCTCACGATTCCCGAAATCGTGGACTATCACATGCCGGCCGAGGGCATCTTCCACAATCTCGTGTTCGTGAGCATCCGGAAGGAGTATCCCGGGCAGGCGTACAAGGTCATGAATGCGCTGTGGGGGCAGGGACTCATGTCCCTCGCCAAAGTGCTCGTGATCGTGGACGACTGGGTGAACGTGCGCAACCCGCAGGAAGCGTGGTGGGTGGCGCTCAACAATATCGACCCCGAGCGTGACACGCGGTTCACGATGGGACCCATGGACGTCCTGGATCATTCGTCTCGAGCATTCACCTATGGATCCAAGATGGGAATCGACGCGACGCGCAAGCTGCCCGAAGAGGGTTTCACTCGTGACTGGCCCCCCGTGATCGTCATGGACGAGGCGACGCGGCGCTCGGTGGACGCGATCTGGCCGCTTCTTGGGATCGGGAAGTGACGCCGTGAGCGAATCGATTACGCCGCCCACCCAAGAGGGGCAGACCTTTTCGGGTGGCTCTCGGCTCGCGGCGTACGCGAGCTTCGTAAAGCTGCCCCACACCGTGTTCGCACTGCCGTTCGCGCTGGTCGGCGTCACGATCGCGTCGTACACCTACACGCTGACCTGGCGCGTGCTAGGATGGACTGTGCTCGCGTTCACCGCGGCACGGTTTGCGGCGATGGCGTTCAACCGCATCGTCGATCGGGAGTACGACGCGCGGAACCCGCGGACCATGATGCGGGAGATTCCGCGCGGTGCGTTGAGCGTTCGCGAGGCGTGGGCGTCGGTGGTGGTGGCGTCCGTACTGTTCGTGCTATCAGCTGGAGCGCTGGGGCCGCTCTGTCTCGTGCTGTCGCCGGTGGCGCTCGCATGGGTGTTCTTCTACAGCTTCACGAAGCGATTCACGCGGTACGCGCACGTCGTGCTGGGCCTCGGAATGTCCATCGCGCCGGTTGGCGGATTCCTCGCGGTGGCGGGGCGCTGGAGTACCCCGTGGTGGCTTCTCTGCGCGCTTGCCATTGCCGTGGCCACATGGGGTAGCGGCTTCGACATCCTGTATGCCCTACCGGACATCGCGTTCGATCGCGCGAACCGGCTCTTCTCCATTCCGTCCGCGCTGGGCGTGAAGCGAGCGATCTCCGTTGCGCGCGCGATGCACTTCATCACGGTTGTAAGCCTGTTGCTCGTTGGGCTTGGCGCGTTCGCGCCTGGCGCCGTCTCGGGGCTACTGTATTTCGTCGGCGTCGGGTTGGTCGCCATCCTGCTGTCGTACGAACACTCCCTTGTGCGTGCGAACGATCTCTCGAAGCTGGACGCCGCGTTCTTTACGATGAACGGCGTGATCAGCGTGACGTTGTTTGCGTTCGTGCTGATCGGCAGGCTGCTACTGCACGCGGACGCCACCGGATCGTGGAGGACGGGGTCGTGAGCCAGCCGTTGCCGGTGGTGATGGCGATCACGGGGGCTTCGGGCGCCCCGTACGCCGTGCGCCTGCTCGAGCAGCTACTCGTGGCCCGCCAGCAGGTGCAGCTCATCGTGTCCAGCCACGGTTTCCGACTGCTGCAGATGGAGTCGGAGATTGGAACTCTGGAGGAACTGCGCGACGCGGTGGGGGCCGTGCGGTGGAATTCGCTGGTCACGGTTTTTGACGACGGCGACCGCGGAGCGCCTCCCGCGTCGGGGTCTGCGCGCAATCACGGCATGGTGATCTGTCCGTGTTCAATGGGCACCGTGAGCGCGATCAGTCAGGGGACGTCGCGCTCCCTGGTGGAGCGCGCCGCTGACGTGGCGTTGAAGGAACGCCGCAAGCTCATCCTGGTGCCGCGCGAAACGCCGTACAGCGTCGTGCATCTCGAGAACCTGCTGCGGGTGACGCGCGCGGGGGCCGTCGTCATCCCAGCGAGTCCCGGCTTCTATCACCGGCCAACGACGCTCCTGGAGCTGGTGGACTTCATCGTCGCGCGGGTGCTCGATCACCTCGAGGTGGAGCACACCGTGGGGAAGCGCTGGGGACAGGCGCCCGATGAGGAGTGAGTCCGGCGCCGCCGAGTGGGGTCGATTTCCCGACACGGGCCGTCACGTCATCGGGCTGATCTCGGATACGCATGGCCTCGTCCGCCCGGAGGTACACGAGGCGCTCGCCGGTGTGGATCTCATCCTCCACGCCGGCGATGTGGGCGGCGACCTTGTTCTCGACGAGCTGGCGCTGATCGCGCCGGTGCTCGCCGTGTTCGGCAATACCGACGCGCCGGGTGACCCACGGCTGCGCGCGTCGATCGACGAGCGTATCGGCGGCGTAAGCGTGCACGTCTCGCACGGGCACGAAGTGGGCAGCCCCACCCCTGCGAAGTTGCTGGCGGCGTATGCCGCGCAGGTGGTCGTTCATGGACACACGCATCGTCAGCTCGTGACAGTCGTCGGCGAGCGCCTGGTCGTGAATCCGGGCGCCGCCGGCGCCAGCCGCTTCAAACTGGAGCCGTCAGTGGCGCGTCTGACCATCGAGGATGGGCGCGCGGTGGTCGAGCTCGTTCCTCTCCGGACCGCGTAGCGGCAGGGCGACTCACTTCGGCTGCGCTTCAACCCCTTCCACCAGACGCTTGATGCTGTGGGCGGACTCGCTGCGCTGCCAGTTGTCCAATTGTCCGGCGGGAGCGACCCACGCCGGAAGCTGCAGCAGCAGGTGGCCCGCGAGCGCCTGCGCGTACGGTTCGTACGTCGCACGGAACTTGGCGAGCTCTCGCTCGACGCCGCCCGTTTCGCCCAACGGGCCGATGTCGGTGGCGACGCTGCTGGTAGTCGCTGCGGCGAAACTGAAGTCGAGGCCGGCGTCGAGCAGTGTTTGATGCAGGCGGCGGAACTCCGGCGGGGACAATCGCGGCGGGCTCACCGGATTCGCGCCCGGAAGAATCTCTTCCGGCGTGAAGAGGCGACCCATCTCCATGAGCGCCAAGCGCGCCGTGCCGAACGTCACCCGCGCCTGAAAGGTATTCACGTCGCGAAAGCCGACGAGGATCAGTGCGCAGAGATCCATTGTCGTGGTGAGCGCTGCAAGCCAAGACTCATCGGGCTGTTGGGACCTGTAGAAGGCGAGCATGGGATACGAGAGTTGGCTTTCAAGCAACTCCGCGGCCCAGAGCTCCCACTCGGCCAGTAGCGCATCGAGGGCATCCAGCCGCAGGCCTTCGGCGTACCGCACCAACAGGGTCGTAGCCGTCGGGGGCGAGCCCGCGCGCACGTCCAGGCGAATGATCTGCGCCTCGCGGCGCGAGAAGAGCTGGTACAGCACCGGCAGGTAGCCGATGATGATGGCGATGAGACCCAACCCCATACCCGCTTCGGCGACGGCCGCGGCCTTCTCCAGTGCGCTGCGGGGAAGCACGTCGCCGTAGCCGAGCGTGAAAAAGGTCACGCCGCTGAGGTAGAGCGCGCTCTCGAAGCTGGGAGATGCCGGTCGTCCCTGTGCGAGCGCCCAATGCAGGAAACCGAATGACACGATGAGCATTGCCACCCACACACCCAGCAGCGAGACCAGGGACAGTGGGCCGTAGATGCTCAGGAAGACTTCGCGGCGCTTGCCCGCCCGAAGCCGCAACGCAAGGGCGCGCCAGCAGCCCCAGGCCGCCCGGAAAAAGACGCGCGGAAAACGGAGCGGCCACGTCGCGCGACGCGGCAACAGCATGAGCTCGAACGCGTCGAACATGATCCAGAGGATCACGAGGGAGCTCGCGACGGCGAGGGCGATGTGGCCGGAGAGCATTCCTCGGCTACGCCGCTGAGGACGCGGAGCTGGCCATCGGATCGCGCGCGCCATCATTCGGCGGCAGCGGCTCGGCAGCGAACGCGTCGGCCTGTCGCGAGCGTCCCAATTCCGCCGGGAAACGCCGAAACCACGACGACAGGAGTAGCAGCTCGTCGATCTCGTGCGCCGGGACCTGCGCCGTGTCCCGTTCGACGGGATTGAACACGTCCTCGACCATCTCGAGCAGGCGCACGCGCTCGGACTCGCTGCGTGGAACCACGTGTTGTCCCCGCACGCGGCCGCGCCGGATGAGAAAGATGCGATCGTCCCCTTGGAATCCCGGCACGGTGTAGACGAACGACAGCGTTTCTACCGCAAAGCGGAACCGGATGAACTCCGCGCGCAGATGCTCCAGGCTCGCCAGCTTGTCCCGCAGCACGGCGGCTCGCTCGAACTCCAGTCGTTCGCTTGCGGCTTCCATCTCGCCACGAAGAGTGTGCATCGGACCGTCGTCCGCACCGTCAAGGAACTCGCGAACCAGTCGCACGCGTTCCGCGTACTGCGCCGCGCTGCAACCGCCCACACACGGGCCGAGGCATTTCCTGATTTCGTAGCGAATGCAGCCTGGTGTACGCGGAAACTCATGAAAGAGTTCGGGCTGATCGGCGAAATGCATCGGCTGGTCGAGACGGCAGTCGCGGAGGCCCAATGCGTCATTCAGTTCTCGAACCGCCTCGCCGACGCGGTGGGCGCCGTGAAACGGACCGTAGTAGACCTGCGCGTCATCCGCACCGGCGCCACGCACGACGAGCAGCTTTGCCGCCGCACCGCGCGTGAGCTTGATGAACGCGAAGTGCCGCGCATCGCGCTTCATCGCGACGTTGAGACGCGGCCGGTACAGCTTGATGAGCCGTAACTCCTCAAGCAGCGAAGCGAACTCGCTGGGATGGTAGTCCCACTCGATCCGCGTGGCCTCGCGGACAATCCTCGCGCCCTTGTCCTCGGGAAATGAGCAACGAAAGTAGCTGAGCAGACGCGTCCGCAGCTTTTTGGATTTTCCGACGTACACGATTTCGCCGTCGGACGACAGCATCCGGTAGACGCCCGGCCGATCAAGCGCATTGGCGCGAACTTCTCCACGCATGGAGGCGAGCTGCGTGTCGCCCGTTGGAGGGCGGAGCAGCTCTATCTTTGACAGTACGCGCATAGCACGGTGGTACGCCCATCGATAGCGTGCGTTTCCACAAGCCGCGCGCCGCAGCGCAGGCAGGCTTCGCCACCGCGGCCATAGACGGCGAGCGAACGCTCAAAGTCCCCGCGGCCTCCGGATGCGTCACGATAGTCGCGGAACGACGTTCCGCGCGCGGCAATGGACTCGGTCAGCACGCTGATGATGCCGTCGCGCAGCGCGGAGACCTCCCGGTCCGATACGCGGCCGGCAGCCCGCGAGGGATCGACCCCCGCCCGCCAGCACGCTTCGCTCGCGTAGATGTTGCCGATCCCCACGATCCTCCGCTGGTCCATGAGCACCTTCTTGACAGCCTGCCTCGACCCCCGAAGAAGCACCGATAAATGGGCGCCGGTGAAGGCGGGGTCAAGTGGTTCGATGCCCAAGCCGGCCGAGTATTCCGTGAATCGCGCCGGCGGCATGAGCGCCACGGTTCCGAGGCGGCGAATGTCCCGGTAGTGCAGGTCTCGTCCGTCATCCAACCCGAAGTGCAGTGTGGAGTATGTCGCCTCGCGTTCCGGCAAGGGGCCGCGCCACACCAGCAACGCGCCTGTAAAGCGCGGTTGAACAACCAGCCGATCTCCGGAACTCAAATCAAGGACGATCAGCTTGGCCCGACGCCAACTCCGGACAATGGTGGCGGCTACCGCGCGATCCGCGAGCGTGCGTGCGGTGACTTCGCGGAGGACATCATCCTTCCGCACGAATACACTCTCGATGGTCCGACCGCGCACTTCGCGCTGGAGATCGCGGGCGATCGTCTCCGTTTCTGGAAGCTCGGGCACCGAGTCGCTACGCGCGTGTCTGACGGGCGATCTCGCGCCACCCGATGTCCGATCGAAATTGCTTCCCCGCGAAGGTGATCCGCCGCGCGTGATCCAGGCTCTTTCTCTGCGCCTCGGCGATCGTCGGCGCTACCGCGCTCACCGCCAGCACTCGGCCGCCAGCCGTCACCAGAAGACCGTCTGCGTTGCGCGCCGTTCCAGCGTGGAAGACGAAGACGTTTGCTTCCGGTGGCGCGAGGGTGATGATGTCTCCAGTTCGCGGCGACTCCGGATAGTTCTCCGTG
>JANYIN010000120.1 GCA_025362035.1 Gemmatimonadaceae bacterium | reverse complement strand
GATGCGCGACGCGCTCGGCCTCAGCGAGCGGAGCGTGCTTGAAGCGACGGAGGCTGCCTCCGCCGCGCAGCAGCAGGCACGTGTCGCGGTAGAACAGCACGCGCACCTCGTCCAGCGGGTTGCGCGCGCCACCAGGGAAGCGGCCGACGCTGCCATACTCGCTGATCGACTGGGAGGACGCCGCGCCGAACTGGCCGAGCGCGACACAGCGCTCCGCGGCGACGCAGCTCGGCTCGGGGAAGTGGCCAGCGAGCAGGAACAGGTGATCGCGGCGGCACGCGTCAGCGCCGCCGAGATGGAGCAGCGGCAGGAGGAAGCACGAGAGCTTCGGACCCGTTGGCAGGTCGAGCAGGCCCAGCTCCGCGCTCGGGTACAGATGGCCGTCGACCGCGAGCGACGGCTCGCCCAGGAAGTCACGACCGCCGCTCAGCGCCTGGCGCTGCTCCGCGTCGAGCTGAGTGAGCTCGCACAATCCGACGGCGCGCTGACCGAGCAGTTGGCCGCGTGGACGCTCGATCTCGACGACCGCACGGCCACGTTGCTCGACGTCGAAACCACTCTCGCCGACGCCGAGTCAAACGTCCGCCTCTCGGATGAGACGCTTGCAGCCGCAGATGCGACGCTCAGCGAAATTCGCCGACGCTCCATTGGGGTGAGTGACGAGCTGCACCATGCGGAGTTGCGCTTCACCGAACTATCGGGACGCCGCGCCGCTATTCGCGAGCGGCTGGAGGCGGAATGGAAGCGACCGCTCGAAGAGATGGTCGCCGAGGTCCCCGCGGTGGACATGGACGATGACGCGCTCAAGGCAGAGGCAGAAGGGCTCCGACGGCAGTTGGACGCGCTCGGCCCGGTCAATGTGCTCGCCATCGAGGAGCATGACGAGACCGCAAAGCGTCACGACTTTCTGGTCGCCCAGCGGACGGACCTGTTCGATGCCCGCACCTCGCTACTGCAGGCCATCAAGGAAATCGACGCGACGGCACGCGAGCTTTTCATGGCGACGTTCGAGCAAGTACGGGTGAACTTCCGCGAGATCTTCATGTCACTGTTCGGCGGCGGGGAATGCGATCTTCGTCTCGAGAATCGTGACGCGCCCCTCGACTGCGACATCGAGATCCATGCATCGCCGCGCGGCAAAAAGACGCAGCGCATCAACCTGCTATCGAGCGGTGAGCGCGCGCTCGTAGCGCTGTCGCTGCTATTCGGCATCTTCCTCACCAAGCCGAGTCCGTTCTGCCTTCTGGATGAAGTGGATGCACCGCTGGATGACGCGAACGTCGGGCGCTTCGTGAAGATGCTGAATCAGTTCAAGAGCCGCACGCAGTTCATCGTGATCACGCATAATCCACGCACCACAACGGAGGCCGGAGACGCGGTGTACGGCGTCACCATGCAGGAGCCGGGCGTGTCATCGCTCGTCAGCGTGCGCATGCGCGGTCCAGCCACGGAAACCGTCCCTTCGGCAGCCGCCGTCGATACGCCGGCGGCAGAGGAGGCCGCAGCCCTCTCGTGAGAGGGGCGCGGGCCGCCGCTGTGGCGGTGGTTGCTCTGTCCTTGCTGACGGCGCCGGTAATCGCGCGCGGGCAGGCGGACGTGCGGATCGATCTGCCTCCGGACAATCCGTTTCCGGCCGCGCCACAGATCTTCGTGCACGCCGTCGCCTTTTCCGATAGTGGTGCCCCGCGGCGGATCCGGCTTCGCCTGGCGCTCGATCCGGGCTTCGGTCTGGTAGTCTTTGATTCCAGCACGGCCGGTGACGACGCGCGATTCGTAACCAAGCGGCTGCTGCCGGAAAACCGCGATATCTACGCCGAGGCGGCGATCTTCGACGCGCGAGGCAATCAAGTTCGTACGCTGATCCAACGAGCCGGCCACACGGGTCCGCGGCTGCAGCTGGTGGCACCCAACGGGAGTTCGGGAGTCAGTCTGCCGTCGCGGCAGGTGCAATTCTCCTGGCGGAGTGCGCCCGTCACGTACCCGCCAGGACCATGGGTCTATGAACTGTCGATCATCGACGTCGCCGCGCAGATCACCCGTTCGGTTCACACCGGCCTGATCGACACCACGTTCACGGCTCCGGATTCGCTGCAGGGTAACACTCCGTATCGGTGGAAGGTCGTCGCGCGGCTCCTGAGTGGCTTCGCTGATGACAGTGCTGTGGCGACCAGTCAATCGAGCTTCATCATTACACCACCGGGCGAAGCAGTTGCGACGATCCTTTACCAGAATTTCCCCAATCCCTTTCCGACAGCAGCGGCGCCCAGTACGTGTGTGTGGTTCGATCTGCGGGTCGGTACGCATGTCGAGCTGACGGTCCTCGACCTGCGCGGACATAGAGTGCGCACGCTCATTCCCGGACAGCTCGGCAGCGAGCTGACGGCCGGGCGGTACGGCCGCGCTGGCACATTCGACCTCGGAGGATGCGACCCGCGCCTCGCGTGGGACGGAACAGCGGACGACGGTCGGATCGTGCCCCCTGGAGTATACTTGCTGCGATTCAAGGCGGACGGATCAGCCGAGAGCCTGAAGAAGATGCTGTTCAGGGGGCGCTGATGCGCTTGATCACGCTGGGAACGGGCACGATAGCACTCACCTCGGAACGCGTGTGCGCCGGTCATTTGATCGAAGCCGGCAGCGTGGCGTTGCTGCTGGACTGTGGAAGCGGTGTGACGCATCGCCTGGCGGAGCATGTCCCCGCGTGGCGCGAGATCACCCACGTGGCCTTCACGCACTTTCATGCCGACCACGTCGGGGATTTCGCCACTCTGGTCTTCGCATGGAAGTACGGCAGCCTTCCTGGCAGAAGCGCCCCGCTGCGGGTGATCGGTCCTGTCGGGACCACGGCACTCCTGGGCCGTCTCGCCGATGCGTTCGGTGATTGGTTGCGTGAGCCGGGATTCCCGTTGTCGGTCAGCGAGATTCTGCCGGGTGAGACGCTCGCACTGGGTGATGGGGTTGAACTTGGCGCGACAAAGGTTCCCCACACTGCGGAGAGTGTGGCATATTCACTGACGCGCGGCGGGCGTCGCGTCGTGTATACCGGCGATACGGGCTTCGATCCTCTGCTGGGCGAGTGGGCGCGCGGATGCGACGTGCTCTTGTGCGAGTGTTCGCTACCCGCCACGATGGCGATCCCCGAACATCTCACGCCGGAACAGTGCGGCGCGCTGGCTGCCGTCGCTCGGCCCAAACACTTCGTATTGACACACTTCTATCCGCCGGTCGAGCACACGGACGTTCGCGCGGCCATCGCCGCACACTATGCGGGTCCTCTGTCGATCGCGTTCGATGGGGCCACGTTCGAGATCGAGGAAGGCTGATGCTGGTAGTCATGCAGCACGACGAGACGGAGGCGCAGGTGGCGCGCGTCGTCGAGATCATCAAGGAGATGGGCTACGAAGCCCGTCCGATGCCTGGCGCGCAGCGTACGTCCGTCGGCCTGGTCGGCAACGACGGCCGCGTGGACGGGTCGCAGATCGAGTCGCTCGACGGCGTTGCGGAGGTCATCTACGTCTCGCGACCCTACAAGCAAGTCTCGCGAGAGTGGCGGCAGGAGAACACACTCGTCACCATCGCGCCCGGCGTCGTGTTCGGGGGCGTGGAAATCCCCATCATCGCCGGTCCGTGTTCCGTCGAGAACGAGCACCAGATCGTGCTCGCCGCGCAACAGGTGCGCGACGCAGGCGCCAGTGCCCTGAGGGGCGGGGCCTTCAAGCCTCGAAGTTCCCCATATTCTTTCCAGGGCCTGGGCAAGAAGGGCTTGGAACTCCTCGCATTGGCGCGGCGCGAAACCGGCCTGCCCATCGTCACCGAAGCGCTCGACGAGGAGGGCGCGCACCTCGTCGCGGACGTGGCCGACTGCATTCAGATCGGTGCGCGCAACATGCAGAACTATGCGCTATTGCGCCTCATCGGACGACTCGGCAAGCCGGTGTTGTTGAAGCGCGGCATGGCGGCGACGATCGTCGACCTCCTGATGAGCGCGGAATACTTGCTGGCGGAAGGAAACACGCAGGTGATTCTGTGCGAGCGCGGCATCCGCAGCTTCGACCCATCCACGCGGAATCTGTTCGACCTCACGGCCATTCCTCTCGTGCAGAAATTGTCGCATCTTCCCATTGTAGCGGATCCCAGCCACGGCACCGGGCTACGCGACAAGGTGATTCCGATGGGCCGCGCCGCGATCGCGGCCGGCGCCGACGGCCTGCTTGTGGAAATGCATCCGAACCCCGAGCGCGCGTTGTCCGATGGCGGCCAGTCGCTGTACCCGGAGCAACTTACGCGGTTGGTTCGTGAGGCGCGCGCGATCGCCGACGCCATCGGCCGCACGATCACCGTGCCGAGCGGAACAGGCTCGGCCGCGGAAGGGTAGAAGACCGAGCTGAACGCACTCACGAGATTCGCAACAATGGAGCGCAAATGAAGTACAGGTTGAATGCGTCAATATTCGTAGTTGGTGTGCTAGCGACTGCGACGATGGCTGGTTCGCTGCGATCGCAGGGTGTGGACCACCTCGAGCGCGCGGTCAACGCGTGGGCCAAGGTGCGGACCGTCCGAGCCACGTTCGAACAAACACTGACCAACACGCTCACCGGCCGGACCATGACGGCCGCCGGCGAGTACGTTCAGGAACGACCTGCCAAGTTGGCGATCGCCTTTTCGAATCCTGCCAACGACCGGATCGTCACAGACGGGCAATGGGTCTGGGTCTATCTGCCAAGCACCGTAAAGGATCAGGTCCTGAAGTCGGCGCAGGGCACTAGTGGAACCGGCACCGTCGATCTCACGGCGCAGTTCCTTACCGACCCGCGGTCGAAGTACACGATCAACCCCGTTGGCACGTTGATGATCGGTGGGCACCACACGCACGGATACACCCTCGTGCCCAAAGTGGCAGGTTCGACGTTCACCCAGGCCGCCGTCTGGATTGATGACGAGGATGCGTCGGTCAGGCAATTCGAGGTAGTCGAGCCAAATGGCGTGAACCGCAAGATCCGACTGATCTCGTACAAGACCAACGTGCCAGTGGATGAAAAGACGTTTGTGTTCACGCCGAGTCCGACCACGAAGGTCGTCCTGAGGTAAGACTTCATGCTCGCCAGCGTTCAAGGCGCATTCCTGCTGTTGCTGTCGGTCGGTGAGGTGGTCCTCGCTCAGGGCAAGCCACGCGCGCGCGATCTGGGCATTCCCATCGGTGGCATCGCTGGACCCCTCGACGCCATCACGGACGTCGGTGGGGTGGAGGTCGGACAGACCACGCTCATCTCGGGACATGGTCGGCTGGTCGTCGGTCAGGGGCCGGTGCGCACGGGCGTCACCGTCATCCACCCACGGGGCAGGAGCAATCCCGATCCGGTGTTCGGCGCGTGGTTCACGCTGAACGGCAACGGCGAGATGACCGGCACGACCTGGCTGCAGGAGTCGGGGATCCTCGAAGGCCCCATCGCGATTACCAACACGCACAGTGTCGGCGTTGTGCGCGATGCCATCCTTCAGTGGCAGGTGAATCGGCCAGGCATGCAGCCGTGGGGACTGCCATTGGTTGCGGAAACCTTTGACGGCGCACTCAACGACATCAACGGCTTCCACGTCAGGCCGGAACACGTGTTCTCGGCGCTCGATGGCGCGCGCACGGGCCCAGTCCAGGAAGGCGCAGTGGGGGGTGGCACCGGAATGATCTGCCACGGCTTCAAGGGCGGCATCGGAACGGCGTCACGAAAGATCGATGCGCAAGCTGGCGGATACACAGTCGGGGTGCTCGTGCAGTGCAACTACGGCGCTCGACGCGAACTGCGGATTGCCGGGGTGCCGGTGGGTGAAGAGATTCCCGATTTGCTCGGCTGCGTGGCGACGCCCGACACGACCGTCCGACCGCGTGCTCGACGCTGCGAGCCGACCGCCCCGACTCCTCGCCAGGCCCCGTTAGACGACAATGGCGCTGGTTCGATTATCATAGTGGTGGCAACAGACGCTCCGCTTCTCCCGCATCAACTGAAGCGCATGGTTACGCGCGCGGCGCTGGGCGTCGGCCGCATGGGCGGCAAGGGAGAAAACAGTTCGGGCGACATTTTCGTGGCCTTCTCCACCGCGAACCCGCGCACGTCCGCCGACACCGGTATGGTAAACGTCTCGATGGTCCCAAACGCGCGTATGAATGCTCTTTTCTACGCGACGGTGCAGGCGACGGAGGCGGCGATCGTGAACGCGCTACTCGCCGCCGAAACCACCACCGGCGCTGACGATTATCGCGTGTATGCGCTGCCGGTCGATCGGCTCAAGGCCATCATGGCGAAGTACGGACGTCCGATTGGCAGGTAGTCTCGCCCTGCACCCTCCCACCTGTCATGGCGCCGACGAATACGCGCGCTGAAATGCGTTCACGTCCGAGGCGCTCACGTCCGAAACCGCCCAGTACGTCATGCCACTGAGCACCCAGTGATGAAGCGTGAATCCATGATACGACGTGGGCCATTCACTCGTTGAATCTTCGGCGCCGTTTGCTATCGGCCACAGAAAGAGGTTGATCACGTGCTTTCGCCTGCCATACACCAACGCGGCGACCGGGTGTCCCTGGACGTACTCCAGGCGTCCGCCTACCAGCGGAAACCCGGCCGATCCGAGATCTACCACGCGGGGAGCAAAGTCCACTTTGCCCGCAAACCAGGGCTTGACGGTGTGTTGATCAGTTGACTGCACGTCGGTGAGATGCTGTAGCATCAGCGATCGAACGTGCGAATCGACCAACTGAGCGACAAGCGTTTGGCGATCTCCCGCCGACCGCCGACCCGACTGTGCGAACTGCTCCCCACGCCATCCCACGAGGAACGCTCCCAGAATCCCAGCGGCATACAATGCACGCCGAGCGGAGCGCCATCGAGTGCCCCCTGTCGGGATTTTCACCAACAGCGATTGGCCGTCTGGGACGTCCACCATTTCCCGGGCTCGATCTCGCGCCCACTGGCGCAAAGCCGGTGGCGCCGTGTGAGTCGGCAACGCCTTGCGGATTAGCGCGCCGAGGTCGCGCTCGTCGTCGCTCATGAGAGATCTCCAGGGTCGACCACGCCGCGCAGCTGTTCGGCCACGCGCGCTCGCGCGCGCGACAGGCGCGACATTACGGTACCAATGGGCACACCGGTGATGCGGGCAATTTCGTCGTACGAGCATTGTTGCACCTCGCGAAGAATCAACGTCTCGCGAAGACGAGGCGAAAGGCGCCCAACCGCGGCGCTGATGTAGTCGCGCACCAATTGCCTGTGTGCCGCGTCGTCTGGAGACGTGCGTACGTCCACCAACTCCAGCGCCGGCGCGTCGTCGAACGAGACGGAGTCCGCTTGCGTCTGTCGAGCCCCACGAACGTCCCGACACTCTCGCCGTACGATCGCAAGAAGCCACGCGCGCGCGTCCGAGTCTCGCTTCAGCGAGGGCAGGTATCGCAGGGCGCGCAACACCGTCTCCTGCACGGCATCATCCGCATCGGCGGTCTCGCGCGTGAGATAGCGCGCCAGCGTGTAAGCGGCGTCGAGATGCGGCAGCACCACGCGCTCGAACCGCGTGGTGGCAGATGTCTCGTCGTCAGCCAAGTGGGTTGCGTCCCATGCCGGCCGCCGCCGCAGTAACGCGACGCTCACCGGACAACAATTTTGCCAATCATGGTCGGATGCAGCGAACAGAAGTAGGGGTATTCGCCCGGTCTTGACAAGGTGGTAGAGTACTTGCCCCCTGTATCCAGCACGCTCGACGCGGCGAACTTGCCATTGCCGCTCTGAACACGATGCGGCGCATCGTCATGGTTGACCCACGACACTGCGTGCCCAGCCGACACGGTGAGCGTGCGGGGCGTAAATGCAAAGTTGGCAATTCCAATTTCGCCATCTCGCACCGGCCCCGTTTGGTCGCTCCGCTCAGCAACACCCGCCGCGGCGCGGGCCGCGGCCTCTCCGTCCGCGAGCGCTTCGGACGGCGATCCGCCGCTGAGCGTTTCGTCCACTACAGCGAGATGCTTGTTATGGGGAACATACCGCACCTGCGTGATCCCGAGGACGTCGCTCAACTGACCCGCTCCGACCACGAGAGGACCTGGGGCGGGAGCGGTGCCCGGTCTCGGCTGGGGAAAGGCGGTGGACATGGCAGTGTGAAATGCCACGTTCCCCTCGACTTTTTGCATGGTCTGATGGATGTGGCCATTGAGGACCGTGACCGAGCCGAACCGTTTGAGATGGCTAAGCGCACGGGCGCCATCGTCGGTGCCCCATCCCCATTTGGGATAGACGGTCCAGAGTGGCACATGCGCAAACACCACGATCGGCGTGCTCGCCGACAGATGCCGTACATCCTTTTCGATCCACGCGAGCTGCTCGGCACCCAACGATCCCAGGCCGCCGGCCTTGAGGTTCAGCACGTTGACGAGGCCGATGAAATGCACGCCCGTGTGATCGAAGCTATACCAGCCGCCACCATTCGCGCCGCCCTGCGCGCGCTTCCCATACCGCGCGAGGTATGACACTCCGTTGTCGGTCGCGACATCGTGCTCGCCGGGAACGAAGAACACATCCTTCGCGCGCGCCTCCTTCAGTACTTGGCCCGCAATGTCGAATTCGGACGCCTTGTTCAGCTGTGTGATGTCGCCTGTGTGAATCAGAAACGACGGCTGCACTGGCAGTGCGTTGATCTTCGCGATCGCCGCCCGCATCGTGGCGGTCACGTCGGAATTGGCGGCCTTGTCGAACCCGATATGGCTGTCGCTGATCTGCACGAAGAACAGCTCGCCGGAAGGCGGCGTCTCGGCACCCAGCAGTGCAGAGCCGGGTACGCCGTCTCGGATCGTCCATAACATGCCGGTTCCGACCCAAGACATGCACTTGAGAAAGCCTCGCCGGTCCACTTCACCGCCCAAACCCTGCTGATCGGTGGCTGCCGAGGCTGCCAGGTCCCGCTCCTTCGCTGCATCTTCGTTTTGCACGGACATCGGTACACCATTATGAGATGATGTCTGCTGGACCGGCTCGCCCGCGCGTTTATTCCCTGGATCTAATCGACCTGACACTCGGCTACCAATCTGATCGTAGTGACAGCAACGCCCAGTCCTGTTGCCGGCGCGCTCGGACCTTCCGCGAGGGCTGGTCGGTGGGGCCTTGCACCTCGGCCGGGTCGAGACACATAGCGTGGGGGACGACATGGACGAATGGAATCGCGAAACCCAACCGCATGGCGCACTGACTCCTCCGCCTCGGGTGCCCCCACTGGCCGTGGCCACGGCGGCACCACTCCCGCCGCGCCCTCTCAGGCCAACCGTGCGTCGACGATTCCATCTGGCCCACTTCGTGAACAGAGCGCTGGACTACCTCGACTCCATTGGCGATGAAATCGCGGTGGCCGTCGGGCTGCGGTAGCACGCGTGCCTCCTCGACCGCTTACACGCCTCCGGAAGATCTGCCTGGCGTTTCCGGAGGCGCACGAAAAGGAAGCGTGGGGCGAGTCGACGTTCCGCGTTCGGAACAAGATGTTCGCCATGCACGCGTCCGCGGCCAGCCATCATGGGAAGGGACGCACGGCTGTCTGGTGCAAGGCGGTTGCCAGCAATCAGGAGTTCATGGTGCGGCACGCGCCGAGGCGCTTTTTCGTGCCGCCGTATGTGGGGCCAAGTGGCTGGGTCGGCGTCTATCTGGACGGCGACGTGGATTGGCCTGAGCTCGCGGACCTGGTTCGCGATTCGTACTGTCTCGTCGCCCCGAAGCGGCTGGTGGCGCGAGTCACCACCGGTTGAGACGGCAGGGATTTGTGCAGTAGCTATCGAGAGCGCAACGAGGCAATGCGCTCGACCAGGGCCTTCTGCGATTGGACGCCGCGCAGCAGTTGCACGCCGCGAATCATAGTCGAATCCTGGCGTAGCGCGCGCCCGAATTCAGACCGGGCTCCGAACACGTAGCGGGACACCTGTGCGGCAAGTGCTTGCGACACGAGCGCACGCGCTGAGTCAAACACCGCCCGCGGCATCAGAATGCCGCGGGCGACAAGGCGAAGGTAGAACGCATCGCGCATGCGCGGCGTCACCTCGAAGTTCTCGTTCGTGATCGCACGGGAGGCCTTCTGCGCCAGCGCGAACTCCACCATTGCGTCGAAGAACCTCGGCACCTTCGCGCCCAACGCGGTTTGAAACGCGCGATCCGCGGCCGTCACGCGGCGCTTGGGCACGATGATGTCTGGTACGATGCCGCCTCCGCCGACCATCTGGCGCCCGCCGTCCGTATGGAACGTGGGGCGAGACTTGCCGGATTCGGGCCTTGAGACGGCGCTGTCATTCCTCGCATCGATTGGCGCAACCCGCGGACGGTCGATGCTGCGGCCACTCGGCGTATACCAGAGAGCGGTCGTGACCTTGACCGCGTCGTCGCCGACTCGGAACACTCGCTGGGCGCTTCCCTTTCCGTACGTCGCCGTACCAATGATCACGGCCCGATCGTGATCCTGCAGGGCTCCGGCAACGATCTCGCTAGCCGACGCGCTTCCACTATCCGTGAGCACAACCAGCGGCATGTCCGACCATTTTTGCGGGAGGTGATCGGTGAACGACCGCGTCTCTCCTGCACTTCGGCCACGAGTCGAAACGATAGCCTGGCCCGGATCGAGGAAGAGGTCGGCGACATCCACACCCTGATCTAGCAGGCCGCCCGGATCCCCGCGCAGGTCGAGCACCAGTGAATGCGCACCCGCCGCGCGGAGCGAGTCGATGGCGCGGGACAGATCCACCGCCGCCGCCGCGCTGAAGATGCCGAGATCGACGTAACCGATGCCGTCGCCTACCAGCAATGCGTGACGAACCGGATTCACGAGGATATCGCGACGAATCAGCGTGAACGGCAAGCGCTCCCCCATACCAGGCCGCGCCACTGCCACTTGAACTTCCGTGCCCGGTTGGCCGCGCAATGCCTTCAAGGCCTCCTCCACCGTGAAGCCGCTCGTTGGCTTGCCCTCGATGGCAACGATTCGGTCTCCCGTCATGATGCCGGCCTGCTCCGCCGGAGTGCCCGGGAGGGTGGCAATCACGGTGATACCGCTATCGCGCACGTCCATCTGGATGCCCACACCAGCATAGTGCCCACTCGTGCTCTCGTCGAGTCGGCCCAAGCGCCTCGCATCCAGGAACATCGTGTGGGGATCGTGCAATTCACGGAGCGCCCCGTCGATGGCGCGTCGGTAGAGTGTCGAGTCGGCCAGCGTATCGACGTAGTCCTGCTTCACGTGGTCAAACACCTCGGCGAACAAGTGTTCGCGCGCCGCGCGATCCAGGCCTTTCACGCCAGTGCCGCGAGACATGAGCCATCCACCGGATAGGAGCGCGCCCCCCAACATGACGATCACGATTCCTCCCCTACGTCGCATCGGCGTCTCCGCTCGTCCAAGGCACGGAGGGAAAATCGGTTGGCCAGCGGGCGGCGAGTGCTGTCGTGACACGCACCGACACTTCTCCAGCGGCGCCCAGCGCGTCGACGGCCACGATCGGACCGCACTCTGGATGCGCCCGCTGCCACTCCGGCCTGGAAAAATCCTGGAACGCGGCGGAAACCCGTTCATGAAACATGTCACCCATTGCCTCCATGCGGTCGTGGACCACGTCGCGACGCGCGGCCCGCGCGAGACCGTCGGCGAACGGGAACGTGAGGAGCACCGTCAGATCGGGAACGAGTCCGCCCGTAGCGAATTCGTTCGCGCTCCTGACGTCACTCTCTGGCAGCCCGTGGCCCCCCATCTGGTAGGCATATGTCGACAGAAAGAACCGATCGAGCAGCACAATCTCGCCGCGGGCCAGTGCTGGGCGAATGCCGCGCTCTACGAGTTGCGCACGTGACGCCATGAACAGAAGCGCCTCGGCGCGGGGCTCGATATCGGATCCACGATCAAGCAGGATGCGCCGGACTTCAGTGCCCAGCGGCGTTCCGCCAGGTTCGCGAAGACACACGTGCGGCACACGTTGGCTCTCGAGCATGGCGGCGAAATGACGGAGTTGCGTGGACTTCCCGGCGCCTTCGCCTCCCTCGAAGACGATCAGCAGTCCCCGCGTTGGGCGCGTCATCGCCGCATCATCCCAACGTGATGATGGAACTCGTGGCACCCTTCTCGATGCCATCGACGATCCAGTCGTTCACTTTCTGCATGACCTTGTCAAAGTTCTCCTGCGCGACGACGAGGCGCTGGTAGACTGGCATCTGTTGCACCTGGCTCATCAGCCCGTCCAGCTCGCGCTCCATTTCCTCGGTCGGGCGTTCGTCCCGCTGGATCATCTGCTGGGCGCTGAGGCGCAAGTGTTCCATCCGCTTCAGGATCGCGACCGCGGACTCATCCCGTCCGAGTCCCTCGTTGGCGCGTCGCACCGCTTTGTACTCGGCACTCTGTCCGATGAGACGCCCCAGATCCTTCGCCTTTTCCTCGATCATTCCCGTTCCTCCCGTCGTCTGGCGACCACGAATCGTTCGCGGCCTGTGAGATCATTCAAGACCTGAACGTCTTGGTACCACCCGTGCGCCGCGACCGCACCGGCAGCGAGGATTGCACGCCGCGTGTCCACCTCCAGCGCGAGCAATCCGTTTGGCGCCAGGGCCATGGCGGCCTCGCCGACGAGATGCACCGTGGCGGCCATGCCGTTGTTGGATGAAAAGAGCGCTATCGGCGGCTCCCAATTTCTTACGGAGGGGGGCAACGACGATGCCTCGTCAAACGAAATGTACGGCGGATTCGACACTACCGCCCGCAATCCGCGCTCCGTCACGGGGCCGAGCAGCGATCCATGCCGCATCTCCACGGCTGCGCAACTCCGACCGGCGGCGGCGGCGGCGTTTGCTGCGGCAACCACCAGCGCATCGAGCGAGACGTCGGTACCGATGACACGGTCAAAGCGACCCTCGTGCGCCAACGAGAGTGCGATCGCGCCGGATCCCGTGCCGACATCGACCGCGATTCCGCCGCGGACGTCGCGCGTGCGGTCCAGCACGATGTCCACGAGCATTTCCGTTTCCGCTCGCGGAATGAGCACTCGCTCGTCCACGCTCAGCGTGAGATGCCGAAAGACAGCCCTGCCGGCGGCGTACTGGAGCGGCGCGCCGCTGGCGCGACGTCGAGCCGCCCGGATCCCGCGCGCATGTTCCTCAGCGGTCACCTCCAGGTCGCGAGCCGAAAACGGCCAGTAGCGCGGCTTGTCGAACTGCAGCGCGAGCAGTTCGCGCGCCTCCTCGGTCTCAGCGCCGCCGTGCGTCGACGAAAGCAGGGCGGCCATCTCGTCCACGAGCGCGCCAATCGTGAGGAGTGCAGCGCTACTCACCGAGCTGCTCCTCCACGTCGGCCATCCTGAGCGCGTCGATGACAGGTTCCAGATCGCCGTCCATGACACCAGCCAGATCGTGCGTCGTGAAACCGATACGGTGATCGGTGATGCGACTCTGCGGATAGTTGTACGTACGAATCTTGGCGGAGCGATCTCCGGTGCCCACCTGCGACTTTCGCATCTTCGAGCGCGCCGATTCCATTTCGCTGACGCGAAGATCGAGGAGCCGCGCGCGTAGCACCTCCATCGCCTTGAGCTTGTTCTGCAGCTGTGACTTCTGATCCTGCTGCGAGACCACCAGGCCCGACGGGATGTGCGTGATGCGGACGGCCGAGTCGGTGGTATTGACGCTCTGACCACCTGGCCCGCTGGAGCGGAAGACATCGATGCGGAGATCCTTGTCCTCGATCCTGACGTCGACTTCTTCTGCTTCGGGCAAGACGGCAACGGTGGCCGCCGAAGTGTGAATGCGCCCTTGCGTTTCCGTGGCTGGCACGCGCTGGACGCGATGGACGCCGCTTTCCCAGCGCATCGCCCCGAAGGCCCCGGCACCGGACACCTTGAAAATTGCTTCCTTTACGCCACCCAGCGTGCCGTCGGAGTGCGAAATGCTTTCCCGTTTCCATCCCGCGCGCTCGATGAACCGCGTATACATCCGATACAGATCGGCCGCGAACAGCGCCGCCTCGTCGCCGCCTGTACCGGCCCGGATTTCAATGATCGCGTTGCGGTCGTCGAGAGGATCGTGGGGTAAAAGGGCAGGCTTGAGCCGCCCTTCAAGCTCGGTGATGGTCGACTTCAGGCGTGCGACCTCCTGGGTCGCTTCGGCCGACATCTCAGCATCGTCAACGGAAACAAGCTCGCCGGCCTCTGCGAGCTCGTTCTCCGACTTGTCGAGCTGAGCTGCCAGCTCGACGATTGGCTCGAGGCGTCGATGCTCTCGGCCCAGTTCGGCGGCCTTGGGCGCGTCGGCGAACGTATCCGGATTGGAAAGCAGCCGCTCGACCTCCGCCGCCCGGGCGAGAGCGTCGCCCAGCAAGTCGCGGAGGCTCAGAGGGTTAGCTCTCCTTCGTCTCGACCACCGGCACCTTGGCTTCGGCCTTCGGAGAATACTTCTGGCGGAAGCGCTCGACGCGACCAGCGGTGTCGAGCAAGCGCTGCTTGCCGGTATAGAACGGATGACACTCGGCGCACACGTCCGTGTGGATCTCGGCGATCGTTGAACGCGTTTCGAAAGTGTTGCCACACGCGCACTTGACCGTGGCCGTCGCGTATGCGGGATGAATATCAGTTTTCATGGGGAACCCTGTCTGGCAATTGGTGCATGTTCGGAAACAGCTTATAAGTATAGCCGATGATTGGACCATAAAACAAGCCAATGCGTGCCCGCGCCGTCCTACAACGCCCTCCCTCGTCGCGTCAGGCCTGCAAGGGGGCGACGTAGTGCCCGTCCGTCACACGATCCATATTGTGCCCCATGAGCGCATCCTCGCCGCGGCTCGACATCGTGACGCATCCCACGTACCGACCAGAGATCGACGGACTCCGGGCGATTGCCGTCATTGGGGTCGTCGTCTTCCACGTTGGCGCCTACCGCACCGGAGGGTTTGCCGGCGTCGACGTGTTCTTCGTCATCTCGGGGTATCTGATTACGTCGCTTCTCCTGGCGGAGCAGGCGACGACGGGCCGCATCGCGCTCCCGGCGTTTTATGCGCGCCGTGTCAGGCGACTTCTTCCGGCGTTACTTGTCGTCGTACTTGCCACCGTTGGGGCTGCTGCGTTCTTGCTGTCAGCTCAACTGCACGAGGTGCAGGACGTCGTCAAGTCCGCCGCAGCCTCGTTGACGTTCGTCTCGAATGTCCTGTTCTACAGGACCACGGGCGACTATTTCTCCGGCCCGGCGGAGTTCATTCCACTGCTGCACATATGGTCGTTGTCGGTCGAAGAGCAGTTTTACTTGCTCTGGCCGGTGACACTGGCACTCCTGCTGCGCCGCCGTCCGGGGGCGATTCGGCTCGCGGTCGCGTCCGCCATCGCCATGTCGTGGCTTGCTGCCCTCGCCATGGTCATGTTCCAGCCGCAGGCAGCATTTTACCTGACGCCGTTTCGCGCCTGGGAGTTCGGCGTCGGCGCGTTCGTCTCCATACGCCGCCCGCGCAACCTCGCTCCACGAACACGTGAGCTTCTCGCGACTACCGGCGCGCTTGCCATCGTGGCAGCCCTGCTGCTAACTCCTTCGGGGAGATGGTTTCCCGCCGTCGGCGGTCTGGCACCTGTCCTGGGTACCGGGCTTGTGCTCGCGGCCTTGGCGGACGGCGAAGCCGACTTCTTCGTCGCGCGGCTACTCCGGCTTCGGCCCATGGTCGCCGTGGGACGCGCATCGTATTCGTGGTACTTGTGGCATTGGCCGGCCCTCGCGCTCTATGGGGCGCTGTCCATAGACGGCGGCTCGCGTGCTGCCCGGGCGGCCATTGGAGTCTTCACACTCGGACTGGCTGCGCTGACGCTGCGATTCGTGGAAGATCCCATTCGGCGCGGACGGCGTGGGACCTCCTGGGCCGCCCGCCAAACCCTGACGATTGGCGTTGCCTCCAGCGCCGCGGCGCTCGCCATGTGCGCGGCGGTGTTCATGTGGGCCAGAAGCGTGGCCGCCTCGCCTTCCGAGGTTCACACTTTGCTCGCGGAACAAAGTCTGGGTACAGACGCGTGTAGTGTGAGCCCCGGCGCGCGTGCGTTGCCGCCGCTCGATTCCGTTTGCGTCAAGGGCTCAACCTCAGGTCCGGTGATGATTCTCTGGGGCGATTCGCACGCGCAACACTGGCTCCCCTTCGCGGAATCCGTGGCCGAGTCACGTGGCGTTGGTCTGGTGCAGCTCACGATGCCGGCATGCGCACCGGTGCCCCGTGGGTACGCGGCGCGGTCATATGATCCCAAGAATCCGAGATGGCAGCAACGGTGTGTCGAAAACAATGAGCGAGTGCTGCGACTGGCGCGGGAAGGCACATTCCTGGGTCGCCCAATCACGGCGGTCATTATCGCCGTGAAATGGAGTGATCGCCTCCGACGTCCGTTCTCTTCGTTGGGCCGCGTGAAGTACGATCAGCGAACCCCTCCGTCCCTCGAAGCTCGGCGGGCCTCTGTAGTATCCGGCATTCCCGCTGCGATCGCCTCTCTTCCCCAACCCATCGAGGTGCTCGTCATGGGTCCACTGCCGGAGCTGCGCGCGGCGATGCCCACATGCATCGTGCGCCGGCTGGAAGGCCAATGCGCAATGCCGCGGATCATCTATGACTCACTTCGGTCGGAGGTATTTGCGATCATCGACAGCGTGCGATCGAGACGACCCAATACCGCGATCGTCGATCCAACAAATTACTTTTGCGATCAAACGCAGTGCGCCGTCCGTCGCAATCAGCTCGTCCTGTTCGACGACGACGAGCACATTTCGCGACGGGCCGCACGGGGATTCGCCGCCTGGTGGCTGCCACCGCACGGAAACCGCGCGTTGAGCGCCCAAGCAATGGCAAGAGACTAATGCTCTGGATGGTGGCACTTCTGGTGGCGGATGTCGTCGTCGTTTGAGCATCGCCGCAAGTCGCTTACTGCCAATCACTTCACGCACGCCGCGTTTGACAGGCCATTCTGCGACCGGTACGTTCCCCCAGTGCACGACACTGTACCCAGCGAGCAACAGCGTGATCGCTCAGACATCCGATTTCCTCGCCAGCATTCCACTCTTCCGCGGACTTGATCGCGACGAGCTCGCCAAGTTCGGTGAGTTGGTGCGTGAGCGGTCGTATCCAAAGGGCAGCGTCATCCTCTTTCAGGACGATCCGGGCGATTCGCTTTTTGTGTTGCGGACGGGTCGGGTAAAGGTCGTCTTGATCGGTGAGGACGGCCGGGAAGTGATATTGGGCGTGTTGGAGGCGGGGGCGCATTTCGGGGAGCTCGCACTCATTGACGATCAACCGAGATCGGCGCATGTGATCGCGATGGAGGATGCCCAGCTCCTCGTGCTCCGTCGGGACGATTTTCGGCGCCGGGTGGACGGCAATCCCAGTGTTGCGTGGGCACTGCTGCAGGAGTTGTCACGCCGCTTGCGGCGCGCGGATGAAAAAATCGGCGGGCTCGTGCTCCTCGACGTACCCGGACGGATTGCCAGACTGTTGCTGGATCTCTCGCAGGAAAGCGGTAGCGCGACGATCGACAAGGTGCTGACACATCAGACGATCTCACAGATGATTGGCGCAAGCCGCGAGACGGTATCGCGCGCCATGAAGGATTTTCAGGAAGCCGGCCTGATCCTGGTCGAGCGACGGCGGATTACCATTGGCAATCGCGAGGGCTTGGTGCGGCGCGCGCAAGTCCGTGTGTGACGCAGATCACAGGTGTGATCTGTATCACGATTGTACCGTGACCGGCTCCTTTGCGCGGCTCAGCACGTCACGCGCATATTATCACCCGAACGTCGGCTCGTAGAGCACATGTCTCTGTCGGTACGTTTTTGGGGGACGCGCGGCTCGATTCCGAGCCCGGGACCCACGACTGTTCGCTACGGGGGCAATACGCCCTGCGTCGAGTTGCGGACCGAAGACGGGTGGCTGGTGATTCTCGATGCTGGCACGGGCATTCGGGACTTGGGACGGTCGCTGCTGGAACGGGCTGACGGGGCGTCGATTGCAGGCGACATCTTCCTCACGCACGCGCATTGGGACCACATCCAGGGCATTCCGTTCTTCGCGCCGGTGTTTCGGAAGGGAAATCATTTCACGATCTGGGGCTCGAACTCGTTGCAAACGAGTATCGATCGGGTAGTACGGGATCAAATGTCGCCCGTGGTGTTTCCGGTAACGTTCGAAGAGTTGCAGGCGCGGATCGATTTTCAGGACCTGGTGGAAGAGCGGCGCGCCGGCCGAGGGTACGAGGTGGCCGCGATGGCCGTCCGGCACCCCGGAGGTGCGTTGGGGTACCGCTTCACAGACGGTAACGCCGACCAGGGTGGACTCGTCTACGTATCGGATAACGAGCTCAATCCCCGAGCCAGGTACGACGAGCTTCCGGGGTGGCGTAACCGGTTCGTGGAATTCGCTCGTGGGGCGTCGGTACTGGTGCATGACACGATGTACACGGCGCAGGAGTATGACGCCTATGTCGGTTGGGGCCACTCTACGTATGAGGACGCAGTGGACCTGGCGCTGGAGGCGGAAGTGGCGAAGCTCGTGCTGTTCCACCATCGTCCAGAACGCACGGACGACGAGGTAGATCGGTGCCTGTTGGAATGCCGCGCGACAGTCGCGCGGCGAGGCTCCCGGATGGAAGTGGCTGCGGCGGCCGAGGGCATGAGCCTGGTCGTTTAGGGTGGACACGCTGTTGATTGCAGGTATGTGGCGCGCCTGCGCCGTAGTACGTGGAGTTCAAGTTCGATTTCCGCACGAGTCTCGGAGGAGACCATGACCCGCATCGCTCGCGTTGTCTCGTTGGCCGCTGCCGTCGCCGGCCTCATCGCTCCCCTTGCCACAGTCCACGCACAGGGCAAGCCGACTGTGGCAATCCTTGCCTTCGAGAATGGCTCCTTCGGAAAGGACGCGAGGGATTACGACGGCCTTACCAAAGGCATTCCCGGCTTTCTCGTAACCGACATGTCGACGAACACCAGCATTCGCGTTATCGAGCGCGGTGAAGTGCAGAGGCTCGTCGACGAGCAGAAGCTGACCAAGGACGGCCACGTCGATCAGGCCACCGCGGTGAAGGTAGGTAAGCTCCTTGGCGCCGGTCACATGATCTTCGGGACGTACATGATTGATCCCAAGGGCAACTTCCGTTTGGACGCACGCGCCGTGAATGTGGAAACCGGCGAAATCGAGCACGTCGATCGCGTGGACGACAAAGCGGACAACATTGTACCCGCGATCGGGGCCATGGCATCCAAGCTCAATTCGGGCATGAAGCTGCCGCCGATGCCAAAGCGCACGAGTGACGCCTCGCCGTCAGCCAACCCCGCCACCGGTGCGGCGGCCGCCGCCGCGGGTCCGCCGTCCAAGCTGCCAATGCGCTATGCCGTGATGTACGGCAAGGCGCTGGATCTCGTGGACCACGGCAACAAGGCGCAGGCCATCGAGATGTTCGGAAAAGTGATCGCCGACTTCCCGAATTACACCCCGGCCCGGGTCGAGAAGGACAAGCTCACGAAGAGCGGCGCCTGATCGCGAGCGTTGGTGGCTAATCACGCCCGCCGGCGTCCATCTCCTGGACGCCGGCGGACTCGTATTATTCACGGAATCTCTTGGCACCCGCATGAAGCCACTTCTGCTCACCGCAACGAGCCGTACGATTTCGTCAGCACCGTTCGGCCGCCGGGGCGACGACATCGAAGTTCGCCGGATTCCTGCCCTGCCGACGGCCACCACGATGGATATGGAGCGGCCAACGGTCATCGCGCTCGACCGCGCGCTGTTGCAGAGCGTGGGAAGCGATCTGTCGCGCGTCAGCGAACTAGCAGCCGTCGCCGCCCTGGTCGGCCTCGGTGATGTGGGAGAGACGGAACCAACGGACGGGTTTCCCATTGATTCAGTATGCTGTTGGGTTCCGGGGGATGCGCCGGCGGCCACCATGATTGCGGCCTTTCGCGGCGCATTCCGGCACGCGGTGTCGCTCACGGCAGAGCGACGTGCACGCAATGACGCAGCCGATCGCGCGCGGGAACTGGCGGAGCTCACAGCCATTGGAGTGGCACTCTCGACGGAGCGCGATTTGCACGCGCTACTCGACCTGATTCTCACGCAGGCGCGGCGACTGACCACGAGTGACGCGGGCTCCGTGTACCTCGTGGAGCGCGACGAGAATGGCACCGCCAACCGACTACGCTTCGCGAAGACGCAGAACTTCTCACTTCCCAACCTCCCGTTTGCCAGCTTCACCGTTCCCATCGATCACGCGAGCCTCGCCGGCTACGCTGCCGCGACGGGCGAGCCGTTGATCATCGGCGATGTGTACCTGCTGCCGGACGACGTGACGTACCGGCAGAATCGCAGCTTCGACGACAAGTTCAACTATCGCACGCGATCGATGTTGGTGCTCCCGATGAAGTCGCATCGCGACGAGGTCGTTGGGGTCCTGCAACTCATCAATCGTAAGCGAACGATGGACGCGCGAATCGGCTCGTCAGAGAGCGTCGAGCGGGAGGTGCTGACCTATGACGCACGGTGCGTCGAACTCACGAATGCCCTCGCATCGCAGGCCGCAGTCGCGATCGAGAATGGAAAATTGTACGAGGACATCGAACGACTGTTCGAAGGATTCGTGACCGCGGCCGTCACCGCGATCGAATCGCGCGACCCCACGACGTCGGGGCACTCGTCGCGGGTCGCCACGCTGTCGGTTGGTCTGGCGGAGGTGGTGGATCGCGTGAGCGAAGGGCCCTATCGCGACGTAGCGTTTAGTCGGGAGCAACTCCGTGAGCTCCGCTATGCCGGCCTGCTCCACGACTTCGGCAAGGTAGGGGTCCGCGAGAAAGTGCTGGTGAAACAGAAAAAGCTGTACCCGCAGGATCTCGAAATCATTCGCCACCGGTTCGGCTATGTGCTCCAGCAGTCGGACCTGGAGTACGAGCGAGCGCGCGCCGAATTCGTTCTCGCACACGGGCACGAGAAATACGGACCCACCGTGGCGCGACTCGGCGCGGAACGGGCGGCGCGTCGTGCGGAGATGCAGCGCTTCCTCGATGCGATTCTGAAGGCGAACGAGCCGACGATCTTGCCGGAAGGCAGCTTCGACACGTTACACGAGATCGGAGCGCGCACCTTCGTGGATTTTGAGGGGAACGAGCGTCCGCTCCTGGAACGGGAAGAACTGCAGTTCCTGACGATTCGAAAGGGGACGCTCGACGACAACGAACGGCGCGAGATCGAATCGCACGTCAATCACACTTATCGCTTCCTCGAACAGATTCCGTGGACGCGCGAGCTTCGTCATATTCCGCACATTGCCTACGGTCACCACGAGAAGCTCAACGGCGGGGGATATCCGAACGCCCTCCAGGCAGCCGCCATTCCCGTGCAGACGCGCATGATGACGATCGCGGACATTTATGACGCGCTTACGGCCACGGACCGTCCGTACAAGCGCGCGGTGTCCACCGAGCGTGCCATCGACATCCTGCACATGGAGGCGAAGGACGGAATGCTGGATACGGCCCTACTGGATGCGTTCGTGCAGGCGCGCGTGTTCGAGGCGCTACACGCGTGACGATCTGGCGCGCCGCCGCCGTTCCACGTCAACTCACGGAGAAATGCTTTCACTCACCCGCGGCGACTTTGAAGCCGTCAGAGCCAGGATCGGACCACACATCCACCACACCCCGCTGCTCACGTCGCACCAATTGAGCCACCGCACGGGATTCGACGTCCGACTGAAGGCGGAGATGTTCCAGCGCGTGGGTTCGTACAAGCTTCGGGGCCCACTCAACAAGTTCACGTTGCTATCCGATGAAGAGAAGCGGCGTGGCGTGGTGTGTTCGTCCGCCGGCAATCATGCCCAGGGGGTGGCGCTCGCCGCCAGGATCCATGCAATCCGCGCCGTCGTCTGCATGGCAAGCAACGCCACGCCTGCAAAGGTGGCCGCGACACGCGACTACGGCGCCGAAGTCGTACTTCACGGCTCGATCTGGGACGAAGCGAATCAGAAGGCGTTGGAACTCGTGCGCGACGAAGGCCTGACGTACATCAGCCCGTTCGACGACGCCGACCTCATCGCCGGCCAAGGAACCCTTGGGCTCGAGGTGGTGCAGGATTGGCCGGATCTCGACGCGATCGTCGTTCCGATCGGCGGAGGCGGGTTGATTTCAGGCGTCGCCATGGCGGTGAAAAGCCACAATCCTGCGATACGCGTGATCGGCGTCGAGTCGTCGGAAGGGCCGGCGATGCAGCGAGCCGTCGCCGCAGGAGAGGTCGTCACTATCGACTGTCGTACCATCATCGACGGTCTTCGCGTTCAGCGCGTTGGACATATCACCCTCTCCGTGGTGCAGCGCTACGTGGACGAGATCGTGACGCTGACCGACCGCGAAATCTTCGACGCCGTACCGTGGGTCATGGAACGCTGTAAGGTCGTTCCTGAAGCCGCCGCCGCAGCACCAGTTGCCGCGCTGCTGGCCGGGATCGTTCACATGCCGGCGGGGTCCAAGATCGTGGCGGTCCTCAGCGGCGGAAATCTCAATGTGGAGCAGTTGAAGGGCTTGAGCTGGAACTGATGAACTCACTAGCCTGGCCGAACACCACCATGCAGGCATTCTCGCGATGTTCCACGGTCGGGATGGCGGTGCTGCTGTGCGCAGCGCCGCTCGTTAGAGCACAGCAGACGGTTCCAGAATGGCCCACGGTCGAGCACGCGCTGGGGCGAAAGGGCGCCCTGATGCCGGGCAACGTGTTGAAGTTCAGCTTCCCCCGATCCGATCTCGCGGTCACCCTGCACGGCGTCCACCTCCAGCCTTCGCTGGCGCTCGGCTCCTGGGTTGCGTTCAAACGCGTCGGTGGAAGCCACGCAATGGTGATGGGCGACCTCGTCATGACCGAGGGCGAAGTCGGCCCCGTGATGGAGGCATTGCAGGCTGGCGGCGTAGAACAGACCGCACTGCACAATCATCTCATCGGCGAATCACCCCGGGTGCTGTACATGCACATCCGCGTCTATGGTGAGGAGACGAAGGTGGCGCAGGTCATACACGACGCCCTGACGCGCACGGGGACGCCGCTGGGCCCCGTCGCGGTAGTGCCCGCGCCATTGTTCGAGCTCGATACAGCGTCGCTCGCGGCGGCCCTCGGTTACGCCGGCAGACTCAACGGCGGCGTCTACCAGGTGAGTGTGCCGCGGGCTGAAACGATCTTCGAAGACCAGATGGAAGTACCCGCGTCCATGGGCGTGGCGACGGCCATCAACTTCCAGCCCACGGGCGGGGGAAAGGCCGCAATCACCGGCGACTTCGTCCTTACTGCCGTTGAAGTGAATCGCGTCGTGCGGGCGCTCGAGGACAGCGGCATTCAGGTGACGGCGATTCACTCTCACATGCTGGACGAATCACCGAGGTTGGTCTTCCTGCACTTCTGGTCGAACAGCGACGCCATCTCGCTGGCCAGAAGCCTCCACATGGCGCTCGCCATGACGAATGTGGTGGCGCCGACTAGGTAGCGATTTCTCTGCTCCTTCGCCCGTTCCAGCCCTCGCACTTTGGGCATTCGGCTACGATACGGGGCCGTAACCCCCACCCCCTGGTGTCTCGATCGTCACGACGTCGCCAGCCTTGAGCACGACCCGGCACTTCGCCGGTAATGGCGTGTTGTTCAGCAGATTCCTCCCGGTTGCGCCCGCGCCGCCTCCGGCGACCCCGCGCGGCGAGTGCCGCCTGCGTTCGGTCAACAGCGTCACCGTGCACGGCGCGGTCGCACGGTACGCGCGAATGACGCCGTCACCGCCGCGATGCGCACCCGCCCCACCAGATCCGTCACGCAACGCATAGCGATCGATTCGCAGCTGCGTCGAACGCTCCAGCGACTCCACGGGAGTGTTCAGCGTATTACTCATGCCGACGTGCACTCCGGAGGGCGCTGCCCCTTTCGAACTCGCACCCTGACCGCCACCCAGGGTTTCGTAAAACGTCCACCCCGCGCCGCCGAAGGTGACGTTGTTCATCGTCCCCTGTCCTTGTGCCGCGACATCCACCCCTGCGTCGCCAAAGGCCGCGAGAATCGTGTCGGCCATACGTTGCGACATCTCGACATTGCCCGCGGCCACCGCGGCCGGCCACGCGGCGTTGACCGCGCTGCGCGCGGGGAGGACGAGGGAGATGGCGCGTGCAATACCGTCGTTGGTGGGCACGTCGTCGTCGAGCAGCGTCCGCAGCGCGAACACAGCGGCCGCCCGCGTCACCGCGGCCGGTGTGTTCACATTGCCAGCCACCTGCGGTGAGCTCCCGCTGAAATCGAGGTGGAGCGAGCCGTTCCGCACCGCGAGCGCGACCCGCACCGGTATGTCCGCATCGGTCACGCCGTCGCCTTCGAGCACGTCTTCCGCCCGTCCGGTTCGCCCTTCCAGTGGCGCGAGCCTGGCGCGGACACGGCGTTCGGCGTAGTCGAGTAGCGCGTCGCACGCCGCGGTCAGTCTGGCGGCGCCAAGCCTCGCGGAAAAGGCACGCCACGCCGTTGCGCCATTGGCGCATGCGGCAAGCTGCGCACCCAGATCGCCGCGACGCTCCGCCGGGGTGCGAACATTCGCGAGGATGAACGCCAGCAGCTCCTCGTCCAGTGCGCCGGCGCGCACCAGCCGAATGGGCGGCACGATGAGTCCCTCCTGCACGAGTTCCGTCGCGCCCTGCGGCATGCTGCCCGGGCTCATTCCACCCACATCCGCATGATGTGCCCTCACCGCGGTGTATCCGCCGATGACGCCCCCCATGTCCACTGCCTCCACCAGTGTGAGGTCCGGCAGGTGCGAGCCTCCGTGATAGGGGTCATTGAGCAGAAAAACATCGCCCGGCTGCGGACGTCGCGCGCGCACGGCTGCCACCGACTCCGGCATGGCGCCGAGGTGCACCGGTATGTGCGCGGCCTGCGCGATCATGCGGCCGCCCGCATCGAACACCGCGCACGACGCGTCGCGACGCTCGCGGATGTTCGGCGAGAGGGCGCCGCGCACGAGCACCGCTCCCATCTCCTCGGCGATCATCGCCACGCCGTGCGCCAACACGGACAGTTCGAGCGGATGGATGGTGTCGGCTGCGGTCATGGCAGATTTCCATCGCGCGTCAGCAGCCATCCGCCGGTCGAATGCGGCTGACCAGTCCAGCCAACGGCGATACGCAGGGTCGCTCCCGCGAGGGTGACCACCGCGGGGCCGGCCAAGAGCGCCTCGAAACTGCGGCCATCGTCCACGGCCCTCTCGGGATCCCACGCCGACAGACCATCGCGCGAAAAGCTGACGCGATGTGCTTCGCCCGCGGCGACATGCCGGATGCCGATCACCTCGGTGCGCGACTCGAGCGTAAACCCGTTCCGTTGCTGGTGCAACGCGGCAAAACGCTCCGCGATAGCGGCGCCGTCTTCGCCGTGGTGAACGGCGACGTCGAGTTCATGCCCCTGCCCCACATACCGCATTCGCGCCGTCCAGGAGCGCCGCCACTCCACGCCATCGGCGACACCTGCTGACGCGCGGGTGAGCGCCGCGCTCAATGCGACACGATCCAGTGCACTGGCGTGGGTGAGCAGGCTGATCATGCGCTCCCGTCGCTCCGGAGTGATGGCGAGGCCCAAGGCGCTCAGCACGCCCGCATGCGGCGGCACGAAGATCGTCTGGATGCTCAGTTGGTCCGCCAACCCACACGCGTGCAGGGGGCCCCCGCCGCCGAATGGAACGAGCACGCACTCCCGCGGACTTACGCCCCGTTCGACGCTGACTCGCCTGAGCGCGCGCGCGACCGAGGCATCCGCGATGTCAAGCATGGCTCGTGCGACTCGGTCCGCGTCGGCATCGAGGCCACGCGCGAGGTCGTTGATCGCGTGGTGCGCGGCGCGCACATCCATCTCGACGCCGCCGCTGAAGGACGACGCCGTGATGTGGCCCAGCACGACGTGTGCGTCCGTGACGGTGGGAAGTGTCCCGCCCCGACCGAACGCCGCCGGGCCGGGCACGGCTCCGGCGCTGCGAGGTCCTACCCGAAGCGCGCCGCCGTCATCGATCCATCCGATGCTGCCGCCGCCAGCCGAAACGGTCTCCACGAGTACGCGTGGCAGCGCGATCGGGACGCCGGCGACGCGACCGCCCGGCTCCACGAGTGGTTCGCCGTCGAGGACGAGTCCGACGTCCGCGCTGGTTCCCCCGATGTCTACCGTGAGTGCACTGAGGAAACCCGCCGCCCGCAAAGCGGCGGCGGCGCCCACGACACCGCCGGCCGGACCGGACAGCGCGAGCGATGCCGCGCCACGAGCGGCCTGCGCCACCGTACGCATCCCGCCACCCGACGTCATCACGCCCGGTGCTGGCACGCCGAGCGAGTGCGCGCGTACGGTCAGACGCTCCAGATAGCGCGAGACGCCAGGGCGCAGGTACGCTTCGGCTACCGTCGTCGCCGTGCGCTCATACTCGCGGATTTCGGGAAAGACCTCGGATGACAGCACCACCTCCAGCCCCGGCATTGCTATGCGGAGAGCAGTCGCGAGTACCTGCTCGTGCGTGGCGTCGACGTAGGAGTGCAATAGTGAGATCGCGACCACGTCCGGCGCGAGCGTGCGCACACGTTCGACGACGCTGTCGATTGCCTCGTCCGTCAGTGCGATGTGGACGCCCTCGGGGACGACGCGCTCACACGCGCCCACTGTGTGATCGCGCGCGACCAGCGGCGGCGGGTGATGTCGCGACAGATCGTAGAGCGATGCTCGGTCCTGTCGCGCTAAGTGCAACACGTCGGTGAAACCGGCTGTGGCCACCAGCGCCACGCGCGCTCCCGCGCGCTCGAGCAGCATGTTCGTGGCTACGGTGGTGCCGTGCACGAAGCGCGACACCGGCTCGCCGCCGAGCAGTTGGAGTGCGACCGCCACACCCTCACTCTGATCAGAAGGCGTGCTGGGAATCTTCCGGGTGGTAACGCATCCGTTCGCGTCCACGGCGACGAGATCGGTATAGGTTCCGCCCACGTCAATGCCGACTGAGAGCGCGGTCACTCCCATCGGAACACTCGCGAGGAGAGCGCCGTGCACACGACGAAAGCGACAACCAGCGCGCCGATGTCACCCAGATGCGCCAACCAGCCCTCTCCGCGCCAGATCCCGCCGAGCAGCGACACGACATATGTCATGGGAAGTAGGCGCGCCACAGTCCGCAACGCGGGCGGAAACGCGCTCAGCGGTGCGAAGAGGCCTGACAGCCCGATCATCGGGTACAGAATGAACGCGCCTATGGGCTGGGCGAAACGCGCGGTGGGCACGATGCTCGCAATGACGAATCCGATGGACAGAATGCTCCAGGTGCCGATCAACAGCGCGATCGCGAAGGAGATCACCGGGACGTCCACCCCGGGAGAGAAATAGCGCCGTCCCACGAGCGTCATCAGGGCCATCGTCACGGCGGTGAGCAGCAGTTTCACCAGGACATGCGCGGTGAGGATCGTCGGCGGGCGCAAGGGCGTGGCGCGCAGGCGCTTGAGTATCCCGCCCTCACGATAGATCGAGATGATCGCCACGAGGGACAGCACGGCGCTGTTGGCGATGAGGATCGAGACGAGCACGGGTACCCCGCCTGGCGCCAGAAGGCCCGCGTATGGGGTGGCGGTCAGCGGTACGGTGCGCGGTAACGCCCTACCGAGTACGAGAAACGCCAACACGGGTACGACCATGGATCCGATCGCGCCGAGGGGCTCGCGCAGAAAGATCTTGGTCTCGAGCCACGTAAGCGCGAACAGGCCGCGGGTGCTCAATGGCACTGGACCGTCCCAGCGTCCGTCGTCACGAGAGGATCACTCACGGATCGAGTGTCCTGTGAGTTTCAGAAAGACGTCCTCGAGCGTGGGCAGCACTGTGCGAAAGTCCGTGACGCGCACGTGATTATCCGAGAGGCACTGAATCACATCGGTCACGAACTCCTCGCCCGACCCGTGCAGCATGAAGCGGGCGTCCGCGCGCGTGACGCTGTCCAAACGCGGAATGCGTCCGAATGCTTCAGCTGCGCCTGAATCGTCGGTCGCAAGCACAACGGTGCGCTGCGGGCAGTTCTTCACCACGAGCCGTTCTGGCGTATCGACATCGATGATGCGTCCACGTTCGATGATCGCCACGCGGTCGCAGAGGCGTTCGGCCTCCTCCATCAGGTGGGTCGTCATGAAGACTGTCTTTCCTCGATCGCGAATTCCGCGGACAAGGTCCCAGATGGCGCGTCGCGCTTGGGGATCGAGGCCGGTCGTGAGCTCGTCGAGGAAGACGACTTCCGGATCGTTGATGAGGGCGAGGGCGATGAATAGCCGTTGCTTCTGTCCGCCGGAGAGTGTCATGAACCACGCATCGCGCTTGTCAGCAAGGCCGAGTTGTTCGAGCAGCTGTTCGCCGCTGGCCGTCTTTCGCTTGTACAGCGAGGCCCAGAGGTGCACCGCTTCCCACACCTTGATCCTCTTCTGCAGCTGCGCTTGTTGAAGCTGCACACCAATTCGCTCCTGCAACTGATAGACGTCGCGAAACGGGTCCAGGCCGAGCACGGTGATCGTTCCGCTGTCGGGCGTGCGAATGCCTTCGACGCATTCCATCGTCGTGGTCTTGCCCGCGCCGTTCGGACCGATCAGCCCGAAGATCTCACCTTCGTACACGTCCAGCGAAATCTCGTCCACCGCCCGCAACGTGCCGTACGACTTCCGGATGTGCTCGACATGGATCACGGATCGACCGCATGTGGCTGCCATGCTCACGCGAAACGACCAGCTGCGAAGTGTGAGATGTCGACGGAGGGGACCTGCTCAAGCGCGAGCTGCGCCACGATCTCGCCCACGGCGCTCGCGAACTTGAAGCCATGGCCTGAACACGCACTCACCAATACGACGTTTGGCATGCCGGCGACCGTATCGACGACGAAATCGTTGTCCGGGGTATCGGTGTACAGACACACGGCGGACTCCCGCGCGACGCGTTCCGCAGCAGGGACGAATTGCTCGACGAGCCTTTCGACCGGATCGGTATCGGGCGCCCTGACTTCGCGATCCACCCCATCGGGAGACGTCACCGCTCCCTCGTGGTGAATGGCGGCCTTCACGCCGTCGCCGAGATCCGGCATCACATAAAAGAATCGGTCCGGCGCGTGCTCAATGAGCGCGACGGGGAATTCCGCGGGCGCGAGCGTCCGCGCGTACGGAGTGGAGTCGAACCAGTGCATGGTCTGCCGCTCGACCACGAGCGGCACTGACACGCCGAGCTGTTCGAGCAGTGCGCCCGTCCACGGACCAGCGGCAACGACGACACGCCGCGCGGCGATCGTCCCGTCGTGCGTGACAGCGGAAATCGATCCTGGCTTCTGAAAGACGTCGAGCACGCGGGTGTCCATGCGAATGTCCGCGCCACTCACGCGTGCCCCGTCCAGGTGGGCGCGAACGCATGCCTCCGGAAAGAGGACACCCGCCCGTTGTTCAAATACCCCGATCAGACCGTCCGGTGTGTGGAACGCCGGAAAGCGCCGCATCACTTGATCGGCCGTCAGGTCCTCTACGGCGAGACCATGCATCGTGGCACTCTCCAGCGTGCCACGAATCAACCGAGAGTCCGGCGCGCCCATCATCAGCCCACCGGTCTGGTGATAGAGCACGGTCCCCGTGCCCTTCTCCAAAGCGGACCAGTTCTCGTACGCTCGCTTCACCAGCGGCACGTAGCTCGGATGTTCGTAGTACGCCTCACGAATGATGCGCGTCCGCCCATGCGTTGAACCGAGGGTGTGCGGCGGCCGCATCGCATCGACGCCAACCACGCGACACCCGCGGTGGGCCAGGTGGTAGAGCGCCGCGGACCCCATGGCGCCCAGCCCGACCACCAGGACGTCATACATCCGGCGCGTCCACCGAGCGCATACGATTGAGCATGAACGGACCGTCGGTTCAGAGAAGCTGAGTCGTGGCGCGAGGGAGGGAGAGCGCCCACGCCAAAGCAAGATGCACGGGCGCGAAGAGCGCGACAATCGCCCGGCTCTCCTGGCCCCCTGGAATCACCGCCAGCACGACGCCAAGCAGCGCCATCATCATGACGAGCGCCGCGACCATGCGCGCCGCACGTTCGGCGCGCGACCGCAACAACGACATGGGAACGAGCGGCACCAGAAGAAGTGATATTGGCGTGAGCAGCAGCACGTGTTCGTTCGACGCCCAGAACACGTGTTGCGTTGCGAACCAGGCAAGCAGCAAGACGACGCCGAGAACCCCGCATCCCAGGGACCACACACTGCCGAACAGGGCGAGCGCCCATGCGGCAATGCGCCGTCTCAGCATCAACAGGCGCAGCGAAACAACCAACCCCGCGCCAAGAAGTCCAACGAGCGCCAGTGCCGGAGTCAATCGAGGCGATACGGGACGCTCGACCACCGGCTGCATTCCCGCGACCGACGGCAATCTCCACTCGCTATCCACCATGGGAAGGACTGATCCGTCGTGCTGCGGAACGCGGATCCGCCGGAGTCCGTCGCGCAAGCGCATGGGGATGAAGAAGGACTGCCACTGCGTGAGGGGCACGTCCGCTGGACGGCCGAGCGCGATGTCAATTCCGACCTGGACCGGCGCGTCGCCGTCGGTGAGACGCACACTCTCCCGACGGTAGGTGAAGGTCGTGAGGACCGTGTCGGTGGCGCGACTGATCGCACCGTCTACGGCGTGATCGAGCGCATCACGCAGACGCGTGGAGCAGTTGTCGCGGAAGTAATCGTACCGGTAGTACTTGTTCTCCTCACGGGCATTCCAGCGAACGAAGTCGCGCAGCGCGAGCCGCTGCGGCGCAGTGAGGTTCAGGCGCTGCAGCGTGACCTCGCGACCCGATGCCCGTTCCGACGCGATCAGATTGCCGCCATCCATCGGCGCCATTGAATATCGTGTATCGCCGGACAGAAAGCGCGCAATGAAGCGCGGCTCGCTGAAGTTGAAGAGTCCCCAATGGTACGCCGTATCGGTTCCGGTGCTCGCATCGTGGAACAGCAGCGCGTTGTGGCCGAAGCGTTCGAATACCTGCTCGCCTTGACCGAAGGTCACGAGCGTGACGGTGAGTTCGCTTCCCGGCTCCGCGGGTAGCAATCCGCGCCGCGATAGCGTGTCGGGTGGCCGTTGCGCCGTCGCCGCACGCGCGATGCCCGCCGAGACCAGCAGCGCAACAATCCAACCACGACACCTCATAACCGAATCTCTCGCCCTTCTTCGGCCGACTTGTACATCGCCTCCATGATTCGGTGAACGACGACTTGATCGATCGGTGCTTCATACTCCGCCTCTCCGGTTACGACGGCGGCGAAATGCGCAAGTTCGGCACGGTATGACTGGATGAACGCGCTCTCACGCGCGGCGGCGCCTCGGGGCGAGACATTGGTCGGCCGGCCGTGCAGCAGCTTCACGACACGAAGCGGGGCGAGGCGGGTGCTGCCGCGATTCGAGAGCGTCTCGAACCACCAACGCTCCTCCTCGCCGACATACGCGCCGGACACGTCGAAGTTGAATACCTCGCCCGAAGAGCAGGTCAGCTGGGCCACCATGGAGTCCTCCACGGCGTTCTTGCCTGCGCCACGCTCCATGTGCGCCACCACACGCTCAGGCTCTGGAAAGTCGCTGAGCCAGAGCGCCAGGTCCAGTAGCGGAAGCCCGTAGTCGAAGAACGCTCCGCCGCCCGATTCCACGCGGCGTTGCCGCCACCCCTGATCCAACCGCTTCTGGTGGTACGCCCCCGCCCTGATGCCGGTGAGTCTCCCCAACTCGCCGCCACGAAGAAAGCCGGCCAACGCCTGCACGTCGCTGCGGAAGCGATGGTTGTTGGCCACGAGCACCTTCCGACCAGCCCGCCCGGCGGCGTTGACGACGCGCTCGACACCCTTCGGCGTGAGTGATAACGGCCGTTCCACCAATACGTCCACACCGGCGGCGATCGCGCTCAGCACGTGCGGCTCGTGCAGATGATTGGGCGTCGCAAGCACGATTGCCTGCAGGCGGTCACTCTCCAGGAGGTCCTCGATGTCGGTGAAGACGTCGGGGATCTCGAAGCGGTCGGCGAGCGCCCGGGCCTTGGGTCGATCGTTGTCGCAGATGCCGACGAGTGTCACGCCTCGCATTCTGGAAAGAACTGGCAGATGCGCAAGCTGGGCGATTGCGCCTGCGCCCACCACACCGATGCGTACCGGGTCCGTCATGGTTCGATTCTCCGGAGTGGGCCGATCGTGTTGACGCTTCTGTGCGCGGAAACGGGAAGAGAGCAAACGCCGGTCGGTATCGGCGAGGCGGCCATGCAGCCAAAATCGCGAGTACGTCGCGACATTCGCACTGATTCAGCCAATGGTGCCAACCGAGGTGCCGGGATAGTAGGTCCGAAGTATCGTGCGATAGTCCTGGCCCGCGCGGGCGCGTCCGATGGCTCCCGCCTGGCACATACCGACGCCGTGACCATTCCCTCCACCGTGCAGCGTGAGCGTCTCCACGCCGTCTGGGCCCGTCACGCCCTCGACGGAAAAATAGGTGCTGTACAGCAAGTCGCCACTCACGAGCCGCAGTGCCGATCGCATCTCGTTTCCGTGCAGCGTCACGGTACCTCGATCAGTCTGCACCGTCAGAATTCCAACGCGGCCGGCAGGTGTGACATCCGTCACGGTGACGGATCGCACGGTGGTGAGCGTCGCCCCCTTGCCTCCCAGCGTTCGGACGTAGCGAACGATGTTCTCGCGCAGGTCGTCGCGCGAGAAGTGTCGCATCCAGCGGTACCTGGGTGCGTTCTCGCAGTAAAAGTGCGTCGAACCGGGTATCTGATCGCTTACCCGCCGCAGATAGGGTTCCGGTGACGCGTTCCACACATCCTCCGGTTCCGCAGTGCTGCCGCCGCACGTGGACGAATATGGCGCGTTCACGACCCGGCCCGCGTACAAGAGAACAAGACCGGTTGTGGCCTCGACGGCGAAGTTGCCCACGCGCGTTTCCGCGTTTACCCCGCCGTAGACCTGATCGAGGACCGTGGCGCGCATGTCGTACGGCCGACTCTCCCCGGCGAGGTGAGTGACCGCGTAGCTCCGCGCCGTCACGGCCTGCGCCTCTGCCGCCGCCTCCTCCAACGTCGACGTGACGCCGATCTCCAACGGCACCACCCCTTTCAGGTATTCGTCCATCAACAGCCTGTTGACGACGCGCAGGCCCTCGCTCGCTGTGGTGATCACGAGCTCGCCACGCCACCGCTTGCCATTGAACGTGATGTCGCCAGCCTCGTCGGTCGGCCGCACGATCACGGTGAGTTCGCGCGCCGAAACCGGTCGCGAGTCCTCGCGCAACGCGCGGATGTCACGGCCATCGCGCTCGAGAACCCACCGTTCACCCGGCTGCGGCAGCGCCACCGGTGTCGTCCCGTCCGCGCCATACATCCGCCAGCCACCAGCGGACGTGAGGTTCACCCGGCTCTGTGCGTCCGCGAGCTCGATTCTCACCACTCGCGACGACGCATCTCGCAGCGAGCGGACGGATTTCGTCGGTGATGCCGAGCTCGGCACCCCAACTGCGGGTCTGCGCGACGCGGCCGCTGCCGAGCAGGCGACGGCCATCAACGCCACAAGGCATATCTCGCGCACGCTAGCCGCGCGCCGCCCCGAGCGCCTCATCGAGTCGCTGTAGCGTAATCGCGATTTCGGAATCGCCGTGAGCTGCGGACATGAAGCCAGCCTCGAACGCTGACGGCGCCAGATAGACACCGCGATCGAGGGACGCGTGAAAGAAACGGCGGAACAGGGCCAGGTCGGCGCCCCGCGCGTCGGCATAAGATCGCACGGGCTCCGCACGAAAGAACAGCCCGAACATTGAGCCGATGCTGTCGGCCGTAAACGGCACACCGCGTCGCGCGGCGATTGCCCGCAAGCCTTCCACCAACACGCGTGTCCGGGCCGCGATACAGCGATGCACATCAGGTGTCAGCGCGGAAAGCGTGGCGATGCCTGCGGCCATCGCCAGAGGATTGCCGGATAGCGTCCCGGCTTGATACACCGGCCCGCTCGGTGACACAGAATTCATGAGGTCGCGACGACCGCCGTACGCTGCGACCGGCAACCCCCCTCCAATGACCTTGCCCAGTGTCGTGAGATCAGGAATAACTCCGTAATATTCGGCGGCGCCGCCTGGGGCGACCCGGAAACCCGTCATTACCTCGTCGAATATCAGCAGCGCTCCGTGTGCGCTCGCTAATCGGCGAAGGGCGGGAAGGAAGGCGGCATCGGGAGGTATGAACCCCGCATTGCCAACCACCGGCTCGACGAAAATTGCCGCGACGCGCTCGCCGTGCGCGCGAAATAGTGAGTCCGTGGCTTCGATGTCATTGAACGGCGCTGTGAGCGTGAGCGCGGCCAGTGCGTCAGGCACGCCGGGTGAGTTCGGGAGGCCCAGCGTGGCCACGCCGGAGCCCGCCTTTACGAGGAAACTGTCGGCGTGGCCGTGATAACACCCGTCGAACTTGATGAACATGTCGCGCCCGGTGGCCGCGCGGGCCACGCGCAGCGCGCTCATCGTCGCTTCCGTACCGCTCGACACGAAGCGAAGCATCTCCACGTGCGGCATCCGCGCGCGGATCATATCGGCGAGCGTGATTTCAAGCCCGGTCGGTATGCCGAAACTGGTGCCACGCACCATCGCGTCGCGCAGCGCGTCGAGCACGACGGGCGCGGCATGGCCCAGGACCAACGGTCCCCACGAGAGGACATAATCGATGTATTCGTTGTCGTCCGCGTCCCAGATGCGCGCACCTTCGCCCCTGACGGCCACGAACGGCTCTCCTCCCACCCCTCCGAACGCCCGCACGGGAGAATTGACTCCCCCGGGGAAGAGCTCGCGAGCGCGAGACATCAGGGCTCGCGAGCGCGCGGTCGGCCGTCCAGAGCTCACCGGCCAAAGCTCCCGATTGACGAACTCAGGACTGGGAGCGATCGCGGTTGCCGTGGCGGCGACGCCGAGGCATCGATAACGCGCAACAAGGTGCCTCGGAAATCCACGTCATCCTCCACCCCTTCGATGACCGCATCGACGATTGAACCGGCTGAAAGCGATTCCGCACCCTGGACGTTGATGATTCCGTCCACATCGTCGGCCTGCCACACGGTGCGTCCCTGCGCCTCGCCCTCCACAATCCGATCGATCATCGTGCGCGCCGGCCGGCCGATGAAGCGTTCATATCGCTCGCCAGTGATCTGCCGCTGCAATTCCAGCAAGCGCTCCAGCCGCTGCCGCTTCACCGATTCGGGGACGTCATCCACCATGTCCGCCGCGCGTGTGCCATCCTGCGCCGAATACGTGAATGCACCGACCCGCTCGAACTGGATTTCCTCAAGGAACGCCATGAGTTGGTCGAAGTCGCGTTCCGTTTCGCCGGGGAAGCCCACGATGCACGTCGTCCTGATAGCGAGATCGGGGACGACCGCCCGCAGCATCTGGACGCGTTCCCGAATCGTGTGCTGACGCTCCGGCCGACGCATGCGCGCGAGCACGGTGTCCGACGCATGCTGCATTGGCATGTCGAGGTACGGGAGGATCCGTGGCTGCGACGCCATGACCTCCAGCAGACGCGGTGTGATGCCCGACGAGTACAGGTAGAGCATTCGAAGCCATGGAATCCCCGTCTCCCGCACGAGCGCTTCGAGCAGTTCGGGCAGCGCAAACCCGTCGCGGCGATCGCGTCCGTAGTGTGCAAGGTCCTGCGCGACCAGATTGACCTCGCGCGCCCCCTGCGCCTCGAGCAGCTGGGCTTCCCGGATTACTTCGTCAAGCGCAAAGGAGCGATGCTTCCCGCGCATGAGCGGGATCGCGCAAAACGCGCAGCCGTGATCACACCCTTCACTGACTTTCAAGTACCGGATGTGCGGGGCGTCGCCGGTGAACAGACGTACGCCCGGATGGATTGACGGCACATCGTCGATCAGGCCGCGCGCTTCGAGCTCCGGGAGGAGCCGATCCATTTCTGACGAGCCGAGGAACAGGTCCACCTCCGGCAACGCCTCCTCCAGCTCGCTCTTGTGACGCTGCACCATACATCCGACGGCCACGACCGCCTTGCAGCTCCCGGCTTCCTTGAGGGCACCGGCCTGCACGATCGCGTCGAGCGATTCCTTCTTGGCCGCGTCGATGAACCCGCAGGTGTTGATGACAATTACCTCGGCTTCGGCAAGGTCATCCGTGTATTCGGCCCCGCGGTCGGCGAGTTGCGCGAGATACCGCTCGCTGTCGACCGTGTTCTTGTCGCAGCCGAGCGTAATGAAGCCGAGTTTCATGCGGGGACTTGGGAGAAGAGTTACTGTAAATATAGTGTACTACAGGACTTAGCCAGATATTGTCGGTGCACCGTTAACGACGGTGCGTTCCGGGTTCCTGCTGACGACTCGTGCCTTCGCTGTTGTTTCGGCCGGCCGGCGTTTTCGTGGGCCCCCCTCCGTGGTTCCCACATCGTGTTTCGCGCCGTTTTCACAGTTCCGCCAATGCTCGTGCTCTGCGTGGCATGTCATGACGACAGAACGCCGCACGTCTATCACACACCCGCGCCAGTACCTCCCGCGATCCCGGCAATCCCGGTTGCGCCGAGTCTGCCGGAGATCGCCTTCGGCTCCACGGCGGCCGACGCGCGTATCACGTCCGTGGCCGATGCGGCTACGGGCTTCCCGGTGCCGCTCACCAACCTTCCTGACTCGGTCGTGATCATGACCATGGTCGCTCGCGGCCCTGCCTGGACGGCAACGGAACCTCTCGAGGTGCAACTCGTGTTGCAGGGGGCGTGCGAAGGCGTAATGGCCGCCCGGTTCCCAGCGCCAGCTCCCGTGGTGATCGCGCATCAATTTCGATTGAGTGCCGACCGCATCGCTGCCATGTGCGCCCGCGGAGGCGAATCGAAGGCGCACGTGGCGCTCGTGAGCTCGAAGGGGCGGCTGGCATCTTCGGTGCCGTTTGACGTTGCCCTCGCTCGGCCGCGGTGAGTGTCCGACGAACCGCGCTCGTCTACCGGTAGTTGCCGAACTGCAGTTGCACGCCGAAATCCTTGCTCTTGAGAAGCGCGATGGCTTCCTGGAGATCGTCCCGGGACGGCCCGCTGATGCGCACCTGCTCTCCCTGAATCGAAGCCTGTACCTTCTTCAGCTTCGCGTCCTTGATTGCGGCGGCGACCTTCTTGGCGGTCTCGGGATCAAGTTCCATCTTCAGCTTCACCTCGCGCCGCACCGTATCGCCGCCAGCGTTCTTGAGTTCACCAATGTCGAGGTTCTTCACCGGAACGCCGCGCTTGATCAGCTTGGTCTGCACCACGTCGAACAGCGCCGTCATCTGGAAATCGCTGTCGGCAACAAGCGTGATGAGGTTGTCCGCGCGCTTGAAATCGATGGAAGCCTTCGAGCCCTTGAAGTCGTAGCGTTGCGCGATTTCCTTCTGCGCCTGGTTGATGGCGTTATCGACTTCCTGGAGGTCGACGCCTGTCGTCACGTCGAAGGATGCGGGTTGGGCCATGTCAGGGAGAACGGTCGTCGGTTTGCGGTTTGTCGGTCCTCGTCACACCGGGAAGATATCCGGTGAAGGCCGAGGTGGAAACATGACATGTTCCCGCCCAAACGCGTGAGGCAGAGTGACGGCGGCATCGGCACCGGGTTCCGCACCAGAGTGCAATGCGCTCGTACGCCGGCAGGTACGGTTCCGCAGGGTTCGGATGCGCCCGGCGAGCGGCCGAGAACCGACGGCAGAGCAGTTGATGAAGGCGTTCAGCCCAGGTACGACTCCAGAGCTCGTGCTCTCGACACATGCCGCAGCCGCGAGAGCGCCTTCTCCTTGATCTGACGCACCCGTTCGCGCGTGATTCCCAGCAGTGATCCGATCTGTTCCAGCGTCATCGGCTCCTCGCCGTCGAGCCCGAAATACAGTCTCAGGATCTTGGACTCGCGCTCCTTCAAATGCGCGAGTGCTTCCTCGATGGATTCCGTGAGCGCCTTTTCAAAGGTGAGTTCGTCCGGCGTGGGGTTCAAATTGTCGGGAAGATAGTCGAGAAGCTTGTTGTCCTCGCCGGGGGTCATGGGCGCATCGAGGGAGAGGTGCGTCTGCGAAATGGACATCGTCTTCGCGACTTCCTCTTCCGTGATGTCCATCCCTTCTGCGATCTCGGCATGGGTGGCCTCGCGTCCGAGCTCCTGGAGCAGGAAGCTCGCGCGCTTGCCGATGCGGTGCAGCGTGCCGGCGCGGTTGAGCGGAACGCGCACGATGCGACTCTGCTCGGCCAACGCTTGCAGGATGGCTTGGCGAATCCACCACACCGCGTACGAGATGAACTTGATTCCCTTGGTCTCGTCGAACTTGTGCGCCGCGCGAATGAGTCCGAGGTTGCCCTCGTTGATCAGGTCCGAGAGCGAGACCCCCTGGTTCTGATACTTTTTCGCCACGCTGACGACGAAGCGCAGGTTGGAGCGAACGAGCTTGTCGAGCGCCTCCTGGTCGCCGACGCGAATTTTCTGCGCGAGGGCAACCTCATCTTCCCGCGTGATGAGGGGATAGATGCTGATGTCGCGCAGGTACTGGTCGAGCGATCCCTCTTCGAACGATGACTTCTTGCTGTTCGGAGTGGTAGCCATGCTGGCGATTCCGGGGAACGGCGGCCCCCGACGCAATAGAGGGACGAACAGACGTCGGGAGGAAGAGCGACCGACTGACGGTCAGGGAACGAGATCTATGTCAATGCACGCGCTCGCCGAGTCGCGTCCACCGGACGTGCGTCAGCCAGGCGAAGTCATCGGAGGAGTCGGGCGAAAAGCTGAAGTACACTACCTCGGGGCGCCCGCGCAACAAGGAGTCCGGCACGAATCCCCAGTAACGGCTATCGAGCGAATTGTCGCGGTTGTCGCCCAGAACGAAGTACTGTCCACCAGGGACGACCAGCGGCCCCCAGTTGTTTCGCGAAGGATGATAGGCCACGGACGGGTTCGCCGACGGAATCAGATACTCGCTTTGCCAGCGAAAGTCGTCCCACACTGGATCGGCATCGGGATCGGAATGGGTCACGTAGGGCTCGGCCAGCGCAACGCCGTTTCGAATGAGGACAGCGTCGCGCATCGCCAGCGTGTCGCCCGCCATGCCGACCAGGCGCTTCACGAAGTTCTTGGTACGATCCTTTGGCCACTCGAAGACGATCACGTCGCCCCGGTGCGGCTGGCGCAGCGCCGGTAGCCGCCGGTTCACCAGCGGGACCTCCGCGCCGTAGACAACCTTGTTCACGAGCAGAAAATCACCCACAAGCAACGTGCCTTCCATGCTGCCGCTCGGGATCTTGAACGCCTCCACCACGAACGTGCGCAGGACGAAGAAAAGGCTCACCGAGACGGTGAATATTTTGGCCCATTCCCAGAAAAAGCTGAAACTACTGCGCCGCCTGTTGACGTGCTGAAGCGCCTCGAGCTTGCGCTCAGGCGTAATTCGACTCGAAGGAAGTATTGGTTCGGGAACTCCGGGCATGGCCACCCTGCAATTAACCCCGCTCCACGGAACGCAGCAAGCGTACGCGGAGGGTGTCGCTGCGCCCCCGCATCAATCGGGCGTGCCCAGATAGTTGTCGATCTGCGCCCGCTGGAGCGCACCAGAGAAGTCGCAATACCCCACTTTGGTCTCCGAGTAGAACTCGTAGACTTCCCACCCGCCTTCCCGATGTCCATTCCCGGTCTGTTTTACGCCCCCGAACGGCAAATGTGCCTCGGCGCCGATGGTCGGCGCGTTGATGTACGTGATGCCGTTGTCCAATTCGTTGAAGGCGCGGAACGCCAGGTTCACGTCCCTGGTATAGAGTGAGGACGAGAGCCCGTACTTCACGCCGTTGTTGACGGTGAACGCCTCGTCCGCGTCCGACACGCGAATCACGCTCAGCACGGGGCCGAAAATTTCTTCCTGCTCGATGCGCATGCCGGCTTCTACTCGCCCGAAAATCGTGGGCTCGAAGAAAAACCCGTGATCGTACGCCTTTCCCTTGGGGATGCTGCCGCCGCAGAGGAGATCCGCGCCGTCGCTCTGACCGATATCGATGTAGCGCTCGACTTTCTTGCGCGATTCCTCATGGATGAGGGGCCCAACGTCGGTGCCTTTCGCTCGTCCATCGCCAAGTTTCATCGCGCGCGCGCGATCGAGAAGCCTGCCGAGAAACCTGTCGTGCACTCCCTTTTGAAGGATGAGTCGGCTGGTGGCCGTGCATCGCTGGCCGGTGGTCCCGAATGCCCCCCACAGTACTCCCTCCAATGCGAGATCCAAGTCAGCATCGTCCAGCACGATCATCGCATTCTTACCACCCATCTCCAACGACAGGCGCTTGTGCATTCGACCGCACGTCTCGCCCACCGTGCTGCCGGTTTGCGTGGATCCCGTAAAGGAGATCACCGGCACCCCCGAGTGCGATACAAGCGGGGCACCGACATCCTCACCTCGACCGTGCACTAGTTGTATCACTTCGGGCGGCAACCCTGCCTCGAGCAGGATTTCGACGAGAACGTGTCCCGTATGCGGGACATCTTCGCTTGGCTTGAAGACGCAGGCGTTCCCGCACACCAGCGCGGGAAACATTTTCCACGTCGGAATGGCGAGTGGGAAGTTGAAGGGCGCAATGATGCCGCAGACACCAATGGGCCGACGGAAACTCATCGCCCACTTGTTGGCCAGTTCGCTCGGCACCGTGCGCCCGGACAGCTGTCGCCCCATCGTCGCCGCGTAATACGCAGTGTCGATGCCCTCTTGGACATCCCCGCGCGTTTCCGTGAGCGGCTTTCCCATCTCGCGCGTCATGAGATCAGCGATCTCCTCCTTCCGCTTTGCAAGCAGGTCGCCGACGCGGCGCAGGACATCGCCGCGGGCGGGTGCCGGCGTGGCGCGCCAGAGCGCGAAGCCACGCGCTGCCGAGTGCACCGCGGCGTCCACGTCGAGGCCATTGGAGAGCGGAAACCGGCCGATGAGATCGTTCGTATCGGCCGGGTTGCGGTTTTCGAAATACGCGCCCGACTCGGGACTCGTCCACTGCCCGGCAATGAAATTCTGGAAGGTCTTCGTCATGGAGGAAATCTATACGGGGCACTAGCCGGGGTGAATCCGTGAGTCGGCTCGCCCGACGGGTGATCAGACGGCCCCGCACTTGGGTACTAACCCGCACGCGAAGTTGCGTAGCAAATTGTCCTCGGCAGTGCTGGAAGTCGGCTCGAATCCCGGAATCGCCGTCACCACGTCGATTAGCCATTCCCATTTCACCACGGATCGCCTTGCGCGCTCTCTCCGCCGGCAACATTACGACCGCCATGGCCGTCATCGATCCAGTATTCCTCCACTCGCCGTTGCTGCGGGACACATCGGCCAACAGGGTCGTCGACGCGGAGCTGTGCTTCAAGGTGGAGACGCTCAATCCCATTCGCAGCTTCAAGGGGCGCGGGGCGGAGTACTTTGTTGCGGGCTTGCATGACAGACGCCCTCTTGTTTGCGCGTCTGCCGGCAATTTCGGACAGGGCCTGGCTCGCGCCGCGGAGCGGCGCGGCATCCGGGTCACGATCTTCGCTGCCGAGCGTGCCAATCCATTGAAGGTCGCCGCGATGCGCGCGCTGGGTGCGGACGTCCGACTTGCCGGAGCGGATTTCGACGCGGCCAAGCGCTTAGCGCGTGACTTCTCGGTGCACTCGGGGGCGTTCTATGTCGAAGATGGCGCCATTCCTGAAATCGCGGAGGGGGCTGGGACAATCGCGCTTGAACTCATGGAGGCGGACGTCACGCCCGACGTCATGCTGGTGCCGCTGGGCAATGGCGCGCTAGCCACGGGGATCGGCGCGTGGATGCGTCACGCGGCGCCTCTCACTCGCATGGTGGCGGTCGTGGCCGCGGCCGCTCCGGCCATGCGTCTGTCGTTCGACGCGGGACGCGCCATTTCGACCTCGGCCGCCGAGACGATCGCCGATGGCATTGCCGTGCGAGAACCAGTTCCGTATGCGGTGGCGTGCATGCGTGGGGCGATCGACGAGGTTATTGCCGTGCAGGACGGCGCGATCGTTCGTGCCATGCGTTTTGCGCATGAGCATCTCGGTCTGATCGTCGAGCCCGCAGGCGCCGCGGGACTTGCGGCGCTCCTGGACGATTCAGCCCGATGGCGGGGCGCGACGATCGGCATCCCGCTCTGCGGCGGAAACGTCACGACCGAGGACGCTCAGCGCTGGCTGCTGGCGTGAAGGCGCTTTGAAGCATCTCGGCGCCGAGTGCGCTTCAGCGGACGGGTGCGCTGCATGACAGAGTGACGGGCCGAGCCGGATCCGCCTTCGCGTATCCCGATCGCGGCAGAATCTCTCGCGCACCGAGGGCGATCCCCCAGCCCACGAGCAACAAGGACAGGATATGCGCGCGCGCCGTGCGATGGCGCCAAGTCCACACACTGCTCCATAAGCCGCCGAGTGTAACCGCACCAATTGCGGCGAAATAGCCAGCGAGTCCCATGCCGCAGGTGGAGGGGTACGGCCAGAAAAGAATGCCGACAGCCAGCACTGACGCCAGCGCGAGCCGTAATAGCGCCGGCCACGTCCGCGTGTGCGCCTGCGGTGCCGCTACCGCCGCCGGCGCGACCCTCCCTACGGGCGGCGCGCCCTTGACGGGCGCCGGAACGAGCGCCGCGTCTGATATGGACTCGAGTTGCTTGTCGATCTTTTTCAGCTCTGCGTCCCAATCGGTCATTCGTCACCTTCGTCCGAAGCCGCATTCGGCGCCAGCGTCGCCGGCCCGCCTTCCCTGTTCAACCCGTATCGCTCGATCTTCTTGTACAGGTTCGAGCGCGGCATGTCCAGCGCGCGCGCGGTCTCGCTCACGTTCCAATCGTAAAGACGCAGCTTGGCCAGCAGGTACGCGCGCTCTGCCGCGTGCTTGAAGTCATCGAACGTTGGCACGTCCAGTAACGATCCCAGTCCTCCTTCCGCACTGTCCGCGCGCCGGCCGGCCATGCGTTCCACGTCCTCCGCCGTCACTCGCGGTCCAGCGCTGAGAATCAGCAGGCGCTCCAGCGTGTTCCGCAGTTCGCGCACGTTGCCCGGCCAGTCGCGCTGCTGGAGGCGCGCGACCGCATCATCGGTGATCGAGCGCGGTGTGAGGCCGCCTGGACCGGTGAGCTGCGCGAAAAAGTGGCTGATGAGCGAAGGAATATCCTCGCGCCGCTCGCGCAATGGAGGCACGTGAATTGGCACCACGTTGAGCCGATAATAGAGGTCCTCGCGGAATCGACCGGCGGCGATCTCCTCATCGACATTCTTGTTGGTCGCCGCGAGCACTCGAACATCGACGTGTACCGTCTTCGACCCCCCGATGCGCGTAACGACGCCGTCCTGCAGCACGCGGAGCACCTTGGCTTGCGCCGCCAGGCTCATGTCTCCAATCTCGTCGAGGAAAAGGGTGCCGCCGTCGGCCTGCTCGAACTTGCCGGCGCGATCCGACACCGCACCCGTGAACGACCCTTTGATATGGCCGAACAATTCGCTTTCGATCAGCTCACTGGGGATGGCCGCGCAATTCACCTCGACGAAGGCGGCTTTCGCGCGTGTGGACTGGGCATGGATGGCTCGCGCCACCAGTTCCTTCCCTGTGCCGTTTTCCCCTGTGATGAGCACGCGGGCGGGCGTCTTGGCCACCAGCGCGATCTTTTCGGTCACGGCACGAATGACGAAGGCACTCCCCACGATATCAAAGCGTGAATGCACAGTGTCGCGCAACCGCACGTTCTCTTCGTGCAGATCGAGATGGGCGAGCGCGTTCCGGAGCGTGACCAGGATGCGGTCCGTGTCGAGAGGCTTCTCGAGGATGTCGTACGCGCCCGTGTGCGTAGCTTCCACCGCGGTCTGGATCGTCGCATGCCCGCTGATCATCACCACGATGGCATTGGCGTCCTGCTCCTTCAGCTTCTTGAGCGCTTCCAGGCCGTCGATGCCCGCCATCTTCACGTCCATGAAGACCAGGTGCGGCCGGAAACGAGCGTATTCGGCCAAGCCGTCCACTGCGTTCGCCGCCGTCCGGACTTCGTAGCCCTCAAACTCGAGAAGCTGGCCCAGGGCGGCACGTATGCCCTGTTCGTCGTCGACGATCAGGATCTTACGACTCATGGCGTACTCGGCGTCGCCTTGTAGAGCGTCACCTGATGATTCGCGATGCGCACATCGGCAAGGTCCCTTGGCGTCATCACTGGTAGGGCGTTCGGATCAAGTCCCGCCGGGCGCTCGCCTTTCGACAGCTGCTGGATCAGGCGCGGGATCGCGCCGGACGGAATCTTGAAGTCCCGAAGGGTGATTTCCCGGACCTGGAACTCGCTCAGACCGGGTCGAATCACGCGGAAGGTTCCTCCGAGCGAGATCCGTTCGCGATCGTTCAGCAGACCTCCGAGGGGTCCGAGTGCGCCGCTTCCGGCAAGGTCCTTGACGCGGACGATCGCGCGCACGAAGAGCGCATCGCCGATCACCGCCGCCTGGACGCTGTCAGCCGACGCCGGCAGCGCGCGACCGACCGTTTGGAAGACGTACGACGCGATCTCGCCGGCTCGGAGGTTCTCGAACGCCGGACCCCCCTTCGTTTGCAGCGCGTCGATCGCCTTCTTGCCGCGCGCGCCACCCTCCGGGGTGAGCGGCTCCCAGGCACTGCCCGTCGGTGTCACGGCGGCTGGTGCCACGACCTTGGAGATCCAGCGGTCGCGCGTGAGCCACGCGCCAGCGGCGAAAATGGCGAGCATCGTCAGACAGCCCAGACGTGCGATACAACCCATCAGTCAGCGTCCTCCCTGTGTCGCCGCGTGCCGGCGGGGGTGCGCGCCCCGACTGGCGCGAGCGTACTCTCGAACAACGTGATGCGCCATCCGTCTACGCACTCAGTGAAGTCTACCCTGCGCGCGCGTCTCACTTTCGATCGCGATGAGCGTCGCATCGAGCATGGGGCGTGTCCGAGCACCATACTCTTCGATGGAGTATCCGCGCATCAGCGGTCCGCGGAAAGGGTACGCGGTCATCGTGTGCGAAGCTCGATAGCCACATGCGTGAAACCGTGCTCCCGCGCGAGGGCCAGCGCCGTCCGCCGGAGTTCGGTGTCGCCCAGTCGAGCGACGGTGGCTTCGTCGGCGATCAGCACGGCCAAACCCGCGCGCGGCTCGACGCGAACAACCAAGCCTCGTTCCGCGAGTGCACCCTCCAACGTCGGTTCGCCGCCCGCTGTCTCACGCCGAATGCTCACGCGGCACCCACACCGTGCAGCACATTGAGCGACCCGGAACGAAATCCCCGAAGATCCAGCGCCATCCGCGGGAAGCCGGCGGCGACGACCACGTCGCGGAGTCGCGCGAATCGTTCTGGGACCAGCCAGTGCGCAAGCTCGTCGCACGAAAGTTCGACGCGCGCGAGATCATCATGATAGCGTACTCGCAGATCGTCAACGATGCCCAGGCGGCGGATCGCCCGTTCCGTTTCCTCGATCAGCGCGAGTCGCTCTGTGGTTACGCGCGTTCCGTACGGTAAGCGAGACGAAAGGCATGGCGACGACGGCTGCGACCATGTGGGAATGCCGAGCAGCCGGGAGCGGTGACGAATTTGCGACTTGGTGAAGCCGCAGTCGGCCAGAGGACTCCGAATCCCCTGCTCGTGGGCGGCTTGCGCGCCGGGCCGGTGGTCGCCGAGGTCATCAGCGTTGGTGCCATCGACGACCGTCTGGAAGCCGAACCGGCTGGCGAACGGAACGAGCCGCGACCAGAGCTCTGATTTGCAGAAATAACAGCGATTCGACGGGTTCGCGGCGTACTTCGGGTCGTTCAGCTCGTCGGTATCGAGTTCGGCTACCAAAATCCCAAATGACTCGGCGACCTGTCGCGCGGCGGCCCACTGCGCCGCCGGATAGGACGCGCTGCGACCGATGACCGCCAGCACGTGGTGCATTCCGAGGGTGTTCCGAGCAACCACGGCGAGATAGGCCGAGTCCACGCCTCCGCTGTACCCGATGGCCACGCGTGCTGCCCCGCGTAACCACTGAATCAGCAGGACCTCGTTTTCCGCCGCCTGCGCGTCATCGTTCGCGTGCATTGCATCCATCCGCGAAAGCTAAAGGAGGCAGAGCGCGCCAGGCAGTGCCGCTTACGATCCGGTGCGCGGGCAGTTGCGCGCGCCGATCTTCTGCAGAATCACCTGGAATCGAACGTCGATCAGTAGGGGATCGAAATACGGATCGCAGGCCAGTCGCCGCGGCCCTGTCTCGAGTTCCGTCGTCTCGATGCTTTTCCTGAGCCACTTCAGCGCGCCATCCACGTCGCCGAGGCCCATGCGACTGACAGCTACCTCGTACGCGGTGGTACGCTGGGTGTCGGCGTCGCGCAGCAGGTCGGCGGCGAGCTTGTCGGCCTCTTCGTGCTTGCTCGTGGCCGCCAGCGCGTAGACCATGTGACCACGCGCATTGGGATAGTTCGGGTCAAGCACAAGCACCTGCCGAAACGCCTTCACCATCTCGTCGCTTCGGTGAAGGAATGCAAGCGCGCCTGAGTAGTTCCTGAAGCCCAGGGAAAGCACGGTGTCCAGTGCGCTGGACTGCATGTTCTCCGCGAGCGCCGCCTGATAACGCACGTTGAACAGGACGTCAGCAACCTCGGACGCGACACGCGCCGACGTGGGGTCCAGCGCCTGGGCGATCTTCATTTGATCGAGCGACTCCTCGTAACGACTGAGCTTCCCCAGAAGCTGCGCGTACCATTCGTGGCCCAAAGGTCGAGAAGGCTCCTTGGCCAAGGCGCGCTTGAAGTGTTGCTCGCTCTGGCCAGCTTGCGCGTCGGACAACGGCTCGTTCGCGGACCGGAGCACCATGAGATAACCCATGGTCAGATGCCCATCCGGGTCCCCTGGATCGAGCTCGAGCGCTCGCTCGCAGCTCGCGATGATGGCGTTGAGCTGCTCGGGATCCGGTCTAGGCGTCACCAGGACGACAAACGTCTGAGCCACGCCCACGCCGCCATACGCACGCGCGAACATGGAGTCCCGCTTGATCGACTCTTCAAAGAGCGTCACAGCGCGACGCGCTGGGGCATCCCCTCCCTTGGTCAGCAGATAGCGGCCATGCAGATACAGATCGAACGCCGTGGCGTCTCTGGTGCCGTGCGGGGCCTTACCAGGCGCGGGCTTCACGTGAAGACTTGTCTGGACCGCGACGGCAACGCGCTGCTCGACGTCGTCCTGAAGCGCCAGAATGTCTTGAGCATTGCCCTCTACTTGATTGGACCAGAGCTGCCGGCCGTCAGCTACACTCAGTAGGTCCGCGGTGAGACGGATCCGTCCCCCGCCGCGCCATACACTTCCCTCCACCACGGCGGCTGCGCGCAGCGCGGCACCCACCTCCCGCGCGCTCTTCCCTTGTCGCCGCAGCGCCGCCGCCGTTACGCGCGGCGCGACTCGCAGCTCTGGGTTCCGGGAAAGGGAATTCACAAGTTCCGCTGCGACGCCCTCGGCAAGGTAGTCCTGGGCGGTATCTCCACCAACGTTGGTGAACGGCATCACCACGATCGGCTGTGCGATGATCGCAGCTGCAGATTTGCGCCGCACTTGTATGGCGCGAACGGCCGTGTAGCCACCCACTGCAACCACGAGCAGTAGGGCGACCGTCGCAATCGCTCGCCACGGCAAGGGGCGCCGCCGCACCAAAGGCGGTTCCTCGTGGCTGTGGTGACTGCTGCCGCTGCTTCGACTGGCAATTCGTCGCTGGGACATGCCGAAAACATATCCGCCGAATAGCGTTGAAGTCAGTACGACGCCGTCTAGGCGCACACACCCCACCGGCTACCCGCGCTTCCCGCCCTAGCGCCCTTCCGGCGTGTCCGATCGCCCGAGTCCGGATCGTTGCCCGGCTTCGGCATCTGGTCGTCATGTGCGGCCTGGTGAAACGCTCCCGGGAACTTCCGGAGCGCTGTCCGACCGATACTATCTGGTGTCAGCCAGCCGACAGATCTGTGGGAGCCTTCGTGAGTCACACCTTTCGATATCGCGCCTGCGCCTTTGCCGCCCTCGCACTGAGCGGCAGTGCCGCGCACGCACAGGTCCACGAACTCGGACGCGACCTGCCGTTTCATACGATCGCGCTCACGACTGGTGCCAGCACGACGTCCGTTGACCCGCTGAACGCAATTCTGACCAATGCACACCTGGCCGGGCTTTCGAACGAAGGCATTAGCTACGGCGCGACTGGATACTTCTCCATCGACCGGACGATGATCGGCTTCGATGCGGGGGAAACGACCTTCGGAGAGGAAGGACTGAACAGTGGGCGCACGGATGCCATGTACTCCGTCCAGGTACTACTCACCGCGTCATACGCGGTGGTATCTACCGGGCGAATAGCTGTGTTCCCCACGCTGGGGGCGGGGTTTGGGCGAGTCAATGTGACGTTGCGAGACCGAAGCGGAGGCGTTGGCGGCGCGCAGCCTAACTTCGCCGATGTGGCCTCCACTCCCGGCTTCGAGAGCAGCCTCAGCGGCGACCACCTTCTTCTTTCCTTCGGGGCAGGCAGCGACTATCTCATCCTTCGGGACAGACGCGACGACTTCGGCATCGTGTTCGGTGTGCGCGCCGGATACATGTTCGCACCGAACCGCACGTCATGGACCCGAGCCTCGCAAAGGGTGGACGGGGGGCCGGATGTGTCGGCGACCGGCCCGTTCCTGCGTCTCGTCATCGGCATCGGCGGGCGTTAACGACGCCACGCGAACGCCATCGCCTGTCGCGCGTTTCGCTGAACGCGGAGCTCCATCCGTATCCAGAAGTTCGTAGCGGCGCAGGATCCTCGCGGCGAAGTCGGCCTCCCGGCAGGCTGTCCAGAGCGATAGCACGCGTGCTACATGTGGCGGCGAGACGGCTGTGTGCCATCTGAAATGTCGCAAGATTTCTCGCTGTCATTCGCCCGCCAACACAGCGCGCGGCCGATATCCGAGTGCTTCGCCAACGTGAACGGAAGCAACAACGTCGCTCTCAGCGAGATCGGCGATCGTTCGGGCGACGCGCAACACGCGATGAAATGCGCGCGCTGAGAGATGGAGCCTCTCGCCCGCTATTGTAAGCAACGATCGCGCGTCGGGCTCGAGGCATCCATGCCGTTCCAGCCATCGTCCAGGCGCCCGCGCATTACACTCGCGCTCGTTCTTATAGCGCACACGCTGTCGCGTACGGGCCTGTTCAACGCAGACTCGGACCGATGACGACGGTTCGCCGCCGTCCGTCGTCGACAGTCTCTCGAGCGCGATGGGTGGCACCTGGACATGGAGATCGATGCGGTCAGCGAGTGGGCCCGAAAGGCGCGCTCGATATTTTACAACCTCGGCGGCGGCACAGACGCACACTCGAGATGGGTCCCCGAGAAACCCGCACAAACACGGATTCATCGCCGCGGTGAGTGCGAATCGCGCGGGGAATTTCAACGATGCGTGTGCTCGCGAGATCGTAACGGAGCCGTCCTCCATGGGTTGCCGTAGTGCCTCGAGCACGGAGCGCGGAAACTCGAGCAACTCGTCCAGAAACAGGACGCCATTGTGGGCGAGACTTACCTCGCCGGGCCGCGGCGATGATCCTCCACCCACGAGACCGGCAGTGGAGATGGAGTGATGCGGAGCCCGGAACGGTCGCCGCGTCACCGCTCCGGCCGCGGCGTCGAGCATGCCGGCGACGGAATGTATTGCCGTCACCTCGAGTGCCTCGGCATTCGTGAGGGCGGGCAGTATGGTTGGCAGCCGGCGCGCCAGCATCGTCTTTCCCGCGCCAGGCGGCCCGACCAACAGCAACCCATGCGAACCCGCCGCAGCGATGGCCAGGGCGCGCTTGGCGCCTTCCTGTCCAGCCACGTCGGCCAGGTCCAGGAGATCCAGCGGCGGGAGCACACCGGGTTCTGAAACTGGCACGGGACACTTTCCAACGCGCAGCCACGAGACCAGCTCGCCGAGCGATGATGGTGCGGCGAGTGCGAGACCACGCACCAGCGAGGCCTCCGGAACATTCGCCGGTGGCAGCACGAGCGTCCATGAATTCTTCGCCGCCGTCGCGGCGAGCTTGCGAGCTATTGAGAGTGCTCCGCGTACCGGCCGGATGGACGCGTCGAGACCGAGCTCTCCGACGACCACGCATCGCTCGACCGCGGCGGCATCTACGACGCCGGTCCCCACAAGCACGCCAAGCGCGATGGGGAGATCGAATGCCGTGCCTTCTTTCCGCACATCCGCGGGCGCGAGATTCACCGTGATCCGCCGGGACGGCACGGTGAACCCCGCGTTGATCAACGCCGCACTGACACGCTCTCTGCTTTCCTTGACCGCGCTGGCGGGCAATCCCACAATGACCCACTGCGGCAACCCAAGGGCGACGTCCACCTCGACGGTGACATTGTATGCGTCGATTCCCAGGACCGCGGCGGAGCGAATGGCGGCAAGCATGACCGCCAAGTTACAACCGTAAGCGTGCGCATCGGCATCATTCCGCCTGTGTGACGGATCGGACGAGCGCATCGCACCTTCCTCGCGAGAAACGTGCACATATTCCCTGCTCCTGGCTCTCTCACAGCACGTGCTTTGCTCTCGCACGGAGGAAGGCATACGGCAGTGCTGGCAGCGTGTACATGTTGAGGGCACGCGATGCCAGGTCGTCGGCCCTCGCGATGTCGCCCTTGCCTCGATACGCCCGGGCCATTGCATCGAGCACCGCGGGGTTCTGCTGATCCGCCTGCCCGAGCTCGTGCAGACTCCCGTCGAAGCGCTTCTGTTCGAGGAACAGAAGACCATTCAACTCATGGGCCTGGCGAACACGCACATCATTGCCTCTTGCCTCCGCCCCCGTCAGATAAATGGTCGCTTCCATTCTTGCCTTGACCGAATCGTGCGCCGCGATCGCAACACGTGCCGCGTTGTAGTGCGCGGCGAGGTCGTTGTCCTGCCTGACGTCCGCCGACAAGCTCGACGCGGCGACGAGATCGCGCGCCAACTGGTACCGCGCCTGCGCCGCGTCTACCCGTCCGGCGTCGAGAAGAATGTCCGCCGCTGCCACCAAGTCTGCAGACATGCTGGCCGTGTCGCCGAGGGCACGGGCGATGCCGTAGGAACGATCCATGGTCAGTAACGCCTGGTCCGTTGCACCCTCGTTTACGTACGTCAACGCTTCGCTGAACAGCGCGGTACGCCGCTCCCCATCGTCGCGCGCGCCATTGTAGTATCGCCTCGCTTCTGCGATGGCCGAGTCGGGCCGGCCCGAAAACATGTAGTTCGACGCAATTCCCACGTACGAGCCGCCAAAGTGGGGGTCGATCTCTAGCGCCTTCTGGTACTCCAGGATCGACGCGTGAAACCGCCCGACCTTCATGAGAAGCTCGGCGTACGAGTCGTATGGGTTCGGGTCGTTGGGCACGAGCGCGATGTAGTCCAGGAACGCCTTTTCGGCCTCCGCTGTGCGGCCGCTTGGTCTGTACGCGTACCCGAGCGAGTTGAACGCAGGGGAGTAGTGTGGATTGATCTTGATCGCGCGCCGATACTCGCTGATGGCTCTGTCGTACTGCTGCCGTGCGAAGTAGGCGTTGCCGAGCAGCCAATGGGCCCGCTCGTCCTGCGGATACGCGGCGGATAGTGACTCCGCGTACTGCCGGGCGCGCGTCGGGTCCGCATTGGCGCCCGCCTGTAGAGACAGAATCAACAGTCGCTCCCCGCGCGATGCCTGGTCCACGAGTCCAACGGCCGCGAGCAGATGCTGAAAGAACTCTCTTCTGTTCGGCGCCGTCGCGGCAAGGCTGTATTCGGCCAGGGCAAACGTAGGATCCTCGGCGATCGCCTGCTGGAACAGCGCGTGACCTTCGTGCGCCCGAAGCTGCTCCGTCAGGGCGCGTCCTCTTAGATAGAGCGAACGCGCTTCCTCCGATCGCGTCGTAATGGGCACCTTGAGGTTCTGGTCCGCCGTGGGAGCGGAATAGCTGACCGCTGGTGCGCCCTGCGGACCCACATAGCAAGCACCGAGGCTCGCGGCCAGATACCAGGCAATTGCAGTTCGACGCATGGCTTCTCCTCTCTTTACAGGTCGGAACACACGGTAGAGCTGCGAATACTCGCACGCGCGCCGGTTCCGGACCTGTAAACAGCGCGACGCCGATCGCCATGGAGTTTCGATGTCCGTTTCCGGCATGTCGCGAACTGCTCCAGCCGTATATTCGAACCGTGTCCATGTCGATCGCTCCCTCACCGTCGCGTCATGCGGCCGCTTACGCACGAGCTTGTGATGCGCGAGATGCTCGCTTCGACGGCATCTTCTTTGTCGGTATCACCACGACACGCATCTATTGCCGGCCCGTGTGTCCCGCGCGCATCTCGTATCCCGACAATCGGCGCTTCTTCGGATCCGCCGCTGCGGCGGAGCGCGCGGGCTTTCGTCCTTGTCTTCGCTGCCGGCCCGAGCTCGCCCCCGGACGTGCGTTGATCGATTCCGTCTCGCGTCTCGCGCACACCGCCGCGTATCGAATCGAGGCCGGTGCGCTGAACGAACACGGGGTGACGGACCTGGCCCGGGAACTTGGCGTCAGCGCGCGGCACCTGCGTCGCGCGCTCGAGCGGGAGCTCGGCGTCTCTCCGTTGCAGCTGGCGCAGACACATCGGTTGCTCCTGGCGAGGCGTCTCCTTCTCGATACGGTTCTGCCAGTCACACAGGTGGCCTTCGCCAGCGGCTTCAGGAGTCTACGCCGATTCAATGCCGTCTTTCGAAGTCAATATCGCATCCCGCCGCGCGCGCTCCGCCGGCCCGACGCCCGCCAGCCTGGCCGGTCGGACATGGCTTCGGATGATCGTTTGCGCCTCACGCTCTCGTATCGTGCTCCGCTGGCGTGGGACACCATGCTCGCCTTTCTGGCGCATGACGCGATCCCAGGTATGGAGACCGTGAATGGCAGACGCTACTGTCGCACGATGTGCGTCGGCGCACACCAAGGAGTGGTGTTCGTCGACGACGCGCGGGAACTGACGACGCCTCAGAGACGAGTCGAGGTAGACTTTCCAGGCGCGCGGGAGTCCCTCACGCGACCTCGGCGCGTGGCGAACTGGTCGAAGCAGTCCTATCTGAACGTCGACCTTTCGACATCGCTCGTCCCGGTCTTGATGCCGCTGCTCGCGCGACTCCGTCGTCTGTTCGACCTGGACGCGGACCCGAACGTGATCGATGCGAATTTGACGCACGGTGGTCTGACCGAGCTGGTCGCTGAACGGCCTGGCTTCCGTATTCCAGGCGCTGTCGATGGATTCGACGTTGCCTTGCGCCTTCTGGTAGGGGGCCGCTTTTCAGCCAGCTCGTCGGCTCGAGAAGCCATGCGCCGCGTGGTGGACGCCTTGGGCGAACCGATCGACACGGGATTTTCGGCGCTGTCGCGTCTCGCCCCGAGCGCTGCGCGGGTGGTCGGCGCCGGCAGAGCCGCCCTGCACGAACTTGGCGTTGCTCCTTCACGATCTGAAGCGATCGTTTCGGTCGCGCGACTCGTTGCCGAACAGACGCTGCGTCTGGATCCCGGAAGCGACCTCATAGCCACACGCAACCTGCTCACTGAGGGTGCCGGCGTCAGTCACGGCCTTGCGACACTCATCGTGATGCGCGCACTCAGCTGGCCGGATGCATGGCCCGATTCGGATCCCTCCCTGCGGCGCGCGTTGCGTACACCGGCATCACGTGCATTGGCGCCCCGTGCCGATCGATGGCGGCCGTGGAGGGCGTACGGCGCACTGCACTTCCTGGCTATGGACCGCTGAGAGGCGCGGCTCTACGCGCCTCTGCCGTCGCTAGCGCACCCTCACGCGTAGTCAGAGCGGACTCTCGCCTGCCACCAATTCCACCACGGATTGTTCAACGCGAACGCACTCGTGTTGAGCGCCCCATGATCATACGAACCATACGGCACGTACACGTGCTTGAGCGTGGGGCTGTAGCTCGGAGAGGGGTTGGTCGCGGCAGCTACTGTCGTCGGTGCCGTCTGGCCATTTGCCGCGAACGTCGAGAACCACGAAGGCGTGCCGGTATTGAGGTTGGGCATCGTAAGTGGATCATTCCCGCGAACGACGAAGTCGTTGATCTCCTGAGAAGTCGGGTGACCTGAGCCTGTTGGAATCGGTCCGGGATTGAAGCTGTGTGCGTCGAGAGCACCGTGCTGGTAGTTCAGGGGAATGTCCCCCACCACGCGCGCCCACTCGGCACGAGCGGCCGGCGTATTTCTTTGATCCTGGTTGTTGGTGCAGGGGTACGTCGCCGGTGACAGCAGGTCCGACGTCCCTCCTAGACTGCCCGGATTGGACGGCACATCCATCTCGTTCGTCAGGGTCCACGCACTAGGGAGGCCATCCCAAAGCGTGAGCGACGCGAAGATCTTCGGGAACCGATACGCATAGCTATAGATGCTCACCGCGCCCGCTGAATAGCCGGACAGGTGCATTCTCGAACGGTCGATGTTGTACTTGGCGAGGACATCGGCGACTGCTTGACTGTAGAAGTTGCGCGCATAGCGCTCGCCCGCCGGATCCGGGCCGCCGGCTTGCATTGGAAAAAGGTAGAACGCCTGCGGAACGGATAGCTTGTTGCCGTTGATTACCGATGCCAGCCCCGCTCCAGCGGCGATGAGAATGGCTGGATCATTAAATCCACTTCCTGACGCGCCGCGCTGGCCGTGGCCGTTGACGTGCATCACCAGCGGGAGCGCGACACTTGGAGTTGCTCCCTTGGGAATGAAAAGCTGATAGGGCAGCGACCGACCGGACACCGTCTCGGTAAGGAAGACGGGCGGAATCCAGTCCCCCGTGACGGCGTACTTGGCCGTTGGCGTCGTGTCGATTGGCGGAGGGATCGGAATGCCGGCCGCCGTGGGCGAGCCTCCACACGAATCGAGCATCTTGACGCAGGCAAGCGCCCCCATGGCCGCGATGGCTTCGCGGCGCGAGAGCAGGTCGTGGTGTTTGCGGATGATAGATCCCCCCTGAGAGCGGAGTCGAAGCGCTCTCCTCAAATTCGACGTGTGCACGCCGACGGCATAAGGTTGCTTGCGAAAATACACGTCTCGGAGCCAGCGCGGAAGCACAGATTGTACACCGCATCGATGGGCGGTTCCGCGAGCGGAAGATCCGATTGGTGATTGGGGTCACAAGCCCGGCGTTTCGATTGGTCGGAGCAGCGTGTCAGGCGCTGAGGTCTGGGACCACAGAAAAACTCAGGCGCTCGTCGCAATGCGCACGATCGCATCGGCGAACCGCGCTGGCGCTTCCGTATTGGCGCCGAGATAGAGGGTGGGTTCCAGCATTTCGAGCTCGCAAAGTACGAATCCCCGTTCCGTTTCCACCCCGTCCACGCGCGCATACAGCCATGGCTCACGCACGGTAGCCAACACCCGAGTGGCCGCGGCGAGAACCTCGGAGCTGGGTGTTTCCGCCGCCTCCGTGCCACCAAACTCCGCTTGGACACGGAAGTCACTGTCGTGCGGACGCTTGCGTACGGCATGGCTGAAGGTGCCAGAAAAGAAGATCATCGACCACTCGCCCTCCGACTGAATCTCCCGTATGAAGGGCTGCACCATGACATCCCCGGCGTCGAGAAGCTCCATCAGCCGTTCGTGCGCTTCCGACGCCTCTGACGCCGACACGCGCCACGTGCGGAACGCAGTGGCGGAGATCGCCGGCTTGATGACGACCTCTCGCCAATCTCGTTCGTCGAGCACGCGCCCGAGCGTGACCGCCGACCCTTGTCGCAGCCATGCGGTCGGCACGATGGGAACGCCTTCCCGCTCCATTGCCTGCAAGTACGTCTTCTGCATGTTCCATCGCAGTACGGAGGCGGGATTCCACACACGGGCGCCCGAAGCCGCAAGTCGCTCGATCCACCCTCGGAATTCCTGGGAGCGCCTGTGGTAGTCCCATGTCGATCGCACCACGATCGCGTCGAATGTCGGCCAGTCGACCGACGCATCGTTCCAGACAGTCGGGACCACACGAACGCCCCGTTTCGCCAGGGCGGCTACGGCCAGCCTGTCGTCTGCCGTGAGATCCGACAAGAAGTGCGATGTGACGAACGCGACGGACACGTCTTCTTGGCTCCGCGGAAGGGGTGGTCTCAAGTTCGCGGCTGCAGAGCGAGTCCGGCACCCCTTCCACTCGGCCGCTCAACCGTATTTCTGATCCCGTTGTCCCACGGGCACGCATGGAAACGGAAACCACGCTGACCCTGGAGCGCGCCACAGTGCTCGCGGACCAGCGCGCGCTCGTCGAGCGGGCGCAGTGTGGGGACGCATCCGCGCACCGTGCCCTCTACGAGGCTCATGTGGATCGCATCTACCGACTGACGTTCAGGATCACCGGGCGCGAGGAGCTGGCTCGCGAGCTCACGCAGGACACCTTCGTTCGCGCCTTCGCGGGCATCGCCGCGTTTCGCAAGGAGTCGGCGTTCGGAACCTGGCTGCATTCAATCGCAGTCTCGGTCACGCTGAACGAGTTGAAGCGGCGCAAACGGCAGTCGGCACGGGAAGCACCCCTCGAAGACGCGCTGACGATTGCCCGCGCGGCGCCGGATTCCGATCCGGTCTTGCGGGAACGAGTGGCCGAGGCAGTCGCGGCGCTCCCGGCCGGATGCCGCGCCGTGTTCATGATGCACGACGCGGAAGGGTTGACACACGAGGAAATCGCGGCCGCGCTGGGCGTGACGACGGGAACATCGAAGGCCCAGCTCTCGCGCGGCCGTGCAAAGCTTCGCGTGGCGCTGGCGGAATTTGCCGAGGAGTGGAACCGATGACGGACAAACCGCATGACCTGACGCTCGACTTCGGTGACGACGACGATGTCGTATTGCCGAGTGATCCGACCTTCGATGCATGGATCGCGCGCGAAGCGACGTCGCTCAATGCGCCGCCGACCGCGCCGCGGCTCGAGATGTGGAAGGCAATCGAAGCAGCACAGAAGACCCTCGCCGACGCATCGGCCGAACGGGTGAGCGGCGTGCATCCTCTCAAGCGCATTCGCTGGTTCGTTCCCGCGGCGATCGCAGCCGCGTTGCTGCTGGGCATCGGCATCGATCGCTATACGCTTCGTCTCGGTCGGCCGGACGACAGGGCGGCGGCGCATACGCTTGTCGCTGCCGCCCCCAGTGATCCCTCGAAGCTCTATCGCCTCGCCGCCGTCCAGACGCTCAGCCAGGCGGAGGCACTGCTCACGGCCTATCGCGCGGGCGGTCGGGCCGGCGAGAGCGTCGCCGCTACGCAGCAGCTTGGCGTGTGGGGACGGGAGGTCTTGAGCAGCACGAGACTGCTCATGGATTCTCCCGCGGGAGACGACCCGCAGCTCCGCACTTTGCTCCACGATCTCGAGCTCGTGCTCGCCCAGATCATCCGGCTCTCCGGCAGTCCGGTCGATACGACGGACCGCCAACTGATCGACCGCGCGATGCGCGACCACGATCTCCTTCCCCGTATTCAAACCGCGGTTCCCGCCGGCGTTGCCGGCACCGCGTCAGACGACTGAGGCCTCACACCATGAACATCCGACGTCTCCTCTTCGCGACGGCGATCATTGCGCCCGCCGCGTTCATCCGCCCCTCTGGCCGCGCCAGCACCGGGCGCCTGCTCGCTCAGGAAGTGGGAACCAGTCAGTCGCCGGCCTTGGGCACGTTGCCTCCGGAGGCTTGGGACGACAGTGATCCGGCGGACTCGTTGTACCGCAAGGCGCGCGAGGCGCTCAACAACAGCGAGTATCGCAAGGCGGCCGTCTTGTTCGCCCAGATCGTCACGCGGTACCCGAAATCGACGTATGCGGCGGACGCGCTCTACTGGCGTGCCTTCTCGCTCTACTCCATCGGTCGCGAGACGGATTTGCGCGACGCACTGATCGCGCTCGACACTCAGCGCGCGCGGTTTCCCGACGCGGCGACGCGTGGTGAATCGAACACGCTTGCCGTTCGCATTCGCGGGGCACTCGCCAAGGGTGGCGACGCATCGGCCGCCGCGGCCGTCTCATCTGTCGCGACGCGGCCGTCCGCGTGTCCGAAGGGCAGCGACCGCGAGGACGACGGCGACATGCGCATGGCGGCCATGAACGCGTTGTTACAGATGGACTCGGAGCAGGCCCTGCCGATTCTCAAGGAGGTCGTTCAAAGGCGTGACGCGTGCTCCGTAGCGCTGCGCCGCAAGGCAATGTTCCTGCTCTCGCAGAAATCCACGCCTCAGGCGGAAGACCTGCTGATCGATGCAGTGAAGAGTGATCCCGACCGAGGAGTACGCGAGCAGGCGGTGTTCTGGCTCGGCCAGGTGAACACGGAGCGCGCGACCAGCACGCTCGAGCAACTGGCTACCTCTGCGGCAGACACCGACATTCGGGAAAAGGCGATCTTCGCGCTCGAACAGCAGAACTCTCCTCGCGCCGCCGCCCTCATCCGCCGCTTGGCCGAGGCGAACGATGCGCCCGCCAGCGTGCGGGAAAGGGCCATTTTCAGCCTCGGTCAGCGCCGCTCGGCGGACAACGCGGCCTTCCTGCGCTCGCTCTTTGGCCGCATCGCCAAGGGTGATCGCGACGAGACGTTGCGTAAGAAGATTCTGTTCTCGCTGTCGCAGATGTCCGGCGAGGGAAACGACAAGTGGCTGCTCGGCGTGGCGCAGGACAACTCGCAAAGTGAAGACACTCGCAAGCACGCGCTTTTCTGCGCGGGCCAGGCCGGCGTGTCCGGGGCGGATCTCGCATCGCTCTACGACAAGCTCACCGACTCTGCACTGAAGGAACACCTCGTCTGGGTGCTCTCGGAGTCACCCGACAAGGCCGCCGGCGACAAGGTCTTCGATATCGCCAAGCGAGACAAGGATGCCGAAATGCGCAAGAAGGCACTTTTCTGGCTCACACAGAAGAACGACCCCCGCGCAAAGCAGTTGCTCATCGACATCCTCAAGGGGTAAGCCATGCATCGTCTCGCACTCCACACCGTTGCCGCCTGCGTCGCGCTCGTCGGGGCGGTGGCGCGGGGTCAAGCGACCCTTGCGTCGCGCGTCGCGAATGCTCCGGACGGCATCGTTCGATTGCAGTACGATTCGCGTGCGGACGTGTGCGGCAATGGTCGCGACGTGATCGCGTTCCATGATTCGTACTTCTCGCGTTACAACGAGTCGTTCGGCAGGTGGAACGACGCGCATTGCGTTGCCGGACCATTGCGCGTGTCACTGACCATCACACACGGACAGGTATCGCAACTGCAGGCGCAGGTGGGTGGGGCGTGGCCGGAAACGGAGGCACGCGTCACCGATCTGGGCTCCGTCCAACCGCGCGACGCGTCCGCGCTCCTGTTCGAGCAAGTGCCCGCGCTCGAATCGACGTCGCTACGCGGCCGTATCCTCCTCCCCGCCGTTTTCGCCGCCGACGCGCCGGTCGACGCACCGCTACTCGCGCTGGCTCGCGATTCCGGGCGACGCGCCGAGACACGCCGGGAGGCACTGCACTGGCTCGGCCTGCTCGGTGACGAGCGCGTGGTTCCCGCCCTTGTGGGCTTCGCGAAACACGGTGCGAACGACGAACCTGAGGGCGAGCGGGGAGACAAAGGACTCGCCACCACGGCGGTCGCCGCGCTGAGCTTCTTGCCCGGAGGCGCCGGCATTCCCGCACTGATCGACCTGGCACACAACGCACCGTCCGAAACTCGGCGCGCGGCCGTCTTCTGGCTGGGCCAGTGTGGAGATCCGCGCGCGATTCGCACGCTGCACAGCGTCATCGAGGATTCGAAGGAGGACACGCGCATCCGCGCGCACGCCGTCTTCTCGCTGTCGAATAGCGACAACACGCCGGCGTCGGAGTTTGACTATCTGCGCGCGGTGTACGCTCGGCTGGACCACGAGCAATTGAAGGAAGCCCTCTTGCAGGGCATGTCAGGGGACCGCCAACAAGGGGGCGCGTGGCTGATAGCCAAGGCCAGCGACACGCACGAGCCGGTCTCCCTCCGGCGCAAGGCGCTCTTCTGGGCCGGACAGCACGAAGGCACGTCCACAGCCGACCTACTCGGTGTCTACCGCAGCGCCGACAGTCGCAACCTGCGCGAGCACGCGATCTTCGTGTTGTCCCAGCGGCCGGACAACGCGAGCGTCGACGCGCTGATTGGCATCGCTCGCTCCGACGACGACTCGCGAATGCGCGGCAAGGCACTTTTCTGGTTGGCGCAGAAGCACGACGACCGCGTGACGAAGCTGATTTCCGACCTCCTGGTGAAGTGATCGTGCGCGCTCCCTTCTTCGCGGGACTGGTTACGGCGGCGCTGTGCTGCGCCGACCTTGCAAGCGGCGCACAGTCATTGAGCGAGCGAATCTCGCTCGTTCGAAACGGCAGCGTGAGCTTTCACTTCGCCGCGCGCGCCGGCGTCTGCGGCGACGGCGCTCGCTTCATGCGGTTTGGGAATTCATCCATGGGCGCGTACTCGGGCCGATACGACGATGCGTCCTGCGTCGGGGGCCCCGTGCAGGTACGCGTCGTGCTGCGCGATGGCGACGTCGATGGTCTCGACACGTGGGCGGGTCCCTCGCGCGAGCGCGGGGGCCACGACTTCGGCGCCGTATCAACGCACGACGCGACGCGTTATCTGCTCGGCGTTGCCGCCCATGACCGCGCGCCCGCGAGCGCACGCGCCATTCTGGCCGCGGTGCTCGCCGATAGTGCCACCATATGGCCAGCGCTGCTGTCGATCGCGCGCGATTCTTCAACGCGATCGCGGGATACTCGGCGAGACGCGGCGTTCTGGCTCTCCCGTTTCGCCGATGCTGCGCGGTCTGGGCATCCGGACGATCTGGCGGGCGATGAGGACGCTACGGGAGATGACGATGTAAAGTCACACGCGCTGTTTCTCCTGTCCCAACTGCCGCACGGTGAGGGCGTAGAGCCGCTGCTCGACGCGGCCCGAACGAGCTCCGATCGGCGCGTCCGCCGACGCGCGCTGTTTTGGCTTGGACAGAGCGGAGATGCACGCGCCCTCGCGCTGTTCGAGTCGTTCCTGCGATCCTAGCGAACCGTCAGGGCCTTCGTCGTTCGGCTTCCCGCCGTACGCGTGGGTGGCTGCGGTTCAGTCGCATCCCGCCGCCTATTTACTTACGAGGTCGATGAGGAACTGCTGCACGCGCGGATCCCTGCGCTGACCGAGTCGTTGCACCGCGCGCCGGCGCAGTTCGGTGTTCGGTTCATCCTTCGCGACTGCCAGGAGCTTGTCCGTGACAGCGACTTCCGAGCGACTGCCAAACGTCTCGAGTAGCTGCACCTGCAAGTCCGGCTGGCCCTTGAACTCATCGTAGAGTGCCAGGAAGTCCTTGAGCTCCATTCCACCAGCGGTCGCTCGGAATCCGCCCGATGACGGCAGCGTCTGGCTCGCATACCTGAGAGCGGCACGCCGTACTTCGATCTCCTGATTCCGGTCGCGGGCAATGCCGATGAGCCATGAGGAACTCTCGGCCGTACGCTGATTCGCCACACCGCGCATCGCAGCCTCACGAAGCTCCGGGCTGCTGGTCTTGCCGAAGACGTCTCGCAGATACGCCGCTTCGTCCACGCCGCGTCGAGTGGCGCCGAGTTCGTTCAGCGCGCGAACGCGAATGTCCAGTGACAGCGTGGTGGACTCCGCGGCTCGGCGTAGACTCGTCCGTGCGCCCGCGCTCGCGTTCTGCGCCAGCGCACGCGCCGCGATTTCTTGCATGTCGGCATCGTTGCTGCGGAACAGAATGGAGTCGAGCAGTGCCGCACTCTTCTCTCCGTTCACCCGTTCGAGCGATTGCACCGCCGCCGACCGAACCTCCCGGCTCGGATCCGTGCGCGCCACCTTGAGCAGCAGGTCGGTTCGGGTGGTATCGCGTGAGCGCGACAGGAGCAACACGACCTGCCGGCGCAGTGCAACGGAGCACTCGTCTCGACGATCGAGTACTGTCTGCAGGACGGGCAGCAGCTCGCCCGAGTCGTAGTGCATCACGCTGGTCAGCGCGCTGATACGGACGTCTTCAGCATCCGAAGGGCAGTTGACCCTCGATTGAGCGGCGGCAATGCGTGCGCACACGAGCATGGCGCAGAGAACGCGGACGGTTGACATGGGACGGTGGCTGGGGTGCGGGCCGCGACGCCGCGTGCCGCGAGCGTCGAACCCAGTGACTTCCTCGCACAACAGACACGCAATCCGCACTTAGGGTTGGCTTGACGGGCGCAGGGCGTCTTGCGGCACCCGATCCGGCAGGACGCGTCGTGCCTAGAGCTGCGCTCTCAGCCAGTAGCAGAGTGCGTCGATCATCCTGTTCGGCCAGCCGCGGGCCGCGATCGCCTCGCGGGTCACACGGACGCTCTTCGTGAGGTCTGCGGCAAACATCTCGTTCATGCGTGCGGCGAGCGCATCGTCAGCTGCCACGACGCCGGCTTCCGCGTTCAAGGCGAAGGAACGCGGATCGAAGTTGATCGATCCCACGAGGACGCCGATATCGTCCACGACGAGAGTCTTGGCGTGGATCATCGTTGGCTGGTACTCAAAGAGCTCCACCCCCCCGTCCACCAGGCGCTTCCAGGTGTGGCGGCTGGCGCGGCGAACGATTGGCTGGTCGTGATGCGGGCCGGGCATCATGACCTTCACCTCCACACCGCGCTTCACCGCGTCAGTCAGAGCGTGCCGAAAGCCCCGCGTGGGGATGAAGTAGGGATTGGTAACGTTGAGGGATCGCCCCGCGCCCGCCACGCAGGCGGCCATCACGCGCTGTGCAGCGGACGTTCCGTTCGACGGCGTACTCACGATCGCGGCGAGGGTGATGTTGCCAGTACGCAACTGCACCGGAAAATCCCGTTCGTGCAGGAGTAGCTCGTTCGCGCAGGTGTTCCAGTTGTCGAGGAATGCGCTCTGGAGGGCACTGACGATGGGACCGGTGAGTCGCACGTGCGTATCGCGCCAGTGCTTCGGGCTCTGCGCATAGCCGCTCCATTCGTCCGCGATGCCAACGCCTCCAGTGAATCCAACGTTGCCGTCCACGATCAGGAGCCGCCGATGCGTGCGCCGGTTGTACCGAGCCCAGTCATACCAGCGCGCGCGGTGAAACCAGCCGACGTAGACTCCCGCATCGCGCATGCGACCCGCCAACTCCTTCTTCATGGGAGATGACCCTTCGCTGTCCAGCACGACTCGCGTGATGACGCCACGCCTCGCCGCGCTGCTGAGCGCCGCGGCGAACGTATTCGGAATAGTGCCGTTCCAGAAGATGTAGGTGGAGAAGTGCACCGTGCTCTTCGCGCCGGCGATCGCTTCGAGCATCGGTGGAAAGATCTCGTCGCCGTTCTGATACAACTCGACCGTGTTTCCCTCCAAGCTCGGCTGACCGGCCGCGCCGCCGACAGCGCGCATGAAGGCATCTCGCGAGGAGGCAACCATCGGCACGCTCACCACTCTCGCCTGATCGCGGCTCTCGGCGTTGAGCGACAGAGTGAAGTAGACAAACGCGAGCACGACGACGACGAGGAGCGTCGCGGTGACGGACAAGACTGCGCTAAGCATTTAGCAACGTAGCTGACTGCGCTGTCAGGAGAGCGCGGTCGCACTCGAAGCCTGCGGCACGGTGCGGCGACAGGGGTGACGCCCGTTCGCCGCTGTGACGACGCTGCTCGGCGCTCAGTAGTACGTGTATTCCAGGAGGCTCGGTTCGCGTGTCGTGGTCATCAGACTGTGAACCGAGGCCATCGGGTGCTGGCGTAACAACTCGTATTGGCTCCGTCGCGGCGAAGTGCTCGGCTGAAATCCACCGGTAGTGACGGCGCACGCTTGCAAGGCCGCGGAACCGGCCACGGTCGCAGCGAAGGCGAGGAAACGACGGTTCGTGCCTGACATCTGCATCCCTCCTGAAGATAGGTACAGCCGGACGGCGTGACGGGCCCGCACGCCGGAGCACAATGCGGGTGTCGACTCGGCGCCGTTCAAGTATGCATACCCAGAAACCAATCCGTCAGCCCACAAGATCTCACGGCGCCACCGGTTCGGTTCGCCTGGGCTTGTCTACGAGTGTCACGGGATGCCCGAATGACCACTGGCTGTGCTCCCGATCCTGCTTGGGGGTGGCCGCCATGTTCTTCAATATTGGCATGAGTTCCCGCTGAGACGGAGTCACGAGCGAATCGGCAATCTCGGGCTGCACCCAGAACACCCTCCAGTACTCCTTTTCCGTTGTTTGCGCGCTGTCGAGTTCTGCCTTGCCGGCACCACCTGCGCCTACCGCCAGGAATTTCCCCAAAGGTACGTAGAGAGCGCGGACTCGCTCCGAAAACACCGAATCAGCGCGACGGAGTGATGCGATCTGCCCTGCGCTCAGAAACAGCGAATCCGATTCTTCGAGCAGCATCTTGTGAATGCTCGACGTGTTCGCGAGATAGAACGCGGCCAGCGAATCCGCCGTCCGGCGACGCCACGCGCCTTCAATACCACGCACGGGTTCGACAGCGCGACGGAGCTGCTGGATGTCGTAGTCCGTGGAGAAGTTCAATGAGAAATCCAACACGATGCGGAATGGATTCAAGGCCACGGTGCGACCCGGCCGCGTCTCACCGAATCTCGGATTCACGTCATACCGAAACCGTTGCGCCGCCACATCATAGCTGCGTGGCACGAGCAACACCGGGTCGGGCTGTGTCGATGAGCCCCAGCCGCGGAGGTCTCCGCTGCCGTGCAGCGCCTGATCCACGCCCGACAGGACGTTCTGCAGATAAATGGTCGGGCCCACCCGCCCGCCCCACTGCGCCGGCGTGGGTGGACGCCACTGGATGTTCAACGACTGCGTCCACGGCGCGCGGCAGCCGTTTCGCGCGACGACGGCGCCGATGTTGGCGCGCAGACACGCCACTGCCGTGTTCGAACCGGTCGAGAGCAGCGAGCGAACCTGCGTCGCGAGCACCGCGTCGGATTCCGTGGCCGGATTGGGCACGAACGCGCGGTCCCCTACGCGCCCGTCTCCATTCACATCGCCCTGCACGATGGGCGTGAAGGGCAGTCCCGACTGTGCGCGCGCGAACATCGTGAACGTGCCGGTCTGTCGCGTGGAGAACCCGCCAGACACCACGACGACGTGCCGTGCATCATTCTGCCCAGCTGCCCACTCCACGATTCGCGGGTCGCCAAATCCGGCACCGTCGAAGCCGCGAAATTGCCGCTTCGTTTCCTGGATCGTGTAGTTGAGCGACGCGTTGAACGATCCGCGACCGTGAAATCTGAAAACGTCCGGTGACAGGCCAAAGTTGAGCTGACCGCCATAGCCCCGGAGATCGCTCACCCGCATGCCTACCCTGCCGAATTGCGAACTGATCCGCGACTCGGTGGCCGACACCGCGCCGCTGGCGGGGTCGATGGATGCGGGCGACACGAATACGGGCCGATTGGCCTCACCCGCCAGCGAGAACCTGGTGACGCCCGCGAAGTTCGCGTCAACTGTACCCGGCTGTGATAGATCGTACGATGCGAGCCCCGACACGCGATAGAGGAGCGAGTGAACACTCGTGTTCCAGTCGAGTGATGCGCGCCAGCTGTGCGGCACATCATACTGCGGCGAGATCAGGGAGACCGGCGGCGCCAGATCGGCGAGAACTCCACCGCCATTCGCGCACAGCGTTGGAATGGATGATGGGTCGGCGGCGAAACGCGCCCAGTCCGCAATGGGAACGGCCGAACCGACGCACGACAGCACAGATGTGCCGCCGGACAAGCCCGTGGACGCGGAGGCGTCGGCGAGCAGGCCGGGCCGCAGCAAATCCCTGAAGTCGCCGATGCCGCCACGAATGACGCCGGTGGTGGTGCGATAGAATCGGCCCACCGGCGACTGGTTCGCTCCGTTACCGTTTTCCTTCGTATCCTTGTTGTACGTATAGGAAAAACCAACGCGCGGGCTCACATGGATGCGCGTCGGCGCCGAGCCGCTCGAGACGCCGAGCGCCTGTTCGAGAGCGGCGTTGCGCGGCGGCGCGGAACCGAATCCATCTACCTCCATGCGCGCGCCATAGAGAAGGCTGAAGAATCGCGTCGGCGCCCACTGATGCGCGAACGCAGCGGCCGAGTTCCACACCGTGCCGGAACGCGGCGGCTGCGACAGCGTGCGGGAGAAGCTCGCCGCATGACCAGCGGAAAGATCAGCGATCGAATTGTAGGAAAACACGCCAAGCTCGTTCGGAATGCCGTTCTGCGTGAGCCCATCGGCGCGCGCCCAAAGCTGCGTGCGGAATCGATGACGGCGGCCACCCGCATTCCAGGTGGCTTCGTTGGATCCCTCGGCGGTCCACCGAAAGTCGTCCGTGGCGAAATTCGATCCGCCGCCAAGGGTCACATCGGTCACGTCGCTCGTGGCATCGAGCCCTGCGGATCGGACAAGGACATTGGCGCCCGGCTGCTGCCGATATGGCCGTACCCGCGTGCTCACGGCGCTTCCGGCGAACCGTGTTTCGGTGAGAACGTTTCGTCCCTCACCCACATAGTCACCAAGCGTCAGCTGTGCGCCGAACGTGCGCTCCGTCCGATTGCCGGCCGCGGAGGGAGCAGCAAGCGGGGCGAATCCGAGCGCGCCGTCGGTAGTCGAACCGGCGTACGTGGTGAATGCACGCGTCCGCAACGTGTCCCGTGTGTCATCGAACCGTGCGAGCCCCGTCAGCGCGTCATGGGTTCTGTTCGCCGGTAGACCGCCCCCGACGAGAGTTAGTCCCATCGGGCTCGCCACCGCGGTCAGACGCGCCACCGAATCCGGCGCGACGCCCGCACGGAGGAGGGCGTCGGCATCCGCGGTCACGAGCGTGGCAGGATCGCTTGCACTGTGCGCGATGTCCACGGAAACATTGTACGTGAGCGCAGAACGAATCGCCTCACCGTCCGCCCCAAAGCTGCCGCGAAGGCCACCGCTGCGCAAACCAAGCGATCGTCCCGTAGCATCCGTGAATTGCAACCCCGGCGGATCGACGGTGAAATACCCGTTACGGCGCTGATAGAAGCGATCGCCCGGACCGAGCTGGACATCGATGTTCGCACCGGCAAATCCTCCGCGCGTGGCATCGAACGACGCTCCCGTCACCCGCGTCTCCGTACGCGCCGCGCGCGGCAACGACCCGGCCGAGAGGCCCATGCCATTGAGCGTATTGAGATTCGACTCCGATCCCGATCCCAGAATCGAGGGACCGCTCACACCCATCGTGACGTTCGACATGGTGCCGGCAACGGCTTTGAGGTCCCCCGCCACGGTGGGGGACACCCGGCCATTCACTCCGTCGGTCCACTTCTCAGCGGCACCAGTCTCCAGCTGGTACGGGGACACGGTATTCGTGGCTCGCTCGGGCTTGTCAGCGGTCACCTTCATCGCGGCGAGTACTGTCACGTCGCGGCCGAGGTAGAAGTCGGCAACCAGCTCGCGTTCCGACGCCTGCCGTTGCACGCGTCGCCGCGCCGGCTTGAAGCCGGCCACGCTGACGTAGACGAGATAGTCTCCGGTGCCTTGCTCGAACCGCACGCGGTAGTATCCCCCACTATCACTCATGGCGGACTGTGTGAGCCGGTCGGGCCCGCGCGTGACCATCACGGTGGCCGCCGCGACGGCGCGGCTGGAGTCGTCCATAACGCGGCCACGAATGATGTCCGGCAGCTGTTGCTGCGAGCCGGCGCGAGACATCGGAAAGAGTGCGACGACGAGCAAGATCGACGGGAAACGCATCAGCAGGCGCATGATGGGAGCGGCGGGTCGAGGGTCAATGGATAGCCGTTGGACACCCGACGCACCGGCACGGTTGTTCGACTCGGCCAACTCGCCGGCAGCCAGTGTTACGGCGCGCCTTGCATCGCCCAGAAATCGCTCTCGAGTCCGAGTGCTCGCAGGACCCCCTCCGATTCGGCGGGATGCCTCGCGCGCCAGTGCGGCAGCCGACGGTCCACGTACCACGCCTTCGCCAGTTCCCAGGTGGCGTCCAGGGTAAGCACTGCTCCCCGCTGTGATCTACGCCTGAGAAGCCAGCGGTTGAGATGCTCTTCCGACCGGAAGAGAAGCATCGTGCTTCATGTGAAGCCGATATCGCGGTACCATTGCCTGGCCGGGACGAGAAAATGCACGAGCCCATCTCCGCTCACGGGGCCGCGCTGCGCATCCACTGCAATGTGCATCGGTTCGTCGCAGCACCCGCAGTGCGCCTCGATGCGAGCGGAAACGCCGAGCGTAGCGGGGATACCGAGCATGTCCCACGAGCAATTCGCCCACCAACTCGTTCGGTCACCATGCACCTGGAAGGCAGTGCGCCTGGCGGAAAACGGGGGCGCCATCCAGATCTCGCCCGTGGCCGGATCGAGTGTGAGCGCCTTCCGGGCGGCAACCGCCTTCAGTAGTTCAAGTGCGTCGGCTGCCGTGCAGCCAAAATGGTCGGCGATTGTGGCGCTCGACGGCGGCAGCCCGTCGTCGGCAGTATGGCTGTAGACGAAGACACGCGCTGCATCGACCTGATCGAGGGGTTGGAAAGCGTTCATCGGTCCTCCGGTGCGAGCGTTTCGGCCCTGCCCCCTGCGACGGCTGGCCCGCGCATGAAGCTACTGCACGCGCCCGCCGAACGAATCGCCCATCACCAGAAGAAAGCACCCGCCAGAGCATCGCGGACCACTCACGACGGTTCTAGCGCCAGCGCGAGTTGCGAGTCCGCAGACATCGGGTCCCCCAACTGGTTTTCGACGGCAGGAGGGTACCCGTATGCGACGCCATACCGCTCACACACCGCCTTGAACCGCGCGCGTAGTCCCGAACGATATCGCTCTCCAACCTGGTGACCAGTCGCGTACGCTCGCCGGTACGCGGACTCGAGTTCAGGGAATTCCGCCGCGATGAAAGGAAGATACCGAGTTCGCGCCGTCGCCCTGAGGCGCAATGCGCACGCGCCGACGTACGACGCTCTCACCTGAGCCAGCGCGCAAATCAGGGCATCCACCTGATGCGGCGCGTCCGTGATGCCGGGCAGCACCGGCATCACGTTGACTCCAACTTCAATATCGTTTTCGCGCAACCGCGCGATGGACCGCAGTCGTGCTTCGGGCGTCGGCGCCCGCGGTTCGAGCCGACGGGCCAGTTCGCGATCGACTGTGATCAACGACACGTGCACGCACAGACGGGAGCGATCGCGGATTGTGGTGAGGATGTCGATGTCCCGAGTGACGAGCGGGCTCTTGGTGATGATCGTGACACCCATGCCGCGCTGCTCGGCGATGACTTCGAGAAGGCCGCGTGTGATTCGATACCGGCGCTCGGCGGGCTGATACGGATCGGTGGCGGTGCCAATCACCATACGCTCGTTGCGCAGCGCCTCCAGCGTCCCCGCGCGAGCCAGTTCGCGACGCAGCAAGGCGGGCGCGGAGTGCTTGATCATGATCCGGCGCTCGAACGCAAGCCACGGAGGCAACTCGTCGCCGAATGCCGCCGGGCTCGCGCCGTCCGACGAGGTCAAGCGTTCCGTCGTGTACCGATGAGCATATCGCGCATAGCAGTACGCGCATCCAAACGCGCATCCTAGATAGGGATTGATCGACCAGAATCCCATTCCTGTCGCCGCGGGCGAGTTCAGGACGCTGCGCGATGGCGACGCAAAGTACCGAATGTCCTTTTGTTCGCCCAACAGCGGCAACGCGCGAGCTACGCGCGGAATGTCGGGAAAGAACGAGGTCTGCGTCACTCGGCGCTCCGGCTAGGAATGCCGGATATTACCGAATAAATACCGAAAGTTCAACCCAATGGCCGTTGGGCTCTGCTGAACTTCAGTACGCCGCTACTCCGGCCCGAGTAGTACGTCGGCGTGCCATGCACCTGCCCTCACCGGCGTCCCTGACGCCGGTTCAGATCGCTGCCGTGGCCTCCAGCGAGCTCCACGGCTGCCATCCAGCGCGGTACTCCCTGGTGAGCCATTGGTTTGCATCCGCGACGTTCGTGATTCTCATCGACGCACCGTCGTACACGATTTTCTTCGACGCCCCCGTCCGAAGTGCCACGACACCCAGCAGCATGGTCTCAGTCAGCTTCGCGGCATATTCGAAGGGTGAGCTCGCCGCACCCTCACCGATGCATGCAGACGCCCAGTTTGCCTCGTGCGAGCCGACAATGCGCGGTATCGACTTCGGCACCTGCTCGGCACGCGCTGCGGCACCTTCGCCCAGGACTTTGGGATTGTTGCCGTACGTCTCGTATGTGATCATGCCCTTCTCGCCGACGAACACGCCGCCGCCACCGTCGCCCCCCGGCAGCACGATATCCTCGGAGAACGTCGGCATGAGCCCGCCGTCATACCATCGTAGTGTCACCGGCGGCGCCGTGCCGCGAGCGGCGAACTCGTACCGGGTCATCATCGCCAACGGGTAAGTGCCGGGATTCGCGGCGGAACCGCCCCATGGCGTGGAAGACGAAATCACGCTCGTGGGATATTGAAGTCCAAGCGCCCAAAACGGCTGATCCATCAGGTGCGCGCCCATGTCGCCGATCGCGCTGACACCGAAATCCACCCAGCCACGCCAACTAAATGGATGGTAGGCGGGATGATACGGAATGGCCTTCGCAGGTCCAAGAAACAGATCCCATTCGAGGCCCGCCGGAATGTTCTGCGGGTTTTCTGCCATCGCTTTGAGCACGGCGCGGTTCACCGTGTTCATGTTCCACTGCGGCGGAGGACCGTTCGGATTCGCGGCTGACGGCGCCGGAGTGCCTGGAGCGGGCGGACGCGGAATACCCTGCGCCCAGTATCGCAGAGGACGATCGGTCCAGACGTGCACCTCGTGCACGGGGCCGATCACGCCGGCGTTGATCAGCTCGACAATGCGACGCGTGCCCTCCATGGAATGTCCCTGGTTGCCCATCTGCGTCACCACCTTCGTGTCGCGGGCCGTCCGGGCCAGAATACGCGATTCCAGGACGGAGTAGGTCAGCGGCTTCTGGACGTACACGTGCTTGCCGGCCTTCATCGCTGTGTACGCGATGACGGCATGCAGATGGTCGGGGGTCGCGATGGAGACGGCGTCGATGTCCTTCTGCTGCTCGAGCATCACGCGATAGTCCGAATACTTCTTTGCATTCGTGTACGCGTCACGCAGCGCTTCCGCAGCGGCAGACGGCCCCGTCTCGCCCGGTCGCGGACGAAGTCGTCCCGCCAACGAGCGCTCGACGTACGGAAAGTCCGCGTCGCAGATGGCGACGATGTTGTGCCCAGCGGCGATGAGCTGTTCCATGTTGCTCATCCCCATGCCGCCAATGCCGCACATCGCAACGTTCAGCGTCCGACTGGGCGCGCGATACCCGACGCCCCCGAGTACGTGGCGCGGCACGATCATTGGGCCGAGGGCAAAGGCTGCGGCCGTGGTAGCCGACCCCTTCACGAACGTACGGCGAGAGATCGGAGCGGATTCGTCGTGAGACATGGACACGAACCTCGAGGCTGGTTTTCCCGAATGATCGACATCGGGTGCGTTCTGCACGAGCGAAGACTACATCCCGGCACGTGTTCGTCGGAAGACCCCGGGACCTCAGACTCTGGCGCGCTCGTACTGCGGAGGCCACGCGATCGCCTCGCCCAATACGCGCGCCGCGCGAAGCGGGAAATAGGGATCCCGCAAGAACTCGCGCGCCATGATGACGAAGTCGGCACGCCCGGTCGCGATGATCTCCTCGGCCTGTGCCGGCTCACTGATCATTCCCACCGCGCCGGTGATGATTCCGGTGTCCTGTCGCACGCGTGCCGCAAAGGGCACCTGATATCCGGGCCCCACCGGGATCACGGCGCCGTGCACGTTTCCTCCCGTGGAGCAGTCCACGACATCCACGCCGTGCCTGGTGAGCTCGCGGGACAGGTCGACCGTCTGCTCGATGTCCCAACCACCACCAGTCCAGTCGGTTGCCGACAGCCGCACGAACAATGGTAGTCGCTCCGGCCACACCTCGCGAACGGCGTCCACGCACTCGAGCACAAACCGCGCGCGATTTTCAAACGCGCCGCCGTACTCATCTTCGCGCACGTTGCTGATGGGCGACAGGAATTCGTGCAACAGATATCCGTGCGCCCCGTGCAGTTCGATGACGCGGAAGCCCGCCTCGAGCGCGCGCACGGCGGCCGACCGAAAGTCCGCGATGATTCGTGTGATGTCGTTGTGCGTCATCGCCACCGGCACCGGCGTGCGCTGAGAGAACGCAATCGCGCTGGGGGCGTAGACGGGACGCCAACCCCCCTCGGACTCATCCAGCGTACGACCGCCGCGCCAAGGAGCGTCCACGCTGGCCTTGCGACCCGCGTGCGCGAGTTGAATGCCGGCCACCGCACCCTGCGCCTCGATGAACGACGTGGTGCGAGCGAGCGCATCGACGTGGTCGTCCTTCCAGATGCCGAGATCGTACGGAGAAATGCGCCCCTCGGGCGATACCGCGGTCGCTTCCGCGATCACGAGTGCTGCGCCTCCCACCGCTCGGCTCCCGAGGTGCACGAGGTGCCAGTCCGTCGCGTAGCCGTCCACACTGGAATACTGGCACATCGGACTGACGACGATGCGATTCCGAAGCGTCAGAGAACGGAGCGGAAGGGGCGTGAACAGAGAAGCGGACATGTCACTGAGCGAGGAGTGAACGCAACTGACCTGCGCCGGAGTTCGGCGCGGTCGTGCGAGGGATTCACGAGAAGATACCTCCCGCCGTACCGGCGGCCAAAAGCGCTGTCTACCACTCGCGCGTCCGTGCGATAGCTTGACGGTCGCCGTCCCATCCCCGTCGGTCAAGACATGAGACTCTTCGTCATCGCGGTGCTCCTCAGCGGCGTAGCCGCTTCGCCTCTGTTCGCGCAGACCCCTCCCCTGCTCCACGAGATACGCACCGAGCTGTTCGTGACGTCGCCTCGCGTCCACGGCTTCGGTGCGACGCTCGTGGTCGAACAGCATCTCGCAGCTGATGACTTTGCGCCGAACGAGCGCGTCCAGGGATTAGGGATCGTTTCGCCGGTCGTCCACGGCGTCAGCGTCGGCTCGGACGTGCGGCAGGTGCTGACGCCGGCGGCACTCGAGCACCGCTATGTGCAGACGATCGTCGCCACCATTCCACTATTCGCGGGATTTGCGATCCGCGACCGCACGCGCATCGAGTTCAGGGACATCGGCGCAACGTGGTCTCGGCGGTATCAGAACCGCGCGGCGTTTGGCCACGACATCGACATCCTTGGCCGGTCGTCGTTTCCCTATATCCAGGCCGACCTGTCGTACGATACGCGCTACTCCTCCCTGAACCGCCGCGAGGCCACACTTGGAATGCGCACGACGTTGCTAACGGGCGTCAATGTCGACACATACGTCACGCGACAGAGTGATTCGAGACGCTCCCCCTTGCTGCTACTGGCCGGTGGGACGATCGTACGCGTCGCGCTTTAGCCCCTGTCAGTCTTGGGGTGGGCGCCCGCCCCCACCAAACCCACCACGGCCGCCGCCGTCGCCACCGAGCGCGCCGAGCCCGCGGCCCGCTGGCATGGCCTTCAGGTGGTCCGGCAGCCTGGCCCACTGATCCGGCGTCAACACACTCTTGAGCTGCTCGACGGCCTTTTCACCGACTTTGCGTGCTTCGTCGGTGCGCCCCTGGATCTTCACGCCGAGGATTGCGGGATCCGGCGCTGCGCCGGACGACACGATGATTTCCGCCAGGTCCTCCGCAATCCTGTCGACAACGGGCGCTAGCGTGTCGGACAGCGCGCTCAGCCTCGTCTTCTGTTCCGCCGTGAGCAACAGCTTCAGAGAGTCGTTCTGTTGCAGCGTGAGGTTGAAGAAGTTCGGCACCACGCGAGACATCCGCGACTTCAGCTCCTCCTTGCTCGCCGGCCGACCATCGGCTCCGGCAAACATCGCCCGGGTGTTCGGACGTGCGGGATCCTGGCCGACGGTCAGCCGTCCCTGCAGTCCCACTTGAAACGGAACGCGGAACGCGCTGTTCTGACTGTTCTGCACGCCGAAGTGCTCGTTGACCTGGTACTTGTACGCCAGCGTGGACGGATCAAAACCACGGATGAACAGCAGCGTGCGGTCCGCCACCACGGGCTGTCCCCATCCGTGCAGGTTGTTGCCGTGCAGCAGCTGGTCGAGTCCGACCAGTCCGTTCTGGAGTTGCAGCGACATCGTCAGGCGACGCGCCAAGCCAAGGCCGTCTGGCTTGAAGTTGAACTGCATGTCCAGCGACGGCGACCACGGGGACGAGCAACTGTTCCGTGCGGCGATCGTGCCGAGCTGCGACCGGATGCACGTGGCGACACGATCGGGCGCATTTGCCAGGATGCGCGACATGCCACTTGCGACCGCCGTGTCCGTGGTGACTCCCGGAGCGAAGATGTATGCGCGGTCGTTTCGCGAGCCGTCGCCGTTCACGTCGCCGTTCACGGTCGGTGTGTATGCCTGACCGGCGGTGTACCGACCGATGAACGAGATGTCGAGCCACGGCCGCGCCGGATACGTCACCGTCCCGAGCAGCGCATGACGACGCTCCAGATCCGACGTGCCCCATGCCGTCACGTTCGGATCCCCGGCCGTGTTCGCCCCTCCGAATCCGCCGCCGCCCGCACTGAAGCCGTTCTGCTGATCGCGCGACCGCAGAAGGGAATACGACAGGTTCATCTGGATGCCTTGCATCGTCAGCCCACTCAACGACACCGTGCCCAAGGCGGACAGTGAGCGATTCGTGGACGTGTATTCCGACACGCTGCCGTACTCCGGGTGGACGCGCGAGGAGACGATGCTGTTCGCGCCGGTGGCGGGAATGATCGCCGACGACGGCACGTACACCGGACGTCCCCCTTCGCTGGGCAGGGTGAACTGCGGCGTGTTGTTGAAGTTGAGATCGCGCGAGCCTGTCTGGCTCAGGCCATACGCCAGCGATCCGTCCAGGCTGAAGCTGTACCGCTGGAAGAACCGGCGGCTCGCACCCAACGACCCGCGCCATACCTTGGGCGCGCCGAAACCGTCCTCGAACGTGGTGACGTTTCGCCGCTGGCCCGTCACCACGCCGGGCGCTCCGCCCAGGCACGACGCAGGGATGGTACCGGCATCGTTGAGGTAGGCGGTCCAATCCGGAATCGGCACCGCCGCTCCGATGCAGTTCAGCTGCGACGTACCGCCCGTCAGGCCGGTGTTGTTGACCGCGGCCGCCACGAGGTTCGACGAGATCTTGCCGCGGAACTCGCCAATCCCCCCTCGGAGCGTCCAGGTCTGTCCGCCCCCGAAGCCTCCTGGCCCGCCGCCCCGGCCACCCCCACCCTGTCCGACTCCGCGACTTGTCGTGTCGCGGGGCTGCATGCCCATGAAGTAGGTGAATCCCAAGCGCGGGCTGAGGTGGGTTTCGGACGGCGTGGCGTCCGTGCGTTTGTTGAACAGCGCCTGAATGTCGGAATTGTAGTCGGGCACGTTCGGGAATCGCGTCGTCTCGAGCCGCAGCCCGTACGTCAGCTGCAGCGCCGGAGACTTCCGCCATGCGTCGCCCAGGTACAGCGCGCCGCTATTGCTTCCGGCCAGTTGATCGTGGCCCGAGATGGTACGCGTGAACGATGATGGCTGGTTGTTCTGGAAATCGGACAGGGACGCGTACGTGAACGTTCCATAGCGATTCGGGAGCGTGCCCACGGTGGAGCGGTCGGCGTTGAACAGCACGCCGAGCTTGACGCGATGCGCGCCGCCGGTGCTGATGTAGCTCAACTCGTCCGTCGTTTCGAGCAGCTTCGAGCGCGTTTCCTGCGGCAACGATGGGTTTCCACCAAACTGAAGGCTGGTCACCGCCTGTGTGCCGTCCGACAGCGTGGACGCGACCGTCACCCGCCCATCCGGCGCGACGAGGTACGGGTCCGTGTTCTGATGATCGGTCGAGCCGTAGATGCGTGCCTCGTTGATGAAGCCGTTGATGTGCGATGTCAGCGTTGCCATCACACCGCCGCCCGTCGTGTGCAGGCTGCCGCCCGTGCTCGGGACCGCGGTGGACGAGATGCGCGTCCCATCCTGCAACTGTCCGCGCCAGTCGCCGCGGACCGTGAGGGTGTGCAGCTCTCCGATCGACCAGTCCATGCGTGTGATGGCGGACGCTTGATCCTGGAGCCGCTCATCGGGGACGCCGGGCAGGGTGGCGCGAACCCCCAGGATGTTCAGCCGATTGAGGAAGTTGGTCACCGAATCCTGGTTCGCTCCAAGGCGCGTGAGCGTCTGCGTGTTCGCGGCGAGCAGTGACGACAACGGATTGGTGCGACGGGAAACGGACATGGCACCGAAAATGAACGCTTCGTCCTCGATGATCGGACCGCCGGTGCCAAAGCTGAGCGAATTCTGGAGATACTTCTGACCGAACGTCGTGGATGACTCGTCCACGAACTCGAGCTGGGGATCGCGCAGCGCGTAAGTGAACACTCCCTGCAGGTTGTTCGTCCCTCCGCGCGTCGTTGACGCGACCTGTCCACCGGTGAACTGTCCCCGGCTCACATCGTACGTATTCGTGATGACGCGGGTGCTGCGCACCGCTTCCGACGGCACACTCCCGGAGCCAAAGCTCAAGCCGTCGAGCGTGATCTGATTCTGGTTGGTCGGCTGGCCACCCACCGAGAACGTGGCGACGGTGGAATCGGTGGCCGACGTTCCGATCACGCCAGGGGCGAGCGAGGCGACCGATGCCAGATCACCCTTGTCGATCGGTAGCCGGTCCAGCTGGGCAGCCGAAAGATTTCGCTCCGTGCTCCCTGCCGTTGGCCGGTCCTGCGCACCCTGATTCAGGTTTTGCGCGCGAACGTTGACGGCGGCGAGCACCTGCGGGTTGCGCGTCAGCCGAACGTTCGCAACCAATCGGTCTTCGTCCGCCTGGCGATTGACCGACAGCACCTGCGGCGCAAATCCGAGAAACGAGACCGTCAGCGTGTACGACCCGCCGCCGTCCGGGAAGATGACGGAGTACTCGCCATTCTCGTTCGTGGTCTTGCGGCGGGTGATTCCTGTTTCGGCGGACTTCACCTCGACACGCGCACCGACCACCGGTTGCTGATCGGAGCCGATCACCTTACCCATGATGATGTCGGTCGTCGAGCCCACCTGGGCGCGCGCCGGAGTGGCCGCGACGGCAAGGCAGGCGACAACGAACAAAGCAGATCGGATCAGCGCACGCATGAAGACTCGAACAGTTCGGGTAGCGGTCCGCCGCGGGATCAGCCACGCGCGCAGGTCAGTCGTCTGTACTACGCACCTGAAGTGTCGAACCGTTGGTTTGTGGCAGAGTATGGTTCGTGCTCCGCAGTGCGCTGTCCGCTGGGAGGGCCGCTTCCGCGAACGCATCTCGCACCGCGCCGAACAGATCCAGCGACGCCTGCCGCACGATGCGGGCGGTCGCGCCGATCGCGGCGCCGACGAAACGCGCCGCATCCAGCGCAGGCCGCCCGCCGTCCGGATACAGCGAATCGAGAATAGGTGTACGGAGCGACAGAGCGATGGGCGTGGCGAACGCGAGCGCATTGAAGTGCGCGTCGTAGTGCGTCCCCAGTCCTTCGATCAGCGATGCGGTCCGCGCGAAGTACACCAGTTGGCTGGGCAACACGATCGGCCAGTCGTAGAGCTCCTCGAGCACTTCGTTGGCCAGCAGTTCGACGCGCTCGCGCGTGGTGGTGCGCAGGTCGGCGACGGACAGCAGCGTGGCGGCCAGGCGACGAATCACCGCTGGATCCGCGCCCGTCACGACGAGGCCGAGGCGCTGGAAGCACGCGGCCAGCTCGTCCGGATTCTTCCGGATCGCCGCGAAGATTGCTGCCACCAGATCCCGTCGCAATTCCAACGGCACCCGGACGACCATGCCGAAGTCGAGAAGAATGAGGCGACCGTCCGACGCCACATGCATGTTGCCGGGATGCGGGTCGGCATGGAACAGCCCGTGCACCAGCATCATGCGCGCATACAGGTCCATCACGTCGCGCACGAGGCGCTGCGGATCCACCCGTCGTTCCGCAACCCACTCGTCGAGTCGGTCGATGCGGCGTCCGTCGCAATATTCGAGAACCAGCACGCGCTGCCGGACCATTGGCGTCACGACCCGCGGGATCCAGATCCGCGGCGATCCGGCAAAGTTGGCCCCGATCACCGCCGCGTGCGCTGCCTCCTGTCGAAAATCCATCTCTTCCGCGACGCGCAACGCAAACTCGTCGATCACGACGCGCGTCCCGACGACGTGCTCGCTCGGCCAGAAGCGCTCGACTGCCGCCACGATTCGTTTGGCGGCTTTTACGTCCTTTGCGACCAGCGACTCGACGCCGGGGCGAAGCACCTTCACCACGACCTCTTCGCCGTCGTACCGTGCCCGATGGACCTGCCCCAGCGACGCGGCGGCGAGCGGCGCGCGGTCGAAGCGCTCGAAGAGTTCGTCCGGGGGCGCTCCATACTCTTCGACGATGATGCGTTCGATCTCGCTGACCGGCACGCTCGGCACCTGATCCGTGAGCGTCGACAGGGCCCTGGCGTACACCGGGGCAAGGAGGTCGGCTCGACCCGCAAACAGCTGCGCCAGCTTCACGAACGTTGGCCCCAGCAATGCGAGACTGGCAACGAGCCGATCGGCCCGACGCCTATGGTCGTCCGGACTCCGGCGCATCGGACCGCCGAAGAACACCCAGCGCCGAAAATCGCGACGAAACGCGATGGCGAACGGGAGCAACCGATAAATTATGACGAACAGACGCATACCGGGGAGCTCAGGTCGCGCGCATCGTGGCCGGGTCGATGCCTTCTGCTCGGCACCATGCCTCGTACGCCTGTGGCATGATTTCCGACGGCTTGATCTCGCTGCGGCCGCCCCAGAACACGTTCGTGTACGTCACCGGAATCCCGACCGACGCGAGGTGCTCGTCGATCGCCGCCTTGTGTGCCAGCACGCTGTCCTTTTCGGTCCCGTGCGCGACCGCCATGATGTTGACGTTCGCGAACTCGGGACCGCCCTCGCGCCAGTACGCATGCGTGAGAATGTGATGGCGCCCCACCTCCCGCCCCGCTTCGATCTCGCGTCCGAGCGGCACACGCCAATGGAACAGCGCGTTGTAGCGCGTGACGCGAGCACCAGAGGCGGACGGCTTCACGTGTTCCAGGAAGGTCGAAAAACGGCCAAGGACACCCCGCTCCGCCAGCGCGCGCGCGACGGCTAGAAATTCCTCATACGACACGCCGGCTTCGTCGGCGCGCGCGCGCCACGGCTCCGACGTCAGTTCACCAGATTCGAATTCGCGCTTCAGCGATGCGAGCACCTGCCACTCGAGTGGCGAAAGCGTCGCGATGTTGGTGTCGAGCACCCCACTCGGCTCATCTGTGCGGCTGCCCGGTTCCATGCCCTTGCGACGAATGTGCCCAACGCCGAGCACGAAGAGGCATTTGGCGGGCATGATGCGAAATGCGGTCGCGCCGATGCGGGAGGCCAGCATCTCGCAGTGCGCGTGCATCGAGAAACGCTGCGGCACTTTCAACGTCGTCCAGAGCCGGTACACCGAACCCGGCGTGTCGGCGTCGGTGGATCGGATCACGACGTGGCCGGAAAATGGATCGCGCTTTGCCAGGTAGTCGAAGCCCTCGTCGAGACGGTCGACCGGCACGTTCCACGCGACGAGCGCACCGGGCGCGAGATTCGTCGCCATCAGCGTCTGCCGAATACGCCGCACCACGCCGGCCTCGAGCATGCCGCGCAGCCGTTCGATCACCGTTTCCATCGGAAGATCCGAAAGACGCGCGATCTCCGCGAACGGATCTTCGAGAAAGCCGGCAATCCGATCTTCACTCACCGACAGGATGCGAGCGTTGATGGGATCTGAAATGTCTGCGGTTACGAGTTGCATGCCGAAACCTAACATGGATCGGCACGGGACTTACCCACGCCCCTGGCAGAGGCGACCAACCCGCGTTCGTTCAGTATCCTGGCAGCTTGCGGCGCACCTCTCGCGCACCCGAGGCGACCCCAGCGCCAACGGCAAAACCAACGCTGAGCGCGGTACCCAGGCCGACGAGTGGAAGGAACGCCACAATTGGGAGACACAGCACCGCGACCGCCACGCCAGTCACGATGGGCGCGAGTGCCGACTGCACGGCGTCCACATATCGAAGCCGACGCGTAACGAAGTTGCGGGTTTGGGCATAGGCGAGAGTGGCCAGGATGGCCGAAATAGCAAAGCTAAGCAGAAACAACATGGGAACCTCGTTCGGGTCGGGGGCACTCATCCGTACGTCGATGGCATGCGCATGGTTTCGCACGAATTCTCGCTTGCCCGCTGGCTCGGCGCCACCTCGCCGCGTTAGCTTTGCGCCGTCCTCAACCACGCGATGACGACTAATGATCACGCTCCGCGTCACCCGGCATGACCGCAACGAGCAACTCCTCGCGGAGTGCCTCAGTGATGTGATTCCCGCGCGCGGCGAGGTGCTGCAACTCGATTCGGTGGAAAGCGACGGGAGCATGACGCGGCCCAGCACCATGTGGCGGATCATCGCCGTCACAGTCCACGTGCCGTCACTCAGTTCGGGAGCCCCGCATGGAGGCGAGCCGCTGCGCGTGCGCACGGTAGAAGTGAGCGTGCGCCCCGACACGTCGCTGTTCCCCGGAATGCACCAGGTCGCGGAAGAACCGCTGTCGGAGTCGCGCATGTGATGTTGCGCACTCACGTCGCCTCTCCCGTCGCGCGCGCTTCCGCTAAGTTGACGCTGTGACTCGTACGACGCCGCCTACCCGCTCCTCGCGCGCGCAGGACCGACCACTCAAGGAAGCGGGCGAAATTCATCGCCTCTCCCTGGCATTGCCCGAACACCTGGCGGAATGGGAGCTGCCAGCCGGCTGGCACTGGGGGTCCGAAGGGCTCTGGCACCAGTTCCGTCACCTCCAGGAGGTCATCGACGCGCTCGGTCGGTCGCTGTCGCTGGTGAGCGTCCCCGCTCTCGAGCACGCCTCGTGGCTCGAAGACGAGGCACGAGCACTTGCACATCGCAATCACCCGGCAGTGCCGACCACGTATCACTACTGGCCCGCGCACGCCGGCAGCCGGCGGGGTCCTGGCTACCTGCGTCGGTGGATTGCCGGCGAAACGGTGGGCGCCCGGTTGGCGAGGTCCGGAACAGAAGACGTGCCGGCCGTGCTGCGGGTGATGCGCGAAGTCGGGTCCACGCTCTCGTATCTGCACGATGCCGGCAGCGTGCACGGCGCGCTGTCCATTCACAATGTCTGGAGCACGCCCATGGGTCGGCTGTGGCTCCTCGGCTGGCAATGGGCCGTTCCGCTCGCGGCTATCCCCGACGGCCTGGCTCCCGATGCGACAGGAATGCCGCTGCCCCCGGAATGGGGCGACGGCTGGAACCCCACCGCGGCCAGCGATCAGTGGCAGCTCGGCGCACTTTGCTTCCACGCGCTCACGGGCGAAGCGCCGCCACGAGCGAACATCCCGCCGGTGTCGCTGGTCCGGCCCGACGTGCCACCCAGCGTAGCGACGGTCATCGACCGCGCCCTGCACGCCGATCCGGCCGATCGGTACGGGACTGTGGCGGGGATGGTACGCGCCATGGACCGGGTACTCGGTAGCCGGACCGTGCTCACGCTCAGCGGCGAAACCACAGCCGCCTCGCGCGAATCACCGGAAGTGCGTCTTCGCTGGGCGCTTGCGGACGACTACGAGGTGCTGGCTCCCCTCGGGGCCGGCACGTTCGGGTCGGTCTGGCGCGTCCGCGACCTCTCGCTGGGTCGGGAAGTCGCGCTCAAGCTCCTGCACCAGCATGTGGCACGGGATGAGCGCGCCGTCGGCCGATTCCGTCGCGAAGCGCGTCTCGCCGCCCAACTGGCGCATCCAGCGATCGTTCCGATCTACGATTGGGACAGTCGCGGCGACGTCTCGTGGTACACCATGGAACTCGCCGAAGGCGGGTCGGTCGCGGATCTCGTCGCGCGGGCCGGCGCACGCTCGCTCGCCGAGATCGCGCCACAGGTGGACAACGTGATGAGCGGGTTGGCGGCAGCGCACGCCATCGGCATCGTGCATCGGGATCTCAAGCCGGAGAATATTCTGATTGACCGCTACCGGCGATGGCGCGTGGCTGACTTCGGCATCGCCAACCCGACGGGTGAAGAGACCACCGGGGCCTCCGGGACACCGGCCTTCTCACCACCCGAGCAGCTGCTTGGCGAACCGCAGGAAGCCGCCGCCGACTGTTTTTCACTGGCCGCCATCGTCGCGTATGCGCTCACGGGCGCCGCACCGTTCGGTGAATCGGACAGCAAGGTGATTCTCGCGCGCGAGCTCGCAGGGGCATTCGACTTGTCTGCGTTCGCGCCGGAAATCGCCGAGTGGCTGCAACGGGGGCTGGCGGCGGATCCCATCCATCGCTTTTCGGACGCAGCCACGATGCAGGAGTCGTGGCGCCTCGCCGCGGGCGCGGTACTGGAGCGCGAGCGACGCGTTCCGTGGTGGCGTCGGATATTCGGCACCGAAGAAAGCCCCGAGGGGTGGTGGCATGACGAAGGAGTGCGAACGCCGTGACCTTGCGTTCCATCAACCCGGCCTCCGGCGAGACGCTCGCGGAATTCGCTGAGCACTCGGCCGCCGAGATCGAGGCTCGTCTCATGCACGCGCATCGTGCGGCATCCGTGTGGCGTCACACTCCGGTGGGCGAGCGCGCGCTCGTGGTCGCGCGGTTGGGCGCGCTGCTCGACCAGGAGAAGGACCGCCTCGGCCGCCTCATGACGCTGGAGATGGGCAAGCTGGTCGGCGCGGCGACCGCGGAGGCGGCAAAATGCGCTGCCGCCTGCGATTTCTACGCGACGCGTGGCCCCCAATTCACGGAGCCTCTCCCTGTCGCCGACAGCGAGCACCGATCGTTCGTGGCGTACGATCCGCTCGGCGTAGTGCTGGCAATCATGCCGTGGAACTTTCCGTTCTGGCAGCCGGTGCGCTTTCTCGCCCCTGCGCTCGTCGCGGGCAACGTAGCGCTACTCAAGCACGCGTCCAACGTGCCGCAGTGCGCACTCGAACTGGAAGCGCTCGCGCGACGCGCCGGTGCACCCGACGGTGTTTTCCAGACGCTGCTCGTCGGCAGTGACGCGGTGCCGGGAATCATCGCGGATACGCGCGTCGCGGCAATCACCCTCACAGGTAGCGAGGGCGCGGGACGGAGCGTTGCGACGGAAGCGGGACGACATCTGAAGAAGTGCGTGCTGGAACTCGGCGGCAGCGATCCGTTCGTCGTGATGCCGAGCGCCGACCTGGCGCTCGCCATCGAGACGGCGGTGAAGGCACGCACCATCAACAACGGCCAGAGTTGCATCGCCGCGAAGCGCTTCATCGTGCACCGCGAGATCGCGGCGGCGTTCCTGAGGGGGTTTACTGACGGCATGCGGGCGTTACGAGTGGGTGATCCGCTCCATCCGGCCACGCAACTTGGCCCGCTGGCGTCGGCCCGCCTGGCCACGGAACTGCACGAGCAGATTTTGCGGTCCGTGGCGCTGGGTGCGCGCGTGGTGTGCGGTGGCACTCGGCCTGACGAGTCGTCAGCGTTCTATCCGGCCACCGTGCTTACCGACATCCCGGCCGATGCCCCCGCTTACAGCGAAGAACTGTTCGGACCCGTCGGTTGCGTTTTCGTGGCGGACGACCTGCACGACGCCGTCCGCATCGCCAATGATTCGCGCTTCGGACTCGCCGCCAGCGTCTGGACGGGCGACGCAGCGGAACAGGCCCGATTTATCCGCGAGCTGGATACGGGCAGCGTATTCGTCAACGACATGGTGGTGTCGGACGCGCGATTTCCTTTCGGCGGCGTGAAGTCGTCCGGCTACGGACGCGAGCTGAGCGATGTCGGACTCCGAGAGTTCACGAACATCAAGACCGTCCGAATACGCGACGCTGCCGGCGCGTCCGCGGGCAAAACGGAATAGCGCGCCGAGTCACGTCGCGCGCAACGTTATACGCACGGTCGTGCCAAGTTCCACCGTGCTCTCGATCGTCACGTCTCCACCCCACCCTTCCACCAGACGCCGGGTGATGGCGAGGCCCAGGCCGCTGCCGCTCGTACGTGTGGAGAAGTGCGGCTCGAATATTTTCGGCAGCACGGCGGCGGCAATCCCTGACCCGTCATCCACGACCCCGATCTGGACGCGGGTGATGCCCTCGCTGACCTGCAATGCTGAGACGGTAGCCGTAACCGAGCGCGCATCTGCGAGGCGCGCGTTCTCGAACAAATTCAGCAGCACCTCTCGCAGCTCGTCCGCGCGCGCCAGCGCGAAAGGCACGTCCGCGCTCACGCGAGCGCTCCAGCGCACGGTGCTTTCCCCGAGGCGTTCGAGTTCCACCACATCGTACACGATGGCCGCCACGTCGGTGGGTTCGGCGGGTGACCGCTCCTCGCGTACGCTTCCGTATCGACTGAAGGCGCGCGCAATCTCGTCGAGGCGGTCGATTTCCGTGAGAATGCGCGACACGTTCTGTTCGAGCACGGACTCGAAATCCGGTCGGCCCCACGCACGGCGTAGATGCTGCACGCCGAGTCGGATGGGGGTGAGTGGGTTCTTGATCTCGTGAGCGACTTGGCGCGCCATCTCGCCCCAGGCGAGCACGCGCTGCGCTCGCGCGAGTTCCGTGACGTCGTCGATCGTGAGCACCGCGCCACCACGTTGCAAGCGCGTCAGCTGGCCGCGCAGCGTTCGTCCGTCGCGCTCCAGTTCGAACCCGTCGCCGTCGTGTCCGCCGCGTAGAAAGCCCGCCACGCGCATGGCGACGGCCGACGTGCCCAGCCGCGCGACGGGCTCGCCGGCGCCGGGCACGTCGCCCAGCAGCACTTCGGCGCGCGGATTGGCGAGAATGACGCGTCCGGCCTCGTCCACGGCGATCACGCCACTCGCCACGGTGCGGAGCACCGCGTCGGTCCGCCGCTGCGCCTCGACCAGGGCGGAACGGCTCTCCCCGAGATCGTGCGCCATCGCCCGGAATGCCGTGAAGACCGGCAGGAACTCGCTCACCGCATTGGCGTCCAGCGGTAGCTCGCTCTCGCCGCGCGCGACGGCGCGTGCCGCCGAACGGAGGGCGCCGATGGGACGCGCGAGCTGCCGCGCCGCGAGCGCACTCAGCCAGAGCGCGGCGGCCGCACCGAGGGCAGTCGCGAAGAGCACCAGCACGCCGAGGTCGCGGCGGCGGCGGTCCAGCAGAAAGTCGTCCACGCGCGCTGGTGCCGCGAGCACGAGTGCACCGTTCGAGGCCGGCAGCACGCGATAGCCGAGCATACCCGTGGCCCCTTCGATCTGCTCCGCGCGTGTCGCGCTCGCTTCACCGGCCACGTCCAGCGCCAGCGCAACATCGGGCCTCAGCAACTGCCCCATCGGCGCGAGCGCCGCGAAGAGGGAATCACTCGCCGCGGCCAGCACGCCGGACCGGTACACCAATAGTTTGGTGTCCAGGCGGACGCTCTCCAGTTTGAGCGCGTCGGGATCATGTGCGGGATCGCCCGCGAAGGCCCGCATCGTTTCCGTTACGAGCAGCCGACGCGACGCCTGCGCGTCATCGAAGAGCTGCTGCCACGACCACACCGCGAATGCGGCGGCGGGGACGAGGAAGAAGAGAAAGAGTGCGACGGACAATCTCGCCCGATAACTACGGAGGCGTCGGCGCCGCACGCTGAGCCATCGCGCCGCGCGACCATCGGCCAACGCGCCGACGAACCACACCAGGGACACCACGAACAGATTCACGAGCACGAGCAACCCGCCGCGGGGGAGCAGCGACTCCAAGCCGCGCAGGTCCACCTCCACGTGTGCGCGGACCTCGCCATTCGGTCCCGGCAGCGGCCAGTCGCCGTGCAGCACATTGTCCTGCCGCCGCCACCGCACGGCTTCGTGGGTGTGCATCGAATCGCCGATCACCTGAACCGTGTACGGGGGTTCACCGCTCTCGTACGTCGCCAGGCCGTACCATCGCGAATACGCGTCCGAGCCGATGAGCCGGGTTCGCGGCGCGACCAGGATCGTCATCACACCACCACGCATCGGGACGGCAACGACGAGCACGCCGTAGGCGCCCGATCGCGTGCTCGTGATCACACGGATGCCCCGTGCCGCCGCTTCGGTCGCCGCGGTGGCGACCGCGTCAAAGTTGGGCGTGAACGGGCGCGCCCCGAACGCAGCGATCGGGTGCGCGCCGGTCCACGAGATGAGCGCGACAGGATATCCGGACGACGCGAGGTCCGCGGTGACGTAGCGCTCCAGCAAGGCCTGCGGCGTGCGAGGGAGTTCGTCTCCCTGCATGGATCGCGCAAGGCGCTCGGCCAGCCCGATCGCCGACGAATCAGGTCCGGCGAGTCCGTGGACGTCCCGCTCCGCGAGCTCCACACGCCCGCGCGACGCGCTGCTCCACACCACCGTGCAGGCGGCAAGTGCGGCCACCGTGGCGCACGCGACCAGGGCGCGGTGGGAGGTCCGACCACACACGACCGCGGCGACGGCGAGCGCCCAGAGAACACTGTACCACTGTGGCCATTGTCCCGGCGCCTGCCAGACGCGCTGCGCGATGACGGCCGCGAACAGCGCCAGCGCCGGCCCGATCGCGATGGGTACGCCGCGACGGCCTCCCAGCGACCTTCGGCCTGCCCAGTGCGCGAGCACGAGCAACGAGGTGGCGGTGAGACAGAGCGGCACCGTCCAGATCACCCAGAGCGCACGCGACACGCCCTCCGACGGAGGCGAGATGCCGCGCGATAACGCACGCACCGCGAACGGTCCGCTCACAATCGTCACCGCGGCGAGCGTCGCGCCCAGCGCGCGCGGCAAGCGCGAGCCCACCCGTCGCACTGCGGCCAACACGAGCAGCAACACGGTGGCGGACGTGAAAGCGAGCGCGGCGGCATTCGACGTAAATGCCCTGCCGGTCGGGAGAAAATACACCGACGCATCAAACAGACGTGATCGCGTAGAGAACTCGCTCAGCGGCAGGATCGCGAGCGAAGACAATACCACGAGTGCGCCGCCAATCAGCGATGCGGCGCCCCCATCTCGACCGGCCATCGCGACCATGAAGGCGAGCAGCGCGACGAACAGCGCGATGCCGATGCGAACGTGGGCGCGTTCCCGGAGTCGGTAGAGCACTTCCCCCGGAGACGGGACCAGGGCGCGCGACGTGAAGAGCGGCCGGCCTTTATCCATGTACTGGAGGTCGCCGGCATGCACGATGGCGGAGGGTGGTCCGATGTCGAACCCTTCCGCGACCTCGTCGCTGGGAATGCGTTGCGCGATGCCGCGAATCAGATGGTCCGCAGGTGACGTCGCATAAAGGAGCGACGCCGCCACCGTTCGCGAACCGCCGCTGTCGTTCACCACGTACAGCGTCAGTCCAAACGGCGTCGCGACCACGCCGCTGGATTGGTTGAGGTGCAACGGCTCGGCATGCAGCGTACCGCCCCACGTGACGAGCGTATCAGCGTGCAGCACAAAGGCGGCCCGCAGATCGCCGTCGCCAAGGATGCGCTCGATCGTGTGGACGGCCTCCGCCGGTTCTCTCGGCAGCGTCTTCACCGCGTCTGCAATGGCACGGAGCGTCACGAGTTCCGCATCGACCCGCTGGCGCAAACGGACCTGCTGAGCCTCCGCGGCCTGATCGCCCACCTCGGAAGGCGCATGCGCAAACCGCGCGAGTCGGACTTGTGCTCTGGTCGCGATCGCGCCACTGGCGAACAACGCCACGACCGCGATACCAAGCGGCCAACGAACCGTGGGCTGTGGGGTCCACGGGAGAGCCGCGGCGGCAACCACGGTGGCGACCAGACACGTCGCGAGATAGACTGACGAGGACTCGCCGAGCCATGCACTCGCCGCGAGAAGCGCCACGGCGATTGCCGCCGACGCAAGCACGGCACGCGCTCTCGCCGCCGGCAGTGACCGCCTGACAGAGTCGTTCAGAATGCCCTACTCCACGCCAGAAAAGTCCGTGCCGCGCCGCATCAAGGAGATGCATCCCGCCGAGATCGCGGCCATCCTGGCCACTGACGGCCGACTCATCGTCCCTGTGGGCACGTGCGAGCAGCACGGCAAGCATCTGCCGCTCGGCTGCGACACCATCATCGCCGAGTTTCTCGCCGACGACCTGTCGGCCGAATTCGGCGTGCTACGCGCTCCGACCCTCGAATACGGCGTCAATGCGGACACGAAAAAGGGGTTCGCCGGGAATGCGTCGGTGCGCAAGAAGACGTTGCACCGTATGCTGAACGACCTGGTGGACACGTGGGAATCAACTGGAGTGACGGAATTCATTCTACTCACGGCGCACGCGTATGATCCGCATCAGGAAGCGCTGGCCACGATCATCACGTCCACCGCTCGCGTTCGCGTGGTGGACATCCTCGCCATCGACTTCAACCTGCTCCTCGAGGGTCAGTCGGAACCGATGCACGGCGACGAGGTGGATACGTCGCTGATGCTCCATATCGCGCCCGGTCTGGTGCATATGGAGTTGGCGGAAGACTATATGATGTCGCGCGAGGCGTTGCGGCGATACCGGCGCGGCTGGCTCCGGATCCCCGCCGACAGCTCGGGCTCCATCGGCCGACCGACGTTGGCGACAGCGGCCAAGGGCGCCGCGATCTACGCGCGCATTCGGGAAAAGATCCGGGCGAAGGTGTTCGTCGCACCGGGGCCGGACGACAAGGCCTGACCGGCACACTCGGCACGGTACGAGCGCGCATCACCAAGGCGGCGTCTTATGTTTCACCGCATCTCCAGGTCGTTTGCCGCGCGGAAGGCATGCGTGACCGGATTTCCGCCCGGACAGTCCGTCCCGGCAGGGATTAGTGCCCCTGACGCCGTGCGTGAAACCGGCCGCAACATCGTTCCGTACGGCACGGTGACCCATCTCACAGGAACTTTCCGCCGATGCGTATTCTGGTGTTCGCGCTTTCAATCGTCGCCGTGGCGCCCGCCGTCCAGGCCCAGTCCGGCGCGACTCCGACAAGCGTCTCGCTCTCCCTGGATGACGCGATCTCACTCGCCCGTCGCAACAACCCAGGCTACCTCTCCCTGGCAACCGGCCGCCGCACAGCGGATGCGGCCGTACGAACCGCCAAGGGGGCCTTGCTCCCCTCCGCCGACGCCTCATTCTCGGGACGCTACCAGCAGGCAGGGCAACAGGTGTTCAGCGGTCAGTCCTTCAGTAACAGTTCCGCAACGCTCCAGTCGGGCTACAACGTGGGGCTGAATTACCGGCTCAACCGGTCCACCTTCCTCACGCCGAAAGCGGCGATCGCCACCCGCGACGCGGTCGAGGCGGACATCACCGGCTCGGCCGAGCAGCTTCGCGCCGCGGTGACACAGCAATACCTGACCGTGCTCCAGGCTGAGGCGCGTTCCGCGCTGCAGGACACGCTGGTCAACACGGCGCAGGGGCAGCTCGACCTGGCCAACGCCAAGGTGCAGGTGGGCTCGGGCACCTCGCTGGACATCCGCCGCGCGGAAGTCGCGCTCGGGCAGGCCAGGGTGGCGGTGCTTCGCGAGCGCAACAACGTGGAGGTCGAGAAGCTTCGCCTCTACCAACAGATGGGCGTGGAGCAACCGGAGAACGTGAAGCTCGTCACCGAGTTTCCGGTGGCCACGCCGAACTTCAACCTCGCCAGCCTGTTGGACGACGCGCGGCATCAGAATCCCGCCATCGTCGCCCTGCGCGCCCGAGACCGCTCGGCCGCACTGAACGTGGACGTCGCGAAATCGGCCTATACGCCGACACTCAGCCTCAGCACTGGCGTCGGCGGCAATTCCTATCAATACACAAACAGCGACTTCCTGGTGAATCAGGCCCGCACGGGGGTGTTCAATCAACAGTCCTCGTGCTTTCAGCAGGACTCGCTGCGGGTTCGTGTGGGACTGACGAGTGCCAACTGCGGGCAGATTCAGTTCACGAGCTCACAGGCGGACGCCATCCGCTCGGCAAACAGCCAGTTTCCGTTCAGCTTCCAGCGCTCCCCCCTGGCCTTGAACGCCACGGTGTCACTCCCGCTGTTCGACAACTTCAGCCGCGAGGAACGCGTGCAGCAGGCGCAGGTGAACCGCGAGGATGCGATCTACAACATCAAGGCCAAGGATCTCGCTCTCACCGCGGATGTGACGCAGGCGTTCCGCACGCTCACCACCGCGGCGCAGACGGTCACGCTGCAGGAACAGAACGCCGTCAAGGCCAAGGAAGAACTCGCGTTCGCCGAAGAGCGGTACAAGGTGGGCGCATCCACATTCCTTGACGTGGTGACGTCACGCGGCACCTACGAGCAAGCGCTGATCGACCGAGTGAACGCCGTCTATGACTACCATAAGGCTTTTGCCGCGCTCGAAAACGCGGTGGGCCACCCCCTCCGCTAGTCTCTCCTTTCCGAGAACATGTCTATGAGCAAGCGCGTGAAAATGAGCATCTTTGGCGGGGTCATCGTCGCGCTGATCGCGATTGGTGGACTCACCGCCGCGAAGCGCGGGAACAAGGCGGTGGAAGTCCGCACCGAAAGTGTGCAGGCGCGGGACCTCGTGGCGTCCGTCACTGCGAGCGGCCAGGTCCGACCGCAGACCAAGGTCGATTTGAGCTCCGATATCAGCGGCAAGATCGTGCGGCTTGCCGTGAAGGAGGGGCAGATGGTCAAGAAGGGCGACTTCCTGCTGCAAATCGACGCGCAACAGGCACAGGCGGCGGTCGAGCGCTCGGCGGCGGCAGTGGCTTCCAGCCGGTCCCAGCTCACGCAGTCCAAGGCGAACCTCGATCAGGCGGTGAAGAGCCTGGAGCGAACGGGCGCCATCAAGAAGATCAATCCTCAGCTCATCTCGGATGAGCAGATGGAACAGCTCCGGACCGCTGTCGATGTCAACCGGGCCATGTATGACGCGACCAAGCACGCGGTGGACCAGTCATCCGCGCTGCTTCGCGACGCCCAGAGTTCGCTCAGCAAGACCACTATCTACGCGCCGATGTCAGGTCGTGTGACGCGGCTGAATGTGGAGAACGGCGAAACCGCCATTCAGGGAACGCTCAACAAGGATGCCGCGACGCTCTTGACGATCGCGGACATGAGCGTCCTGGAAACGAAGGTCAAGGTGGACGAAACGGACGTCGCGCGCATCGCGCTCGGCGATTCCGCGATCATCCAGATCGACGCCTTCCCGGATACCACGTTCATCGGAAAGGTCACGAAAATCTCGAACAGTTCGGTGAAAGCCACCACAGCCTCCACCGGTGCGGATCAAGCCGTGGACTACGAAGTCACCATCCAGCTCGTCAGCACTCCAGCCGAGACGCGTCCCGACTTCTCGGCCACCGCCAAGATCATCACGGACACCCGCAAGCAAGTGTTGTCCATCCCCATCATCGCGCTCACCGTGCGCGAGAACGAGGCGCTGACCAAGGGTGATACCGCGGTCGGCCTGGGGAAGGCGAAGCCGAAGAAGGAAGTGGGCAAGAAGGATGTCGAGGGCGTGTTTGTGGTTGCCGCCGACAACAAGGTGACCTTCCGTCCCGTAAAGGTGGGGATCGCCGGCGAGAAGCACTTCGAAGTCCTGAGCGGGCTCAAGACGGGAGAAAAGATCGTCGCCGGCACCTATCAGGCCATTCGCGAGCTCAAGGACGGCGCCGTCGTTCGCGAAACGAAGGTGGACCCGAAGAAGCCGCAGGCGAAATCGTGAGTACTCAGACAGTGGAAGCGCCACTCGGCATGACGGCCGAGCGGCAGGCAGTGGTGGAGGGAGCCGGGACCGCACCCGGAAAGGACTGGGTGATCGTCACGCGCGGCATCAAGCGCGAATACGACATGGGCGGCGAAATCGTTCGCGCGTTGCGCGGCGTGGATCTCGCCATCATGCGGAACGAGTACGTCGCCATCATGGGACCGTCCGGCTCCGGCAAGTCCACGCTCATGAACGTCATCGGCTGTCTCGACACACCGAACGCCGGCGAGTATTGGCTGAACGGCACGCAGGTGTCGAAGATGAGCGACGACCAGCTGGCCCGAGTGCGCAACAAGGAAATCGGCTTCGTGTTCCAGACGTTCAACCTGCTGCCGCGCGCCACCGCGCTCCACAACGTCGAATTGCCGCTGGTATATGCTGGCGTCCCGTCCGTCGAGCGGAAGCGCCGCGCCAAGGAGGCACTCGAACGCGTCCAGCTCGGAGAGCGGATGGATCACCGTCCCAACGAGCTGTCGGGCGGTCAACGCCAGCGCGTCGCTATCGCGCGGGCGCTCGTGAACAACCCGTCCATCCTTCTGGCGGATGAACCGACGGGCAATCTCGACTCGAACACCTCCGAAGAAATCATGCGGGTGTTCGAAAGCCTCGCCGATCAGGGCCAGACCGTCATCATGGTCACGCACGAGCCCGACATCGCCGCGCACGCCCGCCGCGTCGTCGTGCTCCGCGACGGGCTCGTCGCCTCGGACGACCGGCGATCGTCCTTCGTCGAGAAGCTCGGCATCGCGACGCCACAACTCTGACCTCGCGGTCGCCTGGCCTTACGGGAGCCGGCCGACCGCGGTGCGCCCGCACCTCCATCCACGGTCGTTCCCCGCATGCCGTTCTTCGAAGCCATCCGACTCGCGCTGCAACAGATCTGGGTACAGAAGCTCAAGAGTTTCTTTACCCTGTTGGGCGTGATGATCGGCGTGACGTTCCTCATTGCCGTGGTGTCCATCGTCGGCGGTATGAGCGCCTACATGACCGACCAGGTGGTCGGAAAGATCATGGCAGTGAACTCGTTCGAGCTGCGCCATCGCCCGAACATTCAGCTCGGCGACCACTCCGAAGAGCGCCGTCGGGAGCTCAACCGGCGGCCACGCATTCGTGAGACCGATGTCGCTCCGGTCGCGGTCGCGCTGCCCGAGGGGGTGAAGTACGCCGTCGTCGGTCAGGACAACCTGACGGCCCAATCGAGATACGTGGCGAGGCCAAAGAACCTGCTCATCTTCACCGTGAGCGAGGACTACTTCGACATCAAGAAGATGGCGCCCGCGCGCGGGCGCCTCTTCTCGCCGCAGGAATTCGAGCGCGGCATGGAAGTGATCGTCATCGGACAGGACGTCGCCGACTTCTTCTTCCCGAGCCTTGATCCCGTCGGCCGCGAGCTCACCATTCGGGGTATTCCCTATCTGGTTGTCGGCGTGATGGAGAAGCAGGGGAGCGCGTTCGGCATCTCGTTCGACAAGTTCGTCATCGCGCCACACAAGTCACCTCTCAACCGCTTCGTGAACGTGCACGGCGTCATCGACGCCATCATGATCCAGACGCCGAGTCGCGAGGGAATGCTGGCGGCCATGGAATCGGTGCGGCAGGTCATGCGGGCCCGGCACCACCTGCGTCCCAACCAGAAGGACGACTTCGAGCTCGAGACGTCGGATTCGGCGCTCGAGTTCTGGAACAAGATCAAGGGATACCTGGTCATCGCCGGCGTCGCGCTGCCCGCCATCGGGCTCGTCGTGGGCGCCATCGTGATCATGAACATCATGCTCGTGGCGGTCGCCGAACGTACGCGGGAAATCGGCATCCGAAAGTCGCTCGGCGCCAAGCGCCGCGACATCATGAGCCAGTTTCTGGTCGAGAGCGCGACCCTCAGCACGATCGGCGCGGCACTCGGCGTCGCAACGGGCTTCGCGTTCGCCAAGGTCATCGCGTTTGTCACGCCACTGCCAGCCGCCGTTGAGCTCTGGTCCGTGCTCGTCGGCATATCCATCGGCGCCGGCGTCGGCATTCTCGCCGGCGTGTATCCAGCCAGCCGCGCGTCGCGCTTGGATCCCATTACTGCGCTCAGGGCGGAATAGCGATGTCGATCGTTCGCCAGCGACTCTTCGGGATGGTGGAGGGCGTCTCGATCGCGCTCGACTCCATCCGCGCCAACAAGGTCCGCGCCGGCCTCACCATTCTCGGCATTGCCGTCGGCGTGTTCGTCGTGGTGGTGATTTCGGCGGCCGTGCATGGCATCAACGCCAGCGTGGCCAAGGACCTCGAGAAGACTGGACCCACTACATTCTTCGTCTCGCGTTTTCCCATCACGTTCGAGGCGTGCGACGGAACCGACGATACGTGCAAGTGGCTGCACAATCCCACGCTCACCATGTCGGATGCCGCGTTGCTCGAACAACTGTCCTCCGTCCGGACCGTTGGCGCGCGGCTCGACATGCAACGCCTCATCGCGTACAAGGACAAGCGCCTCAGCGGCGTTTCGGTAACCGGCTTCACCGGCAACTGGCAGGAACTGGACGGCGGCGGCGACATCTATCCCGGCCGCAGCTTCACGCCGAGTGAGGCGACGGCCGGTGACCGTGTGGTGGTGATCAATGACGAACTGGCGACGGAGCTGTTCGGCGAGTCCGACCCCATCGACAAGGCGATCGACGTGGGCGGTCAGCCGTTCAGGGTGCTCGGCGTGTATCACTACGAGGCGAGCTTCCTGGCGGGCGGGAACAAGCCGCGCGCCATCTTGCCCATCGAGACGGCGCGCAAATCGCTCGGTGCGTCGTACGACAACATCGGCATCGCAGTCATCCCCGCGGCGGGCACCGCGCGGGCTGATGCGATCGACGACGTGATCGCGACGATGCGCGGTCGTCGCGCCTTGCGGCCAGGCATCGATAACAATTTCGCCATCATCACCCAGGATCAGCTCTTCGACGTCTACAACAAGGTCTTCGGAGCGTTCTTCCTTGTGATGGTCGTGCTCTCCGCCGTCGGACTGATCGTTGGCGGCGTGGGTGTGATCGCGATCATGATGATTTCCGTCACCGAGCGCACTCGGGAAATCGGTGTCCGCAAGGCGCTCGGTGCCACGCGGGCGGACATCCTGTGGCAGTTCCTCGTGGAGGCCGTGACTCTCACGGGCATCGGCGCGATCATCGGCCTCGTTCTGGGCACCGGATTGGCGGTTGCCATCAACAAGTTGAGTCCCATCGCGGCCAGCGTTCCGCCCATGGCCGTCGTGGCCGCGCTCCTCACCAGCGCCTTTACCGGAGTGTTGTTCGGCATGCTACCCGCGGCGCGCGCCGCGCGGCTCGATCCGGTAGCGGCGTTGCGGTACGAGTAGCAGCGGCGCCATTCACGGCACCGCGGAGTTTCCGGAAGGCGCGAGCGTGTTTGCCGCCTGACGACCGACGTGTGACTCGACTCGGCGCGGGTCGCGACGCATGGAGAAATCCAGTTCCGCCGCTTCGCCATCGAGGACGACGAGCATTCGTTGTTCCGGGTAGAAGCCGAGTCGGCGGGCGACCACCGTGTCAGGCGCGTCGTAGCTCGTCGGTTCCGGCGTCGCCGGGAGCGTCGGCACGTCATCGAGGACATACCGCCCGTTGGAGTCGGTCTGACTACTCCTCAGGGTTCCCGAAACGTGGACGAACGCACCGGAGACCGGACGTCCTGAGCGCTCCTCCAGAACACGACCGTGGATGCTCCCGCGATCGGGGCGGCTTGGTGGCAAACCCCAGGGTAGCGCTGCGACGCCGACCATCAGGAGCAACCGGCGGCCAGATGGGGCGGCGAGACCAAAGACGAGGTCCGCGAGAGTGCCGTGACGGATTTTCAGATCCATCCTGCAAGCTAGTCGTTTCGACCGGGATCAGCTCCCTGACACTTTCCCATTCGTGGCGCCGTAGAGCCCTCATGCCATTCTTCGAGGCCGCGCGGCTCGCGATCCTGCAACTTCGCGTGCAGAAGCTGAAGAGCTTCTTCACGCTCATCGGCGTGACAATCAGTGTGATGTTCCTCATCGCCGTGGTGTCCATCGTCCAGGGCATGAGCAAGTACGTCGAGGAGGATTTCGCCGGGAAGTTCCTGGGCGTGAACACGTTGAACCTGCGACGGTTCCCGGACGTCAACACCGATGAAACGGAGGATGTCCGGCGGGCGTGGCGTCGTCGTCCTCCCATCAGCGTCGATGACGGGCTCGCGGTGCGCGATGCCCTGCCGGCTGGCGCCCGGTGGGCCATCCAGGACGTCACGTGGGCGAATGGCGGCTCGGTGTTCGCCGAAGGCGGTCCGCAGGTGTTGGCGCAGGCCGCCACGCCCGACCTCTTCGTCATCAAGGATCTCGTGATCCAGAAGGGGCGCGTCTTCACGGAGCAGGACGATCACCTCGGCACGGACGTCGTCGTCATCGGGACCGAGATCGCGGACCGCTACTTCCCGAATCTCGACCCCGTCGGGCGTGAGCTTCGCATCAATCATTTCCCCTTTCAAGTGGTGGGCGTGCTCGTGAAGCAGGGCACCGTGTTCGGGCTCTCGCTGGATCGACAGGTCATCGCGCCGTTCCATTCGCACATGGGACGCATCACCGGCGCACGCCAGAATCTTTACGGCGTCGTCGTGCAATCGCCGAATCCCGCCGAATACAAGGGCATCGAGGAGATCGTTCGCGAAGTCATGCGCAAGCGGCGGCACCTTCGTCCGGCCGAGCCCGACAACTTCACGTTCGAAACCTCCGAATCGGCGCTGTCGCAGTGGCTCACGATCAAGAAGTATCTGGTCCTCGCCGGCATCGCACTCCCGGCGATTGGCCTGGTGGTCGGTTCCATCGTGATCATGAACATCATGCTCGTGGCGGTCGCCGAGCGCACGCGCGAAATCGGCATTCGGAAGTCGCTGGGGGCGCGACGCAGGGATATTCTGTCACAATTCCTCGTCGAGTCGGCCACCCTCAGTCTCGTCGGGGCACTGCTCGGCATCGGGCTCGGTATCGCCCTGTCACAGCTGATCGCGGCGGTATCGCCTCTGCCGGCGGCGGTGGCGCCATGGTCGGTCGCACTCGGCGTGGCCATTGGCGCGGGTGTGGGGATCGTGGCGGGCGCATATCCCGCGAGTCGCGCGGCGCGACTCGATCCCATTACGGCTATTCGGTCGGAGTGACGCTGCCATGTCGATAGGGACACGGGCATACTCGATGTTCGAAGGCGTTCGCATCGCGATCGATGCCATTCGTTCCAACCGGGTGCGAGCCGGCTTGACCATCCTTGGTATCGCCGTCGGCGTCTTCGTGGTGACCGTGATGTCGGCCGCCGTGCACGGGATCAACGAGGGGGTCAGCAAGAGCATGGCCGCCGCAGGACCCACCACGTTCTTTCTCACGCGCTGGCCGCCAGAGATCAACAGCTGCAACGGCAGCGCCGATAGTTGCCCATGGCGCCACAATCCACCGCTCACGCTTGCGCAGGCCAAGGAAGTCGAGCAGCTCCCGACCATTCACTCCGTCATCGCCCACATCGGCACGTCCACGCAGGCGAAGTTCGCCGATCGCGAACTGCCCGGCGTCACGCTGGATGCGTATTCGCCCGGTTGGATCGAGGTCAACGGCGGCGACATCGTGGCAGGCCGCGATTTCACGCCGCTGGAGAACGAGACCGCCGCGAACGTCGTCCTCGTGAATCAAAAGGTGGCTGACAATCTGCTCGCCGGGGAAGGCGCGGTCGGCAAACAGATCCGGCTCGGCGGCAAGCAGTTCACGGTGATCGGCGTGTACAACCCCATCGCGAACGTGTTCGACTCGGGCGACAAGGGGAAGCTCGTGATGCCCTACCTCACGGCCGTGCGCCGCATGAACGTCGGCGCCTGGTGGGTCGATCTCACGATCAAGCCGCGCGACGGAGTGTCGCGCGATCAAGCCATGGACGACGCCATCGCGACCCTGCGCACCGTGCGTCATCTGCACCCGGCGGCGATCAATGATTTTTTCGCGTCGACGCCGGAGAAGCTGATGCAACTGTACGACAAGGTGGTCGGCGTCTTCTTTCTCGTGATGATCACGTTGTCGGCTATCGGGCTCTGCGTCGGCGGCGTCGGGGTGATCGCGATCATGATGATCTCCGTCACCGAACGCACCCGCGAAATTGGCGTGCGAAAGGCGCTCGGTGCGACACGCGGCACGATCCTCTGGCAGTTCCTGGTCGAGGCTGTGACGCTGACCACCATCGGTGCCGTTGCCGGGCTGGGTGCGGGCGCTGCACTCACATTCATCATCCGCGCCACCACGCCCATCAATGCGGTAGCACCGCCGGAGGCGGTCCTGGCCGCGCTCGTGGGGAGTTCGCTGGCAGGCATCATCTTCGGTCTCGTGCCGGCCGCTCGCGCGGCGCGACTCGACCCGGTGGACGCCCTCCGGTACGAGTAGGCACGGTGCTACGGCGTCCGTCGGACCGACGAGCCATGCACGCGTTTCACAATTGACCTCATCCCAGCGACCAGCCCGTAGGCCTTCATGCCATTCTTCGAAGCGGTTCGCCTCGCCCTCCAGCAGATCCGCGTCCAGAAGCTCAAGAGCTTCTTCACACTGCTCGGTGTGATGATCGGCGTCATGTTCCTGATCGCGGTGGTGTCCATCGTCACGGGCATGAGCAAGTACGTCGAAGAAGACTTTGCCGGACGCATGCTCGGCGCCAACACGTTCACGGTCCGGCGCTTCCCCTGGTTCGGCAACAACACCACACGGGAAGAGTGGGAGGAATGGCAGCGGCGGCCCCGCGTCTACCATCGCGACGTCGCCCTGGTGCGCAACGCGCTACCGGCAGGCACGCACTACGCCGTCGAGAGCCAGGAGACGCTCTGGGCCACGAGCCCGTGGGCACGGCCGAGGCAAGTGGAAGCGCACGCGGTGGAGGGGGATTACTTCACCATCAAGAAGTACGACCTGTCCAGCGGCCGCCTCTTCACGCCCGAAGAGACGGAAGCCGGCACGCCGGTGATCGTCATTGGCGACGAAGTCGCGAAGTATTTCTTTGCCGGCCTAACGCCCGTGGGGCGCGAGTTGCGCATCGGCGGCGTGCCCTACTCGGTAATCGGCGTCATCGAGCACCAGGGCAACCTGTTCGGGCAGTCGCTGGACAAGACGGCATTCGCCCCGTTCAACTCGCCCCTGCACCGCCTCACGAATCCACGCGGCGACATCGACGGCCTCATGGTGCAGGCGCCTAACGACGTCATGATGAACGACGCGATGGAAACGACGCGCGAGGTCCTGCGCGGCCAGCGGAAACTCCGCCCGGGCACGAAGGACAACTTCGTGATGGAGACCTCCGCGTCGGCCCTCAAGTCGTTCGAGCAGATGAAGAGCATCATGACGATCGCGGGTACGGCGCTGCCCGCCATCAGCCTGGTGGTCGGCGGCCTGGTGATCATGAACATCATGCTGGTGGCCGTCGCCGAGCGCACACGCGAGATCGGCATTCGGAAGTCGCTGGGCGCGCGGCGCAAGGACATCCTGCGGCAGTTCCTCGTGGAGAGTGCCACACTGAGCACGCTTGGCGCCATCCTTGGCATCCTGCTCGGCATCCTCGGCGCCAAGATCATTGCGATGAATACGCCATTGCCGGCGGCAATCGCCCCGTGGTCGCTAGTCGTGGCCACGCTGCTTGGCACCGTGGTTGGCGTGGCGTCGGGCACGTATCCGGCACGCAAGGCAGCGTCGCTCGACCCCATCGACGCACTGCGAGCGGAGACCTGATGCGCCTCCTCGCGTCACTCACCCAGGTGTTCGAAGGCGTCACCATCGCGCTCGACGCGTTGCGCGCCAACAAGGCGAGAGCCGGACTCACCATCATGGGCGTCGCGCTCGGCGTATTCGTGGTGGTGGCGATGTCGTCGGTCGTGCGCGGCATCAACGAGGCGTTCCGCCGGGACATCGAGGCTGCCGGGCCAACGTCGTTCTTCGTGTATCGTCGGCCTATCGGCGGCTTCAATTCCTGCGATGGGACCGACGAAACGTGCCCCGAGCGTCACAACCCTGCCATCACGCTCGACGAGGTCGCGATGATCGAGCGCCTTCCGACCATACGGGCCGTGACCTCTCATGTGGGAACGGGAGCGTCCTTCCGCTATAAGGATCGGCTCATTCCCAACGCCGGCATGGAGGCCTACACGCCGAATTGGACGGAAATTGACGGAGGCGACATCTATCCGGGCCGAAGCTTCACCTACGCCGAGAACGCCACGGGCGCAAAGGTGGTGCTGGTGAACGACAAGCTCGCGGAAGAACTGTTCGGCAAATCGGATCCGATCGACAAGGAGATCCTGATCGACAACGTGCAGTTCAAGGTCATCGGGTTCTATCACTACACGGCGAGTCCGATGGGTACGCCGACGTCGGCGGGCGGCGGCGACTCCCCCAAGGCCATCGTGCCCTTCGAGACGGCGCGGCGTCACCTCAACCTGTGGGTGCGCGGCAACAATCTCATCGTAAAGCCCCGGTCGGGCGTGGAGGTCCAGGACGCGGTGGACGACGTGACCGCCGCCATGCGCGGACGACGCGGCCTCAGGCCCAACCAGAATAGCAATTTCGACATCGTGACGCAGGACCGTCTGTGGGCGATCTACAACCAGCTCTTCGGGACGTTTTTCGTCGTCGGGCTTGCGTTGAGTTCCGTAGGGCTGCTCGTGGGTGGCATCGGCGTCGTCGCAATCATGATGATTTCGGTCACCGAGCGCACGCGCGAAATCGGCGTGCGAAAGGCACTTGGCGCTTCGCGCTGGACGATTCTCTGGCAGTTCCTTGTGGAAGCGGTGACGCTCACTGGCATCGGCGCATCGGTCGGCTTGGTGCTGGGTATTCTGGTGGCCATCGGCGTGCGTACCGCATGGCCTGCGGTTCCTGCGTCCACCTCGTGGGGAAGCGTGGCCGCCGCGCTCGGCATGAGCGCGATCACGGGCATCATTTTCGGCATGCTGCCGGCGATGCGCGCCGCGAGAATGGATCCCGTGGTGGCGCTGCGGTACGAATAAGGCGCCGCGGCTGCTTGGCTAGCGACCGCCGCTCTGCGTCGCGCCGCGGGGGTCAGCCGCCCGGCACCGCCTGACCCCGTGCCGATCGGCGCCTATATATTCTCTCCCCATGACCACCGCGCCTGTTTCCGTCCTGGCCATCGCCGCGCATCGAGACGACGTCGAACTCACCTGCGGCGGCACCCTGATCAAGGCGGCCCGACGCGGACAGCGGACGGCCATCGTGGACCTCACACAGGGGGAGATGGGCACCCGCGGTTCCGCGTCATTGCGTGCGGAGGAGGCCGACCGCGCGGCCGAGATCCTCGGGTGCAGTTCCCGTGAGTCGCTCGGACTTCCGGATGCCGGCATCGAGAACACGCCGGCCACGCGCGAAGCGCTCGCGCGCGTCATTCGCCGCTTGGCGCCGCGCGTGGTGATCGCGCCGGCGCTGGAGGGGCGGCATCCGGACCACCGTGTGGCGGCGCAGCTGGTGCGCGATGCGTGCTTCGTGGCCGGCCTGGCGAAGATCGCGCCCGATGCGCCAAAGCATCGACCGCTGAAGATCCTGCACGCACTCGCCTACCGACAGGACTTCGTGCGTCCGTCGTTCGTGGTGGACATCAGCGAAGAGTTCGAGCACAAGATGGACGCGGTGCGATGTTACGCCTCGCAGTTCGAGGGAGCGACGCAGGCCGGCGAGGTGTATCCTAACGGCGAGCCCCTCTACGACGTGGTCACCCACCATGCGGCGACCTACGGGTCGTTGATCCGCACGCGGTACGGCGAGCCGTTCTTCACCACGGAGATGATGCGCGTGGACGACGTGACTGCGCTCGAGGTAGCGACCTTTTGAGCGACGACCGCACCGAAGTCAACTACGGCTCCTATCTCGCGCTCAACGAGCTGCTCGGCCTTCAGCGTCCGCGCTCGCCGCATCCCGACGAACTTCTGTTCATCGTCGTCCACCAGGCGAGCGAGCTGTGGTTCAAGGAGATCCTGCACGAGCTCGACCTGCTGATCGATGCTTTTTCGCGCCACGAAGCTGAATTCGCGCTCTTCCACATGGGGCGGATCAACGCGCTCATGCGCATCGTGTCGGCGCAGCTGTCCGCACTCGAAACGCTGCCGCCACAGCACTTCGCGGAGTTTCGGCGGCATCTGGGAACATCCAGCGGCTCGCAGAGCGTGCAGTTCCGCGCCATCGAGGCTGTGTCCGGACTGCGCGAGCCGCACTTCATCCAGGTGCTGCAGGAGCATGGACCCATACCGGATCTTGTACAGCGCGCGCTGGCGCGCCCTGCTCTTCAGGACTACTTCCTCGACCTGTTGAAGGCACATGAGACCGAGCTCGAGGCGCTGTATACCGGCGAACGACCGTCTACGCTGTTCTTTCTCGCCGAAGCGCTCCTCGAGTACGAACAGCAGTTTGGGCAATGGCGCTTCGCGCATGTGCAACTCGTGGAACGGGTGCTCGGACCGCACACCGGTGGGACGGGCGGCACGCTCGGCGCCAAGTACCTCTCGCGCACCATCGATCAGAAGTTCTTTCCGGCCCTCTGGGCGGTGCGCGCGCGCTTCTACGGCTCCGCCGGTTAAGCGCCCACGAGCATGTCCGTGCTGCGTGTCCTGAGCAGCGGATGGTCGTCAGGTGTCACCGAGCGCTGATTCATTCGATCCCTTTCCGCTCGCCGTCGTCATTGGCTAACTTTCATCCTTATGCCAGATCCTGTCTATCTGGACCACGCGGCCACGACGCCAGTGCGTGTCGAGGTGCTCGACGCGATGCTCCCGTTCTTTGGCCCGCGCTTCGGCAACCCGTCCAGCGTTCACCGGTGGGGGCGCGAGGCGCGCACGGCGCTGGACGAGGCGCACGAGCGGGTTGCTCGCTGCCTGGGCGCCTCCGCGGACGAAGTGATCTTTACGTCATGCGGGACGGAAGCGGACAATATGGCCGTGCTCGGCGCGTGGCGCGGCCGGCGCGATGTGGACCGAAAGGCGATCGTGACCACGCCAATCGAGCACAAGGCCGTGCTCGCCGCGGCGCACCAGGTGAGAAAGGAAGGCGGAGACGAACGCGTTCTCACCATGTCTACCTCAGGCGAGGTGTCCAAGGCCTCGTTCGATGCGCTGGTGGACGGAAGCGTGGCGGTGTGCTCGGTCATGTGGGTGAACAATGAAATCGGTGTGATTCAGGACATCGCGGGCCTCGCGTCACGTGCCCGGCAGCGCGGCGTGGTCTTCCACACAGACGCCGTGCAGGCGTTCGGCAAGGTGGACGTGAACGCGCGCACCACGCCGTTCGACATGGCCACCATTTCCGGGCACAAGATCGGCGCGCCGAAGGGAATCGGCGCGCTGTACGTGCGGCGTGGCACGCCCATGGAGCCGTTGATGTTTGGCGGCTCGCAGGATCGTGGGCGGCGACCCGGTACGGAAAACGTCGCCATGGCGGTGGGCCTGGCGCGCGCTGCAGAGCTCGCGGTGGCCGAGCGTGAGCACGAGTGGACGGTGCTCGAGGTACTACGCGATCGGATGGAGGCTGCCCTGCTCGAACGAATTCCAGACGCCGTGATTCACGGGCGCGGATCGCCCCGTGCTCCCCACATCATGAATATTTCCGTGCCGGGCACCGACAGCGAGTCCCTGCTCATGGCGCTCGACCTGCGCGGCATCGCGTGCTCCGCGGGCTCCGCGTGTCAGAGCGGCAGCATCACGCCGTCGCACGTGCTGGCTGCCATCGGCGTACGCGCCGACCTCGCGTCGTCGGCCATTCGCATGAGCCTCGGCTGCCTCAGCGGCGACGCGTGCGTCGATCGCGTAATAGAAGTCTTCCCGATGCTCGTCGAGAAGGCCCGCCGACTTGCCACAGCCTGACGTGCGATGAGAGAGCGCGTTCTCGTGGCGATGAGCGGCGGCGTCGATTCGTCCGTGGCCGCGGCGCTGCTGGTGAAGCAGGGCTACGACGTCGTCGGCGCGACCATGAAGCTCTTCTGTCACGGTGAGGATCTGCCCGACCGTCCGTGCTGTTCCCTCGACAGCGTGAACGATGCGCGACGCGTCTGCGAACAGCTTGGCGTTCCGCACTACGTACTGAACCTCGAGAGCGCCTTCAGTCGCGACGTCGTGCGCGACTTTGTCGAGGAGTACGCACGGGGGCGCACGCCCATCCCATGTGTGCGCTGCAACACGTTCACGAAGTTCCGCGATCTGCTCCGAAAGGCGGACGCGATCGACGCGCCCTTGATCGCGACGGGGCATTACGCGCAAGTGCGCGACGGGGTGCTGCATCGCGGGCTCGATCCGGCCAAGGATCAGTCTTATTTCCTCTGGGGCATCGAGCGGACCGTGCTGTCCCGCATGCTGCTGCCAGTGGGCGCGCAGAGCAAGGCGGAGACACGCGGCGTGGCCCACGAGCTTGGCCTCGAGCTCATCGCCGAAAAGGCGGAGAGCCAGGACATTTGCTTCGTGCCCGACGGCGATCACGCCCGCGTCATTGAGCGTGAACTCGGAACGGACACGCCCTCGCTTCGACCGGGGCCGTTCGTGCAACGCGACGGCACCGTGCTCGGCGAGCATGCGGGCTATGCGCGATACACCGTCGGCCAGCGGCGTGGACTGCCGGGCGGATTCCGTGAGCCCATGTTCGTGGTGGAGATCCGCCCGCACACCGGTGCCGTGGTGATCGGTCCTCGCGAAGAGTTGCTGGGCCGCGGCGTCGTGGCGCGAGAGGTGAACTGGCTCGTATCGCCGGTCCCCAAAGTTGGCGACGAGGTGGACGTGCAGATTCGCCACCACGCACAGCCGGCACGGGGGACGCTGGTGCGCATCGAGGCCGATGAAGTCGAAATCGCCCTCGCTGCCAACGTTTCCGCCATTTCGCCCGGCCAGTCGGTGGTCATCTACAGCGGGACGTGCGTCCTTGGCGGTGGCGTCATCGAGCGTGCGCGTCGAGAGTTGCCGATTCTGGCGGCGTGACGGTGAACTGGCCGGATCTCGTTGTGTATCAACGATTTACTCGGCTGCACAGGTCGTCTGTTCGGACGCACCACACCAGTTTCTCCGCGGCTTGAGTCGATCGCGGGCTGCACGAGTCGAGTCCGCGCGCGTGGCTCGGACGCGTCGGGGAGCACCAGCGCGGGGCCGCACGAACGAATCGGCGCCGCGCGGGGTACGAGCCGGGTCCCAGAGAGAACGTGGGCGATAGCGACGCGCATCGGTGGCGCGACTGCTGTCACCGTGACCCAGCCGGACCGCCTTTTCGCGGCGCGCTCGCGTTCGAGCGGGAGAGCGGTCGTCGCTGCAGACCCTTCTGCCAGCACGGCGCCGCGACTCTCGGCCACGACTCAGTAGTGCATCGCCTCGGCGAACTTCTTCATCGCCTCTTCCTGCTCCGCCGTGAGCTTCTCGGGCACCGTTACTTCGACCTGGACGATCAGGTCGCCGCGCGCCCCATCCTTCTCCACCCCCTGGCCACGAACCCGGAAACGCTTTCCTGAGGTCGTTCCCGACGGAATCCTGATCGCCACCTTGGTCGCGTCCAGCGTCTTGACGCTGATTTTTGATCCCAACGTCGCCTGGGCGATGTTGATCTTCACCGGCGCGATCAAATCCAATCCTTCTCGCTTGTAGAAGCGGTCGGGTTTCACCTGAAATGTGATGAGGAGATCGCCGGGCGTGCCGTCCTTGGCTCCCCGCGCGCCCTTGCCCTTCATCCGAATCTTGGTGCCGGTGTCCACGCCGGCCGGGACGGTGATCTGCACCACCCGCCGCGTGCGCACGTCACCCGTGCCCGCGCACGTGGGGCAGCGTTCGGTTGGAATCTGGCCACGACCCATGCACGCCGGGCATGGCCGCTGGACGGCGAAGCCGCCCTGCCCGAAGCTGATGGTGCCGCGGCCATTGCACTCGCTGCAGGTCACCAATTTCGCGCCGGGCGCGGCGCCACTGCCGTGGCACGTGGCGCACTCCTCGTGAAAATCGATTTCCACCGGCACCTTGCCGCCCATCGCGGCCGTGCGGAAGGCGATCTCCAGCGAGTACTCGAGATCCTCGCCGCGCTGGGGTCCGCGAGCGCGGCTCCCTTGAGCGTTGCGCGCGTTGCCGAACATCGAACTGAAGATGTCACCGAGGCCGCCAAGGCCGCCGACATCGAAATCCTCCATCCGGATGCCGGAGTTTGGGGACTGCCCGCCGCTTCCGGAACGTCTCGCGCCACCGCGCGAATTGAAATCGACGAAGTCCCCGAACGACCCGCGGCGTTTGAGATCGTCGTACTGCTTCCGCTTGTCCGCGTCCCCGAGCGTTTGATACGCCTCGGAAATGGCTTTGAAGGTCTCGGCGGCCTTCGGATCATTCGGATTCTTGTCCGGATGATGCTTCGCGGCGAGTCGGCGATACTTCTTCTTGATCTCGTCCTGCGTAGCGGACGCCGGTACGCCGAGGACGGCGTAATAGTCTTGCTGTGCCATGGCAGACCCTACGCGGTCAGCCGTTCCATTGCTTCACGACCACGCGCGCGGGCCGCAGCAGCTGACCGTTGAACACGTAGCCGACCTGGAACACCCGCGCCACCATGTGATCCTCGTCGTGCGAGGCTGCGGGCTCGGTCATCACTGCCTCATGCAGTTCAGGATCGAAGGGATGGTTGAGCGGGCTGATGACGTCGAGGCCGTGTCCGGTCAGCGTCTTGGTGAGCTTCTTCTCGACCATGGCGACACCGTCCACCAGCGTCTTCGCGTCGGTAGTTGCGGGGTCGACATGCGCAAAGCGGCCGATGTCATCCAGCGGGTCGATCAGCCCCCTCAGCATGTCGGCCTGGCCACGCTGAGCGGCTTCCTGTCGCTCGCGAGCGGTGCGCTTGCGGAAATTGTCGAATTCGGCCGCAAGGCGCAGATACTTGTCTTTCTGCTCTTCGAGCTGCCGCGCGACGACCTCGTCGAGCGGTTCGGGCGTCGTCTCCCCGCTCGCTTCGGTGTCTTCGTCCGGGGCGGCAGTCTCTGGCAAAACGTGATCGGTTTCTGACATTCGATTGTTCCAGGGGTACCACACAAATGTCGCGGGTTGTGGGGGGGAGGGGCAAGAGAATGCGAGTAACCAGCGCCTATGCCGGTGCGATCAGCCTTCGCCGAAGCATTTCGAGTGCCGCCTGCGCGGCCCGGTGCCGTATCTCCCCGCGATCGCCGACCATAGCATAACGGCGCGCGTCCACGCGGCCGGCCATGTCGAGTCCGATCCAGACCGTGCCAACGGGTTTGGCCTCGGTTCCTCCGTCCGGACCCGCGATACCGGTAATGGCAAGCGCGGCGTCGGCGCGCGCCGCGCGTCGCCCCCCTGCGGCCATCGCGCGAACCACGGGTTCGCTGACGGCGCCGTGCTCGATCAGAAGGGCCTCGGGAACGCCCAGGCTCGCGATCTTGACGCTGTTGTCGTAGGCGATCACGCCGCCGCGAACCACATCGCTGCTGCCGGGGATCGCCGTGAGCCGCGCGCCGAGCAACCCTCCGGTGCAACTCTCGGCCACGCCAACGGTGATCCCCTGGGCGCGGCACAGGTCGAGCACGACGGCCGCGAGGTCGGTCGAATCCTCGCCATAGACGGCATCGCCGATAACCCCGCGCAGGCGGCCCGCGGCGGTGGACAGCCGCACATCCGCGTCGTCAGGGGTCGCGTCGCGTACCGTCATGCGCAAGTCCGTACCGTCCGCATTGGGCAAATAGGCCAGCCCGGCGTCGCCGATCCCGCCGTCGATCGTGGCCACCAGATCGGCGATGAACGATTCGCCAAGTCCCGTCGTCCGCAACGTTTTCGAACGGACGACGCGCCGATCGCTGCCGAGCCGCGCGCGCACCAACGGCAACAGCGTATCCGCAAGCATGCCTCGCATCTCGCGTGGCACCCCTGGCAGCATCGCGACCCAGCGCCCGCGGTCGTCCTCCAGCAGAATGCCGGGAGCGGACCCATGATGGTTCGTGAGCTTGCGCGCACCCGCCGGCAGCATCGCCTGCTGCCTGTTCGACGCGGGCATCGGCCGCTGGAACCGTGTGCGCCAGCGCTCTTCCATCCATTCAAGGTGCTCCTCGTCCAGGACCATGTCGCGTCCAAAGAGCGCCGCGATGGAAGGCTTGGTGAGATCGTCGCTGGTCGGTCCGAGTCCGCCGGTGGTGATCACGGCGCCTGTCCGATTCAGCGCGTCGCCGACGGCGCTCGCGATCGATTCCGCCGTGTCGCCGCAGGTCGTGCGACGCTCGATCTCGACGCCTTCCGCGGCCAGCGCGCGCGCGAGGTGCGCGGCATTCGTGTCGATGGTAAAGCCGAGCAGCAGCTCGTCGCCGATCGTGACCACTTCTATGCGCATGCGCTCGTACGTGAGAGTGGTGACCTCCGGCCTCCGGACTAACCTCGTCCGCCCACCGCTGCGCCCGTCAGAATGAAGCTGTAGCTCCGTATGTAGAGCAGGAGCGAATACAGAGTGAGAGCGATGGAGCCGGTCATGGAGGCGACACCGACAATGCCGGTGAAATTCGCGAAGGCATTCCAGGGCGTCGTGTCCCACCGGTGCGTCGCCGCCAGCGTGGCAGTCCAGAACCAGGAGTACGCGCACCCGATCCAGACCAGCTGCAGCGCCGTCTTCCACTTGGCGGGGCCGATCGCCGCAATGACCACGCCTCGGCGCGCGGCGAGCTGTCGGAAGAGTGTCATGAACACTTCGCGCCCGAGGACGATGGCGAGCACCCACCACGGAAGCCACGCGTCACCGAACGGCGTGCGAAAGGGAAGGACGTTGCTGAGCGCCTTGGACGGCCATTCACCTCCACCAAGGGCGCTGCCGTGCATCAGGATGAACATTGGAATGCTGGTCGCAACCAGCAGCATCTTGTCGGCGAGCGGGTCGAGCAGGCGCCCCAGATCCGTTTCCTGCTGGCGCGAGCGGGCGAGTTGCCCATCCACGTAGTCGGTGACTGCGGCGACCGTGAACAGGGCGAAGGCCGTGAGCCGCAACGCGGAGGACGGCGCGAGTGGCAGCCACGCGATCAACGGCGTGACCGCGATTCGTCCCGCGGTCACGGCGTTCGGGAGATTCACGTGCGCTCCACGGCAGTCACGCGAGCGCCTTGAGAACGAGCTTGCTGATGCCGCGCAATGTCTCGAAGACACCATCGCCGGTGACGGCGACCGCCTCGTAGTACTGCGCACGCTCGATCCACTCGCCCGTTGGCAACGGCTCGATCAGGTTCTCGCCGGCGTGCGTGGGATCCGGCGACACGCGCTGCTTGGCGGGATCCGTGATTTCCCAACCAGGGTTCAACGCGGCCTGCATGTCCGCCAGCGGCGCCGCGTTGGGGAGGTCGCGTTTGTTGTACTGCAGCACGAAGGGCATCTTCGTCAGGTCGTACCCGTATTCGGCCATGTTGTCGTACAGGTTCTGCATGGCCTCCTGGTTCGCCTCCATTCGTTCGACCTGCGAGTCGGCGACGAACACGATGCCATCCACCCCCTTGAGAATGAGCTTGCGGCTGGCGTTGTAATACACCTGGCCCGGCACGGTGTAGAGGTGAAACCTGGTCTTGAAGCCGCGAATGGTCCCCAGATCCACCGGAAGGAAATCGAAAAACAGCGTGCGTTCCGTTTCCGTCGCGAGAGAGATGAGCTTGCCGCGCGTGTCCGGCTGCACTTTGCCGTACACGATCTCGAGATTGGTCGTCTTGCCGCCCAGGCCTGAGCCGTAGTACACGATCTTGCAGTTGATCTCGCGAGAAGCGTAGTTGATCATCGACATGGCTGTCGTCTCCTCTTACTGGAACAGCTTGTCGATTTCATCGTCGGCGCCGGCGAGGAGGCCGGGAGCGCCGCCCTGCGCGTGCGTCGGACGCGCGAACACCTGCTGAAACAGGTGGGTCAACTCTTCAACGGTGAGCTTCATCTTCAGTCGCACCAGTCCGAGCGTGGTTCGGTTATCGAATAACACGACGAGGATCACGCGACGTGCGACATCCGCAAGGTACATCGATTCCCGTTCGCCCTGGTGGAAGAGAGAATTGAAGTCGGACTCGCCGATCAACTTCGCGAGCTGGTCGTTCGCGCTGAAATCGGCAGCCGTAAGGGTGGCGAAAGCCGTGGGATCGAACTTCGGCTGCTCGCCCACCGTCGCGACCAGCTGGCCGCTGCGGTCGACGAGCAGTGCGCACCGCGCTCCGCTCTCGTACAGGAAGCGGTTGAGCGACTGCGTGATGGCGCCGAAGTCATCTTCGGTGAACGACCAGCTCGCTGCGCCTACGGGCATGAGGGTCCGTGCCTAGTCGAGGTAAGCCTTCATGCGGCGCAGCAACCGCTGGCCGCGCATGCGGAGCGCGGGACGAGTCTCCCATCGAACATAGTCCGTCAATAGCCGCGCCGTCTCCACCCCGGGCTTGCCGCTGAGATACCCCAATGCCGCCAGACGGCGCACGGGAGAGCGGCTGAACAGATCGTGCTTGCTGCGCTGCACCTGGGTTCCCCAGACAAAGATGCCGGCGGCAAAGCCGCCGACGAACCCGATCCCCACCAACCGCACCCGCGCCGCCGAACTCACATGGACCTCCGCGCGGACAGGGCCTGCGCAATGGTGACACCGTCGGCGTACTCGAGATCCCCCCCGACCGGCAGGCCCCGCGCGATGCGGGTGACACTGACCGGGAAGGTCGCAAGCTGCCGCTGCACGTACAAGGCTGTCGCTTCTCCCTCGAGACTGGGGTTCGTCGCCAGAATGACCTCGCGAATACCGCTCGTAGCCACACGCTGGACGAGCTGCGGAATGGTCAGGTCGTCCGGCGTCACGCCATCCAGCGGAGAAAGCCTGCCGCCAAGCACATGGTACTGGCCGCGGAATTCGCCCGCTCGTTCAATCGATCCGATGTCCGGCGCCTCCTCCACGACGCAGATCATCGCCGGATCGCGACGCGGGTCGCGGCAGATCACACACAACTCCTCCTCGGTCAGGTTATAGCATCGAGAACAGGGACGAACCTTGTCCGACAAGGTGCGCAACGCTTCCGCAAGACGACGGCTCTGGTCGGGCGACTGCTTCAGCAGGTGATAGGTGAGCCGGACCGCGGTCTTGCGCCCGATCCCGGGCAGCTTGGCCAGTTCTCCCGTGAGGTCGTCGATGGCGGACATGCGTGCCCCAGCTAGAAAGGGAGCTTGAACGGCAGGCCGCCTGTCAGCTTGCCCATCTCTCGCTGCTGCACCTCCAGTGCTTTCTTCTGCGCTTCGGTCACCGCCACGAGGATGAGATCTTCCAACATCTCGACATCCGCGGCGTTAACCACGCTCGGGTCGATCTTGATCGAGCGAACGGTACCCTTTCCATTCGCCTCCACTGTCACCATACCACCGCCGGCCGAGGCCGTCACGCTTTCTTTTTCGAGCTCGGCCTGAACGGCCGCGAGCTTCCCCTGCATTTCCTGCGCTTGTTGCAGGATCTTCATGAAGTCAGCCATCGTCTCGACAACGGGTCAGAAAGGGGGAAAGCTATGCCGCGTCGCAGGGCCGTGGCAAGCGATGGGGAGGGAGCCTCGATTAGTCCGCGAGATCGAGGTCCAGCGCGTCAATCGCCCTGTCCAGCACCGGATCCTTGCGGCGCATCGCGGCGAGCCGTTCGGCCCGGGCCATCTCGTCGGTCAGACGGACGCGGGGCGCGGACGTCGGCGCCGCAGCGCGCACCACCACGCGTTGCACGTTGGGAAACCATGCGCGCAGCATCTGCGCCACATCGCTCTTGGACGATTCCAGGGCCTGTTCGAAAATGGGGTTGGCCTCGTCGAGGGCGATGGTCAGGTCGCCTTTTGCCGTGACAGCGACGGGCGCTGCCTGTTCCAGCGCGGTGGCAGCGACCGATTTCCCTGCCGCACGCATGCCGGCCACCAGATCGTCCCACCGTTCTGCCACACGATTGGTGTCCGGCACCGAACTCACCGGTGCGCCGCCATCGGCGTCGCGAACGACGGAACGCGAGTCCGTCACCAGCTGGTCGGTCCGCCGCGGCGGCGGCTCCGCCGGCGTGGCCTCGACGCGCGGGCTGGCAGCTGGCGCCCTCCGAGACTCGCTCTCAGCCGCAGGTGTCACACGGCGTGGGGCCAACGGCTCCTCGACTTCTGAACCGCTGCCGCCGCCCATGCCTCGCAAAACAGCCTCAATTGATACAGTGCGGTCGAGGAGCGCGAACCGAACGAGCAGCGCCTCGAGCAACAGCTGCTGCTGCCCGCTCTTCCGGAATCGTGGCTCCAGTTCCGTGAGTGCCGACAGCATGCGCAGAAGATCGCCCGTCGAGAATACGTCCTTGCGCGCGAGCAGCGCCTCGCGAACACGTTCGCTGGACTCGTTGGCCGCACCGCCAAGCGCGGCGGCGAGCTGCGCGCGCACGATGTCG
>JANYIN010000081.1 GCA_025362035.1 Gemmatimonadaceae bacterium | reverse complement strand
GCGCCATCCTCCGAGATCCAGCCTCGACGACTTGCTCCGGGGATCGCCGCGACGACTGCTGGATTGGCCAGCGCAAACTGCAGTCCCGCCGCCTTCATGCTGTGAGCTCGCTCGCGTCAGCCATCGACAGCTAATTGCGAGCCTCCACGGTCGCGATGGCGAGGAAGCGATTCGCTCGACCGGCCCGGTACCGGTCATCGAATGCGCGCGTCGAGCGCCGCTTGGGCGTCATCCTGTAAATCATACTGTCGCTGTCGCAGTCTCCTGCCGACGCGGATCGTGTCGCCCAGCTCGAGATACCGATCCGACGCCGGCACGTACCTCGGCCACTCCGGCAGGCCGCGCCGGTTTGGATTCCCTCTCGCCGCGAACTGAACCCAGTATGCGCTGATCGCGTTCCTCAGATTCAGGTCGAACGGACCATGTGGCCAGCCGATCTCACTGCCGAACACGAACGGGATTTCACCAGTGTGAAAGGCGCCGAGTGCCCGGCCGCCCGGTGTCGGCACGACGTGAGTGAAGTAATAGAGGAACACGTTGCGCTGCTTCGCCTTCGTCATCGCCCGCGCGACGTAGCGAGCGGAAGCCCCGAATCCGTCGTTGTTCACTTCGAAGAGTTTTCGCTCCGCCACGACAGTGTCGGACGCCGGATATGCGTCGAGTAGGCGAGGAACGAATGCACGAAGGGGAGCGCTGCTGCCGAGTGCGCTCAATAACTGCTCGGGGTATGCGGCCATCGAGGGCACCGGAAACGCGCCTGCGAGCGTGCGATACTCATCGCGGTTGCTGCCAACGACCAACGGCACCCTCAGCTGCCGCCCTTCAGCCAGTACCCTGTCGGGTTGCTCCGGGATCACCCATCCGTCGACGATCACCTCGTGCGCAATGCCGGGGTGACTCGACATCGCCGCGAGGATCTCGTCCGCGCTCCTGGCGCGCATTCTGGCGACCACGTTAGACGTTCCCGTGATGCCGAGCGCCCTGGCCAGTTCCCGGCCGCTCTCTTCCGCCGCAGGGTGTTCGCTGAAGCTGGTAACGGGCTCCTTCAGCGCGGCGAATGGTCCCGTACACACTCCACTCTCCGAGATCGCGCGCTGGAAGAGTCCGCGCGCCAACGGCGACGTCATCAGGCAGGTGACGTCGAGCGCACCCGACGACTGACCGAACGCCGTCACGCGCGAGGGATCGCCCCCGAACGCGGCGATGTTTCGCTGCACCCAGCGAAGCGCCGCGATCTGATCGAGCAGCCCATAGTTTCCCGACGCGTGGTGGGGCGATTCCGCCGTGAGCGCCGGATCGGCGATGAATCCGAACGCCCCCACGCGATACTCGATCATCACCAGGACCACGCCTTGCCGAGCCAGAAACTCGCCGGTCTCCGTCCCCTGGGTTCCCCATCCGCCGTTGTTGCCGCCACCATGGATCCACACCATCACGGGGCGGCGATGTGCGCTGCCGAAGCTGGAGGTCCAGATGCTGAGGTAGAGGCAATCCTCGCTTGTCGACAGAGGTTCTTCGGCCGCGGGCCGCCCCCCGACACGCGCTGCGATGCCGGCGTAGTACTCGGTGGAGGTCAGCCGCTGTGGGCAAATCGGGGGGAATCGCTTGGCGTCCCGAATGCCCCGCCACGCCGGGACAGATGTCGGCGGTTTCCAGCGCAGCTCTCCGACAGGCGGCGCGGCGAAGGGGATTCCCTTGAACACCGCACCGGTCGACCGGGCGTCGAAGTAGCTCCCTTCGACGACACCGCCATCGACGTGAGCCCTGGGCGGCGACGATTGGGCGCGCGCGGCAGAATTGACACCCTGTAGAATCAGCGAGAGCAGGATCGCGCGAACGGCTTGGGCAAGTCGGATCATTCTCCAAGCTGTAACTCGAGAGGCTCAAACGCGAGTCATCGCCGGTCCTCGACCGAACGCCCGTCAACACACTCGGCGCGAGCGAGCTGCCATGGCGATGTGCGCGCGTGTGACGTCCGCACGCACGCCCGCTCTGCTCATGGGACCCGGATGTCCTTCTCTGGAAAAGACGGACGTCAGTTCGTCGTGATCACCGCCGGTGGTGATGGTGCGATATTCGGCAAAGGCGACGCGTCCGTCGCCTACAGCTTGCCACCATGATGAATCTGCAGAACGACCCCCCTCACCCCACCACGTCCGCTCCGACTCGGAACCGCCGCTGTACCCATCGCTGGAGGTCCTCAATCTCCGCACCGAGGGCGCCGCGAGCAGCGACGCATACCGCAACGTCGTCATCAATCGCGTCAGTGACAGCCGCCCTCGGCTGGCCACTTCCAAGGGAGAGTATCGGTGGCATCTTCCCGGCAGCCCGGACGAGCTGTGTCTAGTGGTCGACGGCGCGCTCCAGATCGACCTCGCGGACGGCGAGAGGATGCGCCTCCGGCCGTGGGACGTCGTGACGATTCCCGCGGGCACCGACCGCCGCACGAGAGCGATCGGTCGCACCGTCAACCTGTGCATCGAGCATCTGGCGGCGGATACTACGTTCTTGGAACCGCCGGGGAGCGGATCCTCCCTTCGCGGGACCTGCCGCTCGTCCGCTCGCTCCCATCCCTGCTCGGTATCGCACTCTTGCTCTACGGCCTGATCTGGGAGGCTGACCGATGAGTGACCTACATGACGCGAGGCGGTTCATTTCGCGGCGGCCTTCGGTCTCCTTGTCGTGCAGCGCATTGCCCTCGCGCTCGCGAGCGATCTGGTAGGAACTACGGAGAATCGGAGCGGGCCTCGTTGAATGCCGGACTCGGCCGGCCCAGCTCACCCTCGCCATGGGCATCGCGACCCTCGGCCTGATCCTCGGCAGCACCGCATCAGCCCAGCGGTATTGCAGACTCAGTAGGCTGATTCGCCGACCGCTTCCCCGCCTGCCCCCCGTCTTGGTGTCGAATGGCGAGCGACGCGCCGACGCGCTCCGCGAGCTCGGCTGGCCCAAAGGGCTTCTGCAGCAGGTCGGTGTCCGCGTCCACCATCCCTCGGCTTCCCAGCACGTCGCGCGTGTGTCCAGACATGAAGAGTACGCGGAGGTCGGGACGCAACGCACGAGCGGCGGCGGCGACTTCCTGGCCGCTCAATCCGGGCATGATCATGTCGCTGAGAAGGAGATGGATCGGGCCCTCGTGAGTCGTGACAATCGCGATGGCGCTCGCTCCGTCATACGCCTCCAGCACCCCGTAGCCTGCGCCCTCGAGAACGCGGCGCACCAGCGCACGCACCGACTCCTCATCCTCCACCACGAGAATGACATCGGCCAGGACGTCCGTGGGCGCGGAGGCCACTGACATGGACGTCCCTCCACTCTCCGGCACCTCGTCCGTCTCGATGCGCGGCAAGTAGATCGCGAACGATGTTCCGACGCCGCGCGCACTCTCCACGGCGATGTGCCCGTCATTCTGCTTGACGATTCCATACACCGTCGAAAGGCCGAGCCCCGTGCCCTTGCCGACGTCCTTCGTCGTGAAGAACGGTTCGAAGACCCGCTTGCGCACGCTGGTGTGCATACCTTCGCCATTGTCGGACACGCGAAGCAGCACGCACGGTCCGCTGACCGTGTCGCCAGTTTCCTCCTCCGTCAGCGGCTGGGACGCATCGACGTTCGCCGTGGAAATCGTCAGCGTCCCGCCTTTGGTGAGCGCATCGCGCGCATTGAGCGCGAGATTCATCAGGATCTGATCGATCTGTGACTTGTCGCCTCGGATGCGGCCCAGGTTGTGGTCGAGTGCGACATCGAGCGTGATGTCGGCGCCGAGCATGCGCTGTAGCATGCGCGTGGCATCGGTGACGATTGCGTTCAGGTCCAGAACCGTGCGCTTCACCACCTGTTGCCTGCTGAAGGCGAGCAACTGCGAGACGAGCGATGCACCGCGTTCCGCCGCGCGACGAATCTCGGCGAGATCCGGGTACGACGGATGCTGCGCACCGAGCTCGCATCCGATCAACTCGGCGTGCCCCACCACGGATGTGAGCAGGTTGTTGAAGTCGTGTGCGATCCCGCCGGCGAGGCGGCCAACCGCCTCGAGCTTCTGCGCGTGACGCAACTTCTCCTCGACGCGCTCACGTGCCTGCACGGCCGCTTCACGCTCGGAGATCTCGCGCTCCAACTGCGCATTGCGCTCCTTGAGCAGTCCGGTGTGCTGCGCAACGAGGTCCTCCAGGCGCTGGCGCTCGGCTACGAGGCTCCGGTTTCGCAACACCGGAACTGCGGCGACGACGCCCAGGACGAGCAGCGCGGCGAGCGATCGAAACAGCCAGTGTTGCCAGAAGGCCGGCAACATTGCGAAGGTGAGCCGCGCCGGCGTCGTGCTGAAGAGGCCTGTGGCGTCAACTGCCATGACCTCGAACGTGTATGAACCCGGCTTCAAGCCCGCGTATCGGATGGTCGATTCCGACGTGGGCTCCGACCACGCGTCGCTGGCGCCAATGAGACGAAAGCGATATCGCGTCGTCGCCTCGTCGCGAAAGCTCGGTGAGGCAAACATCACCTGCAACACGCCGCCGCCGGATTTGATGCGAGCGTTCGTCGTGTCGATCTCTTGGTCGTCACTCAGCATCCGTTCGATGATCACGGACGGCGCGCGCGCGTTTGTGACGTCGAGCGATCGGGAATATCGCGTGACACCGGTCGCACTTCCAAACCACAGGTCGCCGCTCGCCGCGTCTTCCCACGCGGCAGTCGCGGCCCCTTCGAGGTCGAGGAGCCCATCGCCTCGCCCGTAGTGGCGAACACGTCCCGCGGAGTACCG
>JANYIN010000079.1 GCA_025362035.1 Gemmatimonadaceae bacterium | reverse complement strand
CTGGGCCGGCGCGAACGACGGGCCAGATCACCCCGGGCGTGATGGGCGATTCGCGGATGGCGTAGAGCGTCGCATACATCTCTTCGCCGGTAGCGTCGATAGTGATGGCGCCCCCGGACACGACGTCGCGGTATCGTGGATCGTTCGCGGTGAGGTCCGGACTGATGCGCTCCCACGTGACTCCTTCGTCACGCGTCCGATGGACGTACTGCGAACCGTAGTACACGGTGTGTGGCTCGTGCGGCGAGACTTCCATCGGTGACACGCGCTGAAACCGGTAGCGCAGGTCCACGTTGCGATTGCCGTAGAGCGATTGCGCGCCGATCCACGACTGCTGTTCCTGGCCGACGCGCATGCTCATGCGGCTGAACTGGCCCTTGCAGCCCCCGTACACCGTGTCGGGATTGGAGCGATTGGGAATGATGGGACCAGTCTCGCAACCGGGTCCACGTTGCCAGCCTTGAATCGGCTCATCGAGTCCGAGCGCACTGGTGGGCAGGCTCGGCACGATCAGCGTGCTGTTGTCTTGTTGTGCACCGTACAGCCGATACGGGTACCGATCGTCCACCGCCACTTGATAGATCTCGGCGGTCGGCTGGTTTTCCTGTGTACTCCAGCTGACGCCGCCGTTGACGGTGACGTTCACGCCACCATCGTTCGACTGGATGAAGACCTTTCCATTCGTCGGGTTGATCCACATGTCGTGATTGTCGCCATGCGGCGTGCGCATGGTGCGGAAGGTCCGTCCGCCGTCCGTGGACTTGTAGAAGCTCTCGGTCCCCACATACACCACGTCCGCATTGGTCGGCTCGGCATGGACGTGATCGTAGTAGAACGGCCGCGTGATCAGGCCGGGCGTCGCACTCACGAGCGTCCACTTCTCGCCAGCGTCGTCGCTGCGATAGAGCCCGCCTCGCTCCCTGGCCTCGACGAGCGCATACACGCGCATCGGCGCCGCGGCCGACACGCTGATATCGGCCTTGCCGACGACGCCCGTGGGAAGACCGCCACCCAGTCGGGTCCAATGATCCCCTCCGTCCACGCTCTTGAAGATTCCGTCTTCGGCGCCGCCGCTGAGAATCGTCCACGGGTGCCGACGACCGAACCACATCGACGCGTAGAGGACGTTCGGATTGCCCGGTTGCATCTCGACGTCGGCCGCGCCGACACTGTCGTTCAGGAACAGCACCTGTTCCCACGACGCGCCGCCGTTTCGTGTGCGATAGATGCCGCGCGTCCTGGAGCTGACGAATGGATTGCCCAGGACCGCGGCGAACACGACATCCGGATTCGTGGGATGGATGACCAGCGCTCCGATCTGGCCGGCATCAGCAAGTCCGACATGCGTCCACGTCCGACCGGCATCCGTGGATTTGTAGATGCCTTTCCCGATCGACACGTTGCTGCGGATAGCCGCGGAACCCGTTCCCACGTAGATGATACTGGGGTCGGACGCGGCGACGCCGATTGCCCCGATCGACGCCGAGGCCAGGACACCATCCGTGATGTTGTGCCACGAGCTCCCCGCGTCCGTTGACTTCCAGACGCCGCCGCCGGTGGAGCCGAAATAGAACGTGGACGGCTCCTGCGGCACGCCGGCCACCGCCGTCACACGACCACCGCGAGCGGGGCCGACCATGCGGTATCGCATGGCCGCGAAACGCTCGGAATTGTAAGTGGCTACGTCGGAGACATCGGGCCGTTGTGCGGCGAGTGGAGACGCCGCCAAACATGCCGCGCACAGCGCGCGGAGAAAGAATTGCGATGAATTCATTGCGGAGTCAGGAGGTGAGACGCTGGCGAGAGTCCCGTCGGCTTCATGCGGACGGCGGCGAGGGCCGCGGCCCCTGTTCGCCGAGTGCCTGTACGGAAGCCTGCGTCGATCATACCTCAGCGCGTTACGCCTTGCAAACGGGATAGCCGCGGACGACTATCCTTCCGACCCTCACGTGAGGAATCGCCACATTGCGGCCGACTGACGTCACCGATCCCCACCACTACCATAAGGTGGTGGACTGCCAGTATGCGTGTCCCGCCCACACCAACGTCCCGGAGTACCTGCGGCTCATCGCGCAGGGGCGCTATTCCGACTCGTACATGCTCAACCGTGAGTCGAATGTGTTTCCGGGAATCCTGGGACGCACCTGCGATCGGCCGTGCGAGCCGGCGTGCCGACGCGGACGCGTTGACGGCAAACCAGTGGCGATCTGCCGCTTGAAGCGCGTCGCGGCAGATCTCCGCGACGATATCACGGATCGGCTGCCGAAAGCTCCGAGCGAAAAAAACGGGAAGCGGCTGGCGCTGGTCGGAGCGGGCCCGGCGTCGTTGACGGTTGCAAACGACCTGATGCCATTGGGCTACGACGTCACCATCTTCGAGAAATACGACAAGGCCGGCGGACTGATGCGCTTCAACATTCCGGCCTTCCGGCTGCCGGCGGCTGTCCTGGACGACGAGACGAACTACATCATCGACATGGGAGTGAGTGTCCGCTTCGGGACCTCCGTAACGTCCATGAAGGCGCTCCTCGCGGAGGGCTATGACGCGGTGTTCGTCGGCAGCGGTGCCCCGAAGGGTAAGGAGCTCGACCTTCCCGGTCGCCACAACGGAAACGCGAAGGATGTGATCCACATCGGCATCGAGTGGCTCGGCTCCGTACACTTCGGCCACATCGAGAAGATCGAACCGCGCGTGCTGATCATTGGCGTCGGCAACACGGCGATGGACTGCTGCCGGTCCGCGAAGCGGCTGGGCGCCACGGATGTGAAAGTCGTGGCGCGGCGGTCGCGTCCCCACTTCAAGGCGTCACCGTGGGAGTTGGAGGACGCTGAAGAAGAAAAGGTGGAGATCGTCGAGAATCATGCCCCCAGGACTTTCATCCATGAGAACGGCAAGCTCGTGGGCATGGAATTCGAGCGGCTCGAGTGGAGCGAGGTCGGCGGCAAGCCCACGAGCGCAGTAGTCGGCACGGTGACTATTCCGTGTGACAGCGTGATTCTCGCGATCGGGCAGGACAATGCCTTCCCGTGGATCGAGCGCGACATCGGCATCGAGTTCGACCAGTGGGGAATGCCGGCCGTCGACAAGACGACCATGCAAAGCACGCATCCTGAGGTGTTCTTCGGTGGCGATGCCGCCTGGGGCCCGCAGAATATCATCTGGGCCGTGGAGCATGGTCACCAGGCGGCGGTCTCGATTCACCAGTTCTGCCAGGGGCTGTCAGTGGCGGACCGGCAACCGTTCGGGATGAACCTCGTGAGCGCCAAGCTGGGTATGCACGCCTGGAGCTACAACAACGACTACAATCCGTCGCCGCGCTCCAAGATGCAGCACGAAGAGCTTGTGAAGCGCTTTTCCGGTATCGGGGTAGAAGTCGAGCTGGGCTTCACGCCGGAACAGACGGCCACCGAAGTGGAGCGATGCCTCAACTGCGACATCGAGACACACTTCGCCAGCAAGCTGTGCATCGAGTGCGACGCGTGCGTGGACGTGTGCCCGGTGAGCTGCTTGACGATTGCGCCGCCCGCCGACAACGAAGCGTCGCTGAGGACGCGGCTCACAGCCCCGGCCGAGAATCTCACCCAGGACGTATATGTCTCGGATGCACTCCCGCAGACGAAGCGCGTGATGGTGAAGGACGAGGATATCTGTCTTCACTGCGGACTGTGCGCCGAGCGGTGTCCAACCGCCGCATGGGATATGCGCAAGTTCGAGTTGGTGATCCCGTACGCGTTTGCTGAAACCCGGCCGATGGTGGCAGCCGTATGAGTCAGGTCAACGATTTCTCCCTGAAGATCGCGACGGTCAACGGCACCGGGTCGGCGAGCGCGAACAGCCTGCTGATGCAGGCGATCTTCCGCATGGGCATACCCGTGACGGGCAAGAACATCTTTCCGTCGAACATTCAGGGGTTGCCCACGTGGTACGAAATCCGCGTGAGTCGGGAGGGCTACACGGCGCGCCCGCCAACGATCGATCTCGTGGTGGCGATCAACCCGGCCACCTACGAGAAGGACGTCGCGACGGTCCGCAGCGGCGGATATCTGCTGTATGACTCCAGCTGGCCGATGCCCTCCGAGCTCCAGCGCGACGACGTCACGGTGCTGGGCGTGCCCTTCGGGCAGATGTGCGTGGAGTCGTTCGAGCGCGACCGCGATCGCACGCTGCTGCGAAACATCGCCTACGCGGGCGCCCTCGCGGCGCTGCTCCAGATCGACATGGACGTGATCCACGAGATGCTGAACGAGAAGTTCGGCAGGAAGCGGGCGCTGCTCGAGGCGAACTTCAAGGCGATCCGTCTGGGCTACGACCACGCGCGGTCGCATCTCCCGTGTCCGCTGCCGTTTCATCTCGAGCGGATGACAGCCACGAAGGACTATGTGCTGATGGACGGCAACACGGCGTGCGGGCTCGGTGCGGTCTTCGCCGGCGCCACCGTCGGCGCGTGGTATCCGATCACGCCCGCGACGTCCCTGATGGAAGCGTTCAAGGAGTACTGCGAAAAATATCGGGTGGACAAGGACACCGGCCTCAATAAGTACTGCATCATCCAGGCGGAAGACGAGTTGAGCGCTGCGGGCATCGTCATCGGCGCGAACTGGGCGGGGGCCCGGGCCTTCACGAGCACGGCGGGTCCGGGCATCTCGTTGATGCAGGAGTTCATCGGGCTCGCGTACTATACGGAAGTCCCCTGCGTCATCTTCGACGTGCAACGCGTGGGGCCGGCCACCGGCATGCCGACGCGCACGCAACAGGGCGATCTCCTGTCGCTCGCGTACGCGTCGCACGGCGACACGAAACACATCGTCATCTTCCCGGCCGATCCCGAAGAGGCGTTCTACCTCTCCGTGGCGGCGTTCGACCTGGCCGAGCGGTTCCAGACGCCCGTGTTCGTCGCCACGGATCTCGACATCGGGATGAACGACTGGATGGTGAAGCGGCTGACGTGGGACGACAGCTACCGCCCCGACCGCGGCAAAGTGCTGAGCGCGACGGAACTGGAGGGCGTGAAGTCGTTCTCCCGGTATATCGACGCGGACGGCGACGGCATCGCGCCGCGCACGCTGCCGGGCGTTGGGGCCAAGGGCGCCTACTTCGTGCGCGGCTCCGGGCACAACAAGTTCGGTGCCTACACCGAAGACTCCAGCGAGTATCAGGAAGTCCTCGACCGGCTCGCGCACAAGTTACGCGTGGCGGCAGACCACGTGCCTGCGCCGGAGTTCCGGCTTCAACCCGGCGCCGAAATCGGCATCGTGTCGATTGGCGGATGCCACGCCGCCATCAAGGAGGCGGTGGACCGATTGCGGGATCACGGCGTGATCGCCGACTACATGCGGGTCCGCGCGTTCCCCTTTACCGATTCGGTCGGGGACTTCCTGACGAAGCATCCGCTCACCTTTGTCGTGGAACAGAATCGCGACGCGCAATTGCGATCGTTGCTCGCCATCGAGACGGGCGTGGCGCGCGACCGCATGACGGCCGTGCTCGATTACCATGGATTGCCGCTCACCGCAGACGCCGTCGTCGCTGCGGTGACCAGGCAGCTGGAAGGAGCCGCCACATGACGTCCATTGCCAAGCCGCCCGTTCGCCATCCGGGACTACCTCGAAATTCGCTGGGCCTGACGACCCGGGACTACGAGGGCGCCATGAGTACGCTCTGCGCGGGATGCGGACATGATTCCGTGACCGCGGCCATCGTGCAGGCGTTCTGGGAACTCGCGGTACCTCCGCATCGAGCGGCGAAGATGAGCGGTATCGGCTGCTCCTCCAAGACGACGGCGTATTTCATGAAGGGTTCGCATGGATTCAATTCCGTGCACGGCCGCATGCCGTCGGTGACGAGTGGCGCGAACGCCGCCAATCGGGACCTCACCTACATCGGCATCTCCGGCGACGGCGATTCCCTGTCGATCGGACTGGGGCAGATGTGCCACGCCATTCGCCGCAGCGTGCGCATGCTTTACGTCATCGAGAACAACGGTGTGTACGGCCTCACCAAGGGGCAGTTCTCGGCCAGTTCCGACATCGGCAGCACCAGCAAGCGGGGCGAGGCCAACGTGCAGCCCCCGATCGACCCGTGCCTGCTCGCCCTGACGTTGGGCGCGACGTTCGTCGCGCGCGGCTTCAGCGGCGACAAGGCGCAGCTCGTGCCGATCATCAAGGCCGGGCTCAAGCACAACGGCTTCGCGCTCATCGACGTGATCTCTCCGTGCGTCAGCTTCAACGATCACGAAGGGTCCACGAAGAGCTACAAGTACACGCGCGAACACGAAGTGGAAGTCTCGGCGGCGGACTTCGTTCCGCTGCGGAGAGAGATCGTCGCCCCGAATTCGCCCGAGGCGACCATGACCGTCACGATGCACGATGGCAGCAGCGTCCGGTTCCGAAAGACGCACGACAGCTATGATCCCACCGATCGTGACGCGGCGTACCAGCACGTGCGCAACTGTACGGTGCGCGGCGAAGTGGCCACGGGACTGCTCTTCCTGCGGGAAGACGAGAACGACATGCACGCGATGAGCAGGACGGTTCCGACACCCTTGGTGGACCTGCCGTTCGAATCCCTGTGCCCGGGCGCTTCCGCCCTCGACGCGCTGATGGACGAATTTCGGTGATGCCGGCGCCGCGCCGCGCCGCCGTCCGCGTGGCCCGGACAGCGGCCGTGGCGTGTGCAATGTCCCTGGCTGGCTGCGCATCGATCGGCCGCGCCATCGCGTCCATCCCGACGGCGTCCGAGCCGCTGTCCAACGACTTCCGCATCGTCACGCCGGCCTCGGTCGCGGAAGCGTCCTCAGGGGATATGATCGAGCGACTATCGCGGGCGGACGTCGTGTTTTTTGGCGAAGAGCACGACGATCCGGAAACACACCGCGCGGAAGCCGAACTGCTCGAGGCGATCGGCCGGTCCGGTCGGCCCGTGGTGCTGTCCCTCGAGATGTTCGAGCGCGACGTGCAGCCGACGCTCGACGACTACCTCGCCGACCGGGTGACTGAAAGCCAGTTCCTGGCCAGGTCGCGTCCGTGGGCACGGTATGCGTCCGATTATCGCCGATTGATCGAGCTGGCGAAGGACCACCACTGGCGCGTCGTCGCCGCGAACGTGCCACGTCCGCTTGCGGCCGCGATTGGTCGCAACGGACTTGGCACGCTGGACACCCTGTCGTTGAGTGAGCGGCGTAATGCGGCACGCGAAATCACGTGTCCCCACGACGACTATCACCTCCGGTTCATGGAGTCGATGCAGTCGCACGGCGCGGGCGGCCCCTCGGGCGATTCGCTGCCCGCGACCATGGCCGAGCGGTTCTATCTGGCGCAGTGCGTCAAGGACGAAACGATGGCGGAATCCGTCGTCCAGGCGCGCCTTGCCGCGCCGCGCAACGCGATCGTCGTGCACGTCAACGGGTCATTTCATAGTGACTATTCGCAAGGGTCCGTCGCGCGTGTGAAGCGGCGCCAGCCCGGCTGGATTCTCGCCGTCGTGAGCGCCGTGCCCGTGGCGGATCCGGCGATCGCTCCGATCGTAACCAGGAGCGGGAAGTCGGACTACGTCATCTTCACCAGGCAGCCGGCGCACCGGAAGTAGCTCGCGAACGATGCGCGCGAGCTAGAATCCGGGCGGGCGCTCTCCCACGACCTTCAGGGATTGCTCGAGGGCGAGTCCCGCACGCGCGACCGTTCCTTCATCGAACAACCGGCCGATCAGAGTGACGCCATGCGGCACGCGGCGCGGTGGAGCGAAGGTCGGCAGCCGATGCGCGGGATCAGGAGCCCAATCGCTGCGCGCCTCGGAGACCTGCACGAATCCCGTTCGCATCGTGAGCGATGGGTGACCCGTGTTGTTCGAGATGACCAGCATCTCGTCGCGCAGCGACGGGACGAGCAGCAGGTCCACCTGCGACATCACCCGCGCCATTTCCATCGCGACCTTGCGGCGAAGCCGGTCGGCCTGCACGAAGTCCACCGCGGAAAGGAAGCGCGCTTCGCGAAAGAGATTGGGCCACGCATCGGGCACCTGCGCCTTCAATTGATTCACCTGCCTGCTCAGCACGAGTTCCTCGAACGCCGCCGCACCTTCGGCGAAGAGCACCAGGTTCAGCGAGTCGTACGGCCAGTCCGGAAGCGTCACCTCGGTCGGGACCATGCCGAGCGCCTTCATCGCGTCGAGTGACGTACGATCCACGTCCGTGGCGGGACTTTCCTTCATCCACGCGGCGAAGTACCCCACTTTCAATCCGCGCACCGGCGCGGCCGCGTCGAAATCCAGTTTGCTCGGCACACTGGCCACGTCACCGGCGTCCGGTCCGGAGATGGCGTGCAGCACGAGCATCGCATCTTCCACGCTCCGCGTCATGGGTCCAAGCTTGTCGAGCGACCAGCACAGCGTCATCGCGCCCGTGCGCGGGACGCGCCCGTACGTTGGACGCAACCCTGTGACGCCACAGCGCATGCTCGGGCTCACGATGCTGCCCCCGGTCTCGCTTCCCACGGAAAACCCCACCAGCCCCGCGGCCGTTGCCGCGCCTGGCCCCGCGCTCGAGCCCGATGCCCCTTCCTCGATCAGCCACGGGTTCATCGTCTGGCCACCGAACCAGATGTCGTTGAGGGCCAGGGCGCCAAGGCTCAGTTTCGCGATGAGGACGGCACCCGCGGCGTCGAGGCGCGCGACCACCACCGAATCGGCGGTCGGCACTCTATTCCTGAACGGCTCGGCGCCCCACGTGGTTGGGATGTTCGCCGTGTCGAGAAGGTCCTTGACCCCATAGGGAATGCCGTGCAGCGGCCCGCGATACTTGCCCGCCGCGATTTCGGCGTCCGCCCTTTTCGCGGCCGCGAGCGCGACGTCGCGCGTGAGCGTGATGACGCAGTGCAACCTGGAATCGAACCGTGCGATGCGATCGAGATAGATGTTCGTGAGCCGTTCCGACGTGAGGTGCCGTGTTTCGATCCACCGCGAGAGCTTCGTCACCGGCGCGAAGGCGATGTCGTCGTCGCTCGTCGGGAGCGGTCCCGGGTCGATTGTCGTGCGGACGAACCGATCCTGTTGGGGGCCGGCGGTGCCGCTGAGCACCGGATTCCACTTGGTGGCAGGGGCGATGTTCGCTTCGAGTGCCACTTTGCGCGGTCCCGTGCGTCGCTCGAGCATCGCGGCCATCGAGGTGCGCCAGCTCTTCGCCGCCATGTCACGCTCGGCCGCCGTCATCGTCACCTGGCCGAGCTTTTCCGCCTCGGCAAAGGTCGCGGCCGAAACCTCCGGCCCCACGGCGGGCGCGGTGCCGAACGTGGGCGGGGCGCCGGGTGTGGAAGGCGCAGCGGACGACGCGCCCTGCTCGGCACCCTTGCACGCGGCGACGGCCGCAAGCAGACCGACGGGAGCCTTGATGAGGAACTGGCGACGGGTATTCACAGGGGTCCTCGGTAAGTCGTGCGTGTACACAGGTGCCGCACCGTGGGTCGGCCCGGCCGGCGAACAGTATGCGGAGAGTGGGATTGCTTCAAGCGAAAACGGCGGCGGTATCGTAATATCCTCGGCCCCCCTTTCGGAGTGACCCATGCATTACTTCGTCCGAGCGGCAATCGCATGCATTGCACTCGGTCCCGCGGCCACATCGGCGCAGCAACCCGTTCCGGACATCCGGTTCGACGCAAACGCAGACTTTCTCGCGCTACCGGCCGGCTTGCATCTGGGCGAAGTGGCGGGCGTTGCCGTGAACAAGGCCGGACATGTCTTCGTGTTCAGCCGAACCGGCGCGCGGAGCACGGTACATGGCCAGAGCTCATCCCAGTTGTTCGAGTTCGACGGCTCCGGACGGCTTCTCCGCGAGATCGGCAAGGACCTGTATGGGTTCGCCTTCGCGCACACGGTGCGCATCGATCCGGACGGCAACCTCTGGGCAGTGGACGAAGGCACCAACATGGTGATGAAGTTCAATCCGGCAGGGCGGGTCACGATGGTGCTCGGTCGCCGCGAGGAGAGCGTCGAAGTTGCCGCGCCGCGCGCGGCCGGCGCACCGCCCGTCCGTCCTGGCTGGGGCACGTTCAATCGTCCCACGGACGTGGCGTGGGACATCCAGGGCAATGTCTTCATCGCGGACGGGTACAACAACTCGCGAGTGGTGAAGACCGACCGGAACGGCCGATGGGTGAAGACCTGGGGTGATCGCGGCACCGAACCGGGTCAGTTCAACATCCTCCATTCCATGGCCAGCGACGCACAAGGCAATATCTACGTCGGTGATCGCACCAATCGCCGCATCCAGGTGTTCGACAGCAACGGAACGTTCCTGCGGCAATTCACCATCGACGTGCCGTTCAACAAACCGCCCAACGTCATGGTCGGCTCCATGCCGGAGCCGGGCGCCAACCCCCTTGCGGCATCCGGAGCCCCCTGGGCGATCTGCATCACACCGCCGCCGCACCAGGTATTGTTCAGTTCCGACGCGGTGCCCGGGCGCATCTACAAGCTCGCGCTGGACGGCACTGTGCTGGGCGTCCTTGGCGAAGCGGGCAAAGAGCCGGGGCAATTCGGGTGGATCCACGAGATCGCGTGCCCGTCCGAACACCAGTTGTATGTAGCGGAGCTGCTCAACTGGCGCGTACAGAAGCTCACGCTGCACTGACGAGGCGTCGCGAACCAAGCCTTCTTGGGCGATGCCTACACGGAGACGTTGGTCCGGATGAAATCGAAAGAGAATGGTGTGGCAATCGGGGTGGCTCTGCTGCTCGCCCTTGTCGGTTATGGTGTGTTCAAGACGGCGGGGGGAGGCGCGTCCGCGGATACGACGGCGGCATCGACGTCCGCCGATGTGGCACCCGTGGTGGACCGTCGTGCTCTGGCCACGGTGCAGGAGCTCGTCCGCCTCCCCACCACGGCGGACGAGCTGCCTCTCGCGCGCGAGGCGTTCCGTCTGGCGGATCAGGACATGGACCTCGCGTTCGCCGGCGCGGTGCGTGAAGCGGCCGCCCATCCGCAGCCGATGACGGACGCGGCCAGAACGATCGCGGACCGGTTGCAGCAAGTGCTGAAGGAGCTCGCGGCAGATCAGGCACTGGTCACGCAGCTGAAGGCCGAACAGTCAAAGCCCGCCGGCGCAAACCTGACGCTCGACGACCAGCTCGATCTGGCAAAGGCGCGCGTCGAGCTCGACCAGGACGAAGTGGACGACGCGCGGGAAGACTTGATTCACGCGGGCGGCGACCCCCCGGGCCGCATGCAGTCGTTGGTGCATGAGCACGAAGCCACATCCATGAGCTCCGACAGCACGCGCATCGCGGTGTCGATGCCGCTGGACGAGGACGGTCTCGTTCGGCAAGTACGGGCGCTGTGGCGGCTGCAACAGAAACGGCGGCTGCTGGGACAGGCTGCGGCGCGAGCCGACAGCGCGTCGCTCGCCTTCGCGCAACGACACACGAGTCTGGACGCTCAGGATGCCGTCAAAGAGCACCGGCCTCCAGCGATTGCGCCGGCCGTGCGCGCCACCAGCAAGCCCGTTGATTCGGCGACCGCCGACTCGAGCCATCAAGCCGCGGCCGCCCTGCTCCTGGATACGCAGCGTCGCGCGCTGGAAGAGAAGACCAAAGCCTCGATCGAGCACCGCGGTGACGATCAACGGAAGCTGGCCAGTGTGTTTCAGCAGTGGTCGCGCGCCGTGCGCGTGCAGCAGCGGGATGTCGTCAACCACGCGCTTCGCGAACTTGCGCTCATTCTGGTGATCGCGCTGATCGGACTCTTCTCCGACAGGTGGGTGGGCCATGTGCTTCAGCGATTGAACATGGAGCGGCGCAGCAGGCAGCGGCTGCACGCGGTGGTCCGCGTGTCGCTGCAGGTGGTGGGTCTCATCCTGATCCTGATCGTGATCTTCGGTGTGCCCAGCAACGTTGGAACCATCATCGGACTGGCGGGCGCGGGACTGACCGTGGCATTGAAGGATTTCATCGTTGCCTTCATGGGATGGCTGGTGCTGATGGGCAAGAACGGCATTCGCATCGGCGATCTGGTGGAAATCAACGGGGTGACCGGCGAAGTGGTGGAGCTCGGCATGTTCAACACGGTGTTGCTGGAGACCGGCAACTGGACCGATGCGGGACATCCCACGGGACGCCGCGTGACGTTCACCAACAGCTACGCGATCGAAGGGCACTACTTCAACTTCTCGACATCGGGCCAGTGGTTGTGGGACGAAGTGCGGATCGTCGTGCCTGCGGGCCGCGACTTGGCGCCCGTGCTCGAGGCACTGCAGACGCACGTGCAAGAAGCGACGGCCGACAGCGCGCGCCAGGCGGAGCAGGAATGGAAGGGTTCGAAGCGCTCCCCCATGTCGAGTGCGATCACGGGTGCACCGGCCATCACGGCAAAGCCGATCCTGGGCGGCGTCGAGATCGCAATGCGGTACATCACGCACGCGGCCGAACGGTATCAGTTACGGTCGAAGCTGTATCTCGCCGCGGTCGATGTCCTGGGCGTGGTGCCGCCGGTGATGGCGGTCGAGACGCCCGAGCATTCTGGCGCAGGAAACACACAGTCGTAATCCTTATGACTGTGAGTGTCTTCTGCCGAGCGCGGCTCGGATCAGCCGCGAGGCGTGATGAGCGCCTGGTACGGTGGATAGCTGCGCAGCATTTCGTGGATCGGCCGGGTGTGGTAGGTATTGAAGTTCCAGCCCGATCGTCCGATCGTTTGAAGGAGCGCGACCGCCTGGTCCGGTTCGTCGAGCGCAGCAGCGACCGTTGCACGCTGTTCGCGCACGAAGTCACGGACGCGCGACCCGAGCATCACGGAGTTCGACGTCTGCGCAGGGGCCAGCAGGGCGTCCAGCCGACGCGCCATTGCCTGCGCCGTCCTTTTATCGCCAGTTCTAGCCGCGGCGACGCCGCGCCACTGCAGTGCTGCTGACGCCACGGAGTCGCTCGGAAGCAGGGAGTCGGCAAGGGCTATCACCCGGTCCCAGCGGCGAATCGAGGCGTTTACCGATAGTCGTTGAACCTGCCCGGCATGGTCGGCAGACTGTGATGTATGCTTGTCGAGCCATGCCGCGATGGACTGCTCGAGATCGCGGTGTCCATGGGCGCGAGCTTCGTTCAAGTCACCGATCGCGGTTACTGTAGCCGCCTCCGCGAACCGGAGCTGATCCTGCGGTACTGCCGCCAGGCTGTCGAGCAGCGGAAGGACCTTGTCGCTCTGCCCCAGGTATGTCCACGCTTCGCTGCCGTACGCGAGTGTTTGTGGATTTGCCGGGTACTGGGCGCGCCCGCGTAGCGCACTCCGCCTGGCGGCCTCGTAGTCACCGAGCGCGTGCTCCGCCACCACTCGATAGGCGTAGTAGTAGATCCGTCCCCGAAGTGCGCCGCTCATCGGATCCAGGCTGTCGAGCAGCGCCAGCGCCCGCCGTGGATATCCCGCGCGATTGAGGTTCGTCGTCTCGAGATACGCAGCGAAGGCCGAGCTCGGGGCGAGCGCTCGCATCCGCTCAGCGGCATGCAGGGCGTCCTCCGCGGTCCCGACGAGCACCGACGTCAGGAAATCCAGATAGGCGTTCTCGTACGGCGTCATCCGGCCTCGCTGACGCTCCGCGACCCGTAACAGCGAGTCCGCCAAGGGCAGTCGTTGCTGATTGGTCGCCAGGCCGATGTAGCGCAGCAGCGGATAGGTATACGACGAATCCAGCGCCAGCGTGCGCGCGTACGCCACGCCGGCCGCGTTCTCGTTCGAGTAGAACAGTTCCTCGGCGCGAAGGAACTCGCGGTACGCCTCATAGCTTGGCGGACGCTCGATCAATTGCGCCACGCCGGCCAATGTCGAATCAAGGAACGGTGCGAGCGCGCCGGTCACTCGCTGGCGAAGCACCTCAATGCCATCGAGTGGCCGCGCAACGGACGTGGCAATGGGTCCGACGCTCTGCAGAAGCTTGTGCTGTCGGACGTCGTTGAAGTCCGCCTGCAGAAACAGGCTGTCACCCTGCTTGTAATATGCGCCCGAGATGACGATGCCGGCACGCGCTTCGCGGCCGAGCTGCTCGATACCAACCATGCCGCTCGCGACGTCGACACCAGCGCGCGCCTTCAATTCGGCCGCCGTGCCCGCGACGTCGACGATTCCAGTACCGGCGAGTCCGCGTGCGATCCAATCAGCTGCCATGTCGCCGATGGGCGCGAGCGACGGATCGCCGCTCTTGTTCTGGAATGTCGCAACTGCCACACGCTGCGCGGCGACACCGGACGCGGCGTCGCTGGCACGGCCGCGACTCCAGGCGAGCACGCCGAACGCTGATGCCACGATGACAATGGCAGCCACAGCGATCAGCGGCCGCGAGGGCCGGCGCCTCGCCCCGACGAGCGCTGGCTGCGCCGTCGTCGGCGCGGTCCCGCCACTCGGCGTCGTGATCGCGTCGAGCGCGTGCACGATCTCCAGCGCGGTCTGGGGCCGATCGGACGCCCGCTTTTCGAGGCAGCGCATGACGAGCGCGCCAAGCGCGGCGGGAATCGTTGCGCGACGTCTCGTGACATGCTCTGGCGTTTCCGTGACGTGCGCCGCGAGCAGTCCTTGCGGGGTTCGTCCCTCGAATGGGGGCCGGCCGGTCAGGATCTCGTACGCGAGCACGCCGAACGCATAGATGTCCGCGCGGTGATCGGTGCTGGGGTCCGCGCTAGCCTGCTCCGGGGACATGTACGCCGGCGTCCCGAGCGCGACGCCAAGCGACGTCATTCCGCTTGATTCACCGTTGCTCGATGCGGAGAGTGCTTTCGCGACGCCGAAGTCACTGACCATCGCGCTGCCGCGCGAGAGGAGCACGTTGTCCGGCTTGATGTCGCGGTGGACGACGCCTTTCTCGTGCGCGTAGTCGAGCGCGCTCGCCACCTCGCGCAGTATGCGAACGGCGTCGTTCAGCGGAAGCTCTCCGCGCGTCGCAAGGTGCGAGCGAAGGGTGTCGCCCTCCACGAAGGGCATGGTGAAGTACGGAAGCCCGTCCACCGCAGCGGCCGAGAAGAGCGGCACGATGTGCGGATGCTGCAGCCGGGCCGCAAAGGCGATCTCGCGCCTGAAGCGGTCGACTGACACGCTCGCCGCCATCTCGTGCGGCAACACTTTCACGACGATGCGCCGGCCCAGGGCCTTGTCCAATGCGACGAACACCCGCGACATGCCACCGCCACCGAGCTCGCGCTCCAGCGTGTAGTTATCGCCGAGTGTCGTCTGGAGCTGCTCGAGAAGGTCGGACTTCACCACGAAGAATTTGGCGGCAGGAGAAGAGGATGGCTAGGTAACAAACGCGCCCCCCGCCCCGACTGCCGAAACAGCAGAGGAACGAACTCGTTCAGGTACGCGCGCCAGTTGGGCCAGGTGTGCACCCCTCGGACACGGCGTCGCGAAGAGTGGCGAACACGGTGGCCATGACGAGCGGCTACGGCGCCGCGAGCGTGGACAGAAGGTCTCCAGCGAACTCGATCTCGTCGCCGTTCACGAGATGGCCCATGCCTGGATAGATGCGCGTGGTGACTGCCGCGCCAATGCGTTCGAACACCGCCGCACTGGCCCGGACGCGCTCCTCCGGAATGTGGGCATCCCGATCGCTGCAACCGAAAAATGCCGGCGTCGCCTCCAGAGAGCCTCCCTCGGCCCACACGGTCTCCGCCGGTCCGATCAAGCCGCCTGAGTAGCAGATCACGCCGCCGTATCGGGCCGGCCGCCGGTACGCCGACGTGCAGACGAGACACGCACCCTGCGAGAACCCGAGCAGAACCACTCGCTCCGTCGGGACGCCATGCGCCAGCGCCTGGTCGACGAGTCCGTGGATCACCGAAATACCCGACGAGATGCCCGGCTCGTTCGACGCAATGGGCGACATGAAGCCATACGGATACCAGGTGCCCTTGAATGCGCCGGGCGCGAGGTACGTGAGCTCGGGACGATCGAACGCGCGCTCGAGTTCGAGGATGTTCTCCGGTCCCGCGCCGCGGCCGTGAACCATGATCACCACGGCTCGCCCTTCGCCCAGC
>JANYIN010000077.1 GCA_025362035.1 Gemmatimonadaceae bacterium | reverse complement strand
GGCCATCGCCGCGCCCGAATACGGCGCGATGTACTGCATCGGCGCCGGATCGGAGGCGGAGGCGACCACCACGATGCTGTACTCCATCGCGCCGGCTTCCTTCAGCCGTGCCACGACCGACGCCACGGTGGACGCCTTCTGACCGATGGCGACGTAAACGCACACGACGCCCTGGCCCTTCTGATTGATGATCGTATCGACGGCGATAGCGGTCTTGCCGGTGCCGCGATCACCGATGATCAGCTCGCGCTGGCCGCGGCCGATCGGGATCATCGCATCGATGGACTTGATGCCGGTCTGGAGGGGCTCCTTTACGGGCTCGCGGACGATGATGCCCGGCGCCTCGCTCTCGACCTTGCGGGTGTGGGTGGCCGCGATGATACCTTGGCCGTCGATGGGACGGCCGAGGGCGTCGACGACGCGACCGATCAACTCCGGCCCAACGGGCACTTCGAGCACGCGGCCGGTGCGGCGCACCTCGTCGCTCTCCTTGAGTTGGAGATAGTCGCCGAGGATGACGGCACCGATATTGTCTTCCTCCAGGTTCAGCGCCAGCGCGGTAACGGTGTTGCCCGTTTCGCTGGAATGTACCTCGAGCATCTCGCCCGCCATCGCCTTCTGCAGTCCGTAGATGCGTGCGATTCCGTCCTTCACTTCGAGAACGGAACCGACCTCTTCGACATCGAGCTCGTGGAGGTCGGCGGCTTCGATCTCGCGGAGCAGAATGTCCTTGATCTCGCCAGGGCGGAGCGTGGTGTCGGATGCCATACAGGAAGTCTTTGGGGGCGGGGCGAAATATTTTCTGGACCAGCTTGTGAAAATTATCACAAGCTCGAAGGAGAAGCAACCACTACGTTGGTGCACCGGGCTGGACGGCTTGGAAAGCACGTTCGGAGGCTATTGCTCCGCGCTGCCCTCGTTCGATGCAGGCCCTAGCCGGTCGGCCTCTAGAATCCGCTCATGTCCTCCGGCGTCCGCGAGCTCCGAGTCTGGCAGGAATCCGTCTCTCTCGCCGGCGACGTGATCCGCGGCATCCGTCAGAACATGCGGCGGGAAACCAAGAGCGTGAGCGATGCGATCATGGCCACGGCCATTGCCGTCGGGTCCCACATCGCCGACGGCTATGCCGGTCATACTCCGCCGGAGCAGCGCGACTCCTACATGGCCGCGAAGCGCGCCCTCCTTCGGCTCGAAACGGAGCTCGCCATTGCCAGACATGCGGACCTCATACCCGCTGGATCATTCACTGAGCTCTCCGCGCGCGCGAATCAGGTGGCGAGACTGCTCGGCGGGTATCTCGTGTATCTGGATCGGGAGATCTCGGAGAAGGCCGAAAAGAAATGATCGCTACGCGTTCGCGGCGCGGCAATTCTGTTGCGCTCAGCCGCGGCTGCGCCCGTGCCCCCGGGAGAATCGCTCGATCAGGTCCACGGCGCGCAGGCGGGCCAGAGACGCCGGCTTCGTCCCCACTACGCGCTGCGCGGTGCTGGACAAGTGCGACGAACTCGCGAAGTCCAGCACGGCCGCGACGTCGCGCACATCGTAGCCCGGGTTCTTCGCGAGTTCCGCCGCGGCGATCAGCCGCACCAGGTCGATGACGCGCTTCAGATTGGGGCCGCCATCAGCAGCGAAGGAGCGACTCAGGTGTTCGCGCGTGATACTGAGTGCGTCTGCCACGAGACTCGTCCGCACGGGGCGCCCCGACCATGCGACAATGCAACGCCACGCGGCGATCTGCAGGGGTGTCTCGAGACCCAACACCGCGGGGGGATGCATGAGCGCCAGAGCGAAGCGTGTCGAAAACGCCTGCCGAAGTACGAGGTCACGTGCCATTGCGTCGTCGACCGATTCGACCAGTACATCGGCGAAGTCCAGGGCGGCGCACTGCGCGAGGGCCGGCGCTTCGGCCGCGCGCAACGCCGTCAATCCAAAGAACGGAATGCTCGGAAATTCCCGCGCGAGCGCGGCGGCCTTCCACGTTTCCTCCTGCGCGCCCGAGAGATCCACCACCGCGGCATCCACGAGAGCGCCGCGAAATGCTTTCTCCAGTTCGTCCGGCGTCCGTGCGAGCATGAGGCGCGCGCGGCGGCGCGGGAACGCGCCGCGCATCAGAGTGCGGGCCCGCTCACGTGTCGTATACAGTGCCACGACTGGCTGCGGCGTGAGCGCGCGAGGCGTGGCCGCCGCCGGGGCCCTCGTCGCCACCATCACGTCGGCGCCTCAACCGGAACTCCTGTAATCATCTCCTGTGCGCGCCGCAGGACGAGGCGAGCATTTGCGTACGACACGGTCGTGTGCGCGTCCGCGAAGCCCACCCACCGGCATGCCGTGATCCCTTCCGCGCTTTGGGGAGCGGTCGCGGCGTGCGTCGTCTCCATGAGAAAGAAGTGGCAGATCTTGTGTATGAGCCGTCCGCGAAAGCGGAAATACCAATCGATCGTTTCGATGTCACCGCGTACGGTGACGTCGGCGAGTCCCGTCTCTTCACGGACTTCACGCACTGCCGCGCCTTCCGCGCGTTCACCCGATTCCAGGTGACCCTTTGGAAATCCCCAGTTGTCATAGCTGTCGCGGATCAGCAGATAGAGCGGTTCACCGCCGTCCATGCGGTACACCACCCCTCCGGCGGAAACCTCCTGCTGCGCGCGCCCGCGTGTCATGACGATCTCGGCTACGCGGATGCCGCGGTGGCCGAAACGTCGCCCGGAACGCCCTGCTCGTCCATGGTTGGCCGCCCTTCGATGAACTGCCGAACCACCGGATCGGTCGTCTGTTTGATGTCGGCAACGGGGCCGGTCCACCGCACCCGACCGTCGTACAGCATCGCGATGTGCGTGCCGACCGTGTACGCACTTCGCATGTCGTGCGTGATCACGATGCTGGTGACGTTCAGTTTTTCACGCATGCGGACCATGAGCTGGTCGATGACGGCGCTGGTGACCGGGTCGAGCCCGGTCGTGGGCTCGTCGTACAGGATGTACTTCGGCCGCAACGCGATGGCGCGGGCAATGCCCACCCGCTTCCGCATGCCACCTGACAGTTCGGCCGGAAAGCGGTCGCGCACCTCAGGGAGGTCGACCAGGCCCAGGGCTTCGTCGACGCGCTGCGTGATGCCCGCCTCGTCCAGTTCCCCCTGTTTTCGCAGCCCCATTGCCACGTTTTCCGCGATCGTGTACGAGTCGAAGAGCGCGGCGAACTGGAAGACATAGCCCACACGCGAACGGAGCGCGTATAACTCGCGCCGCGGAAGCTCGGGGACGTTCAGTCCGTCTACCCAGACCTCACCCGAGTCGGGCTCGAGCAGACCGACGATGTGCTTGATCGCGACAGATTTTCCCGTCCCGGAATAGCCGATGATCACCATCGTCTCGCCCTCGGGAACATCGAGGCTGAAGCCATCGAGGACCTGCTTTGGCCCGAACGACTTGTGAACGTCCTTGAGCTGGATCATGGATGCTGCAGGTAAGTCGGTGAGTTCATACGCTCCCGCGTGAAACCCGTTCAACCAGCGTCGGCCACGCGAAATCGACAGCAGGAAAGTGATGCTTGGTTGCGCGTGGTGCCAGATCTTGCGAATCGCTCGTTCGGTGCTCCGAACGCACACAGGGCGGCACAGAGGCCGCCCCGGTGGTGATTACGAGCGTTATGAACCGTGGCCGAGCCTACCGGTTCATCGAATCCGTTTGGCCGACCGGGCCGCAGGCGTCAGCCCGTCGCCCGACCGTGTGTCAGGCAGCGAAGCTACCCAGAGCGCGCCCGACATCGCCCTCGCGGAGTCGCTTGAGAGCGCGGTCGCGCAGCTGGCGGACGCGCTCCCTGGTGACCCCCAACATGCTGCCGATCTCTTCCAATGTGTGTTCTCGTCCGCCTTCGAGACCGAAGTACAGGCGGAGGACTTTGGCGTCGCGCGGCGGAAGCGTGGAGAGCGCCTGCTCGATCTCGTCCGTGAGGAAGCGGTTCATCGCCTCTTCCTCCGTATCCGGCATTTCATCCGCGACAAAGCGTTCGATGAGCGACCGATCCCCCTCCGGGTCCATTGGTGCGTCGAGTCGCACATCGCTGGTGTTGAGTGCGGCCAGTGACTGGACGACGTCAACAGACAGGCCGGTGAGCTGGCTCAGCTCTTCCGGGCTCGGTTCACGGTTGAGCTTCTGACGGAGGATTTCGCTTGCCTTGATGATGCGGGACAGGTCGGCGGTACGGTTGAGCGGCACGCGTACTGTTCTTCCCTGGCGTGCGAGCGCCGACAGGATCGCCTGGCGGATCCA
>JANYIN010000064.1 GCA_025362035.1 Gemmatimonadaceae bacterium | reverse complement strand
GGCTGCGAGAGCGCCAACGTCGGCGTCGATCGTCGCAACCCGCGCTACGTGTATGGCGGATGCTACGTCGGCATCCTCGAGGAGCAAGACATGCAGACGGACCTCAAGCGGTCCGTGATGCCGTGGCCGGAACTCAACCTCACCGAGCCAACCGACAAGACCCGCTATCGCTTCAACTGGACGTCGCCCGCAGTGGTGTCTCAGCACAATCCGAACGTCGTGTACCACGGCGGCAACGTGCTGTTCCGCACGGCGGATCGCGGACGCTCATGGACCCCCATCTCGCCCGACCTCACACGCAATGACAAGGCGACGCAGGGCTTCGGTGGCACGCCCATCACCAACGAAGGCGCGGGCGGCGAGGTGTACGGCGCCATCGTCAACATCGCCGAGTCGCGGCACGATGCGAATACCATTTACGTGGGCACGGACGACGGACTCGTGCAGGTCACGCGCGACGGCGGCAAGACCTGGACGAACGTGACACCGAAGGACCTCCCCACCGGAGGTCGCGTGCAGAATATCGATCCGTCGCCCCTAAGACCCGGCGCGGCGTATGTCGCGGTCTATCGCTATCTCCTCGGCGACTTTCAGCCGTACATCTACAAGACCGAAGACTACGGGAAGAACTGGACGCGCCTCACCAGCGGCACCAATGGCATTCCTGCCGACTGCCCTACCCGCGTCGTTCGTGAAGACCCCAGCCGCGCCGGATTGTTGTACGCAGGTACCGAGTTCGGCGTGTTCGTGTCCTTCGACGACGGTGGACACTGGCACTCGATGCAATTGAACATGCCGGTCACGCCGGTGACCGACATCAAGGTTCACCGTCAGGACCTGGTGCTGTCCACACAGGGCCGTTCGTTCTGGATTCTCGACGATCTCACGCCGCTGCAGCAATTGAGCGACAAGACCGTGGCCGAAGCCATGCACCTGTTCGCACCGCGTGCGGCCACTCGCTATCGATATCGCGCCGGGTTCGGCGGCATCGAGGGCGATCGCGCCGCCACGGACGACACGCCGCAGTACATCGCGCCCGGCGCGGTAGTGGACTACTGGCTTTCATCGTCGGCGCCGGTGTCGCTCGACATCCTGGACGCCAAGGGAGCGGTAGTGGCGAGCTATGCGAGTGATACCGCGCACGGGTCAGACGCATCGCGTCCCATGTCTGCCGGGGGACTTCCGCAAGGGCGTGCGGGCCTGAATCGTTTTGTGTGGGACATGACGTATCCGGGACCGTGGTCGGAGAACGCGGGCCAGCGCGGCCGGGGCGGGCCCATGGCCGCTCCGGGCATGTACACTGTCCGGTTGTCCGCCGCTGGCACGAGCGGTACGCAGCCGCTGGTCATCGCACCCGATCCGCGCGTCACGCTCGACGGGGTCACCCCATCAGTTCTCGACGCGCAACTCGCGTACAACCTGCGCGTGCGCGATCTTGTGACCGCCGCGAATCACACGTCTGAGGAATTGCGGGCTGCCCGCAGCCGGGCGTCGGTGTTGACTCCTGCATCGCTGACGACACTCGCCACGCTCGAGGCGGAGTTCTTCACGCCCACGGTTCGTTACAGCCGTCCCGGCCTGCAGACACACATTACCTACCTCTATTCGATGAGCGTCGGCGCCGACCAACGTGTCAGCCAGGACGCGATCGAGCGCTACGAGGAACTGCGAAAGGCGCTCGACTCCGTGAATGCCCGCGCGAAGACTCTGTGATGCACGCTCTGGCCATCCGTCTCAAACGCCACCCGGATGGCTCCGCGTCACTCACCTTGACGCGGGCCGACGGTTCGGTCACGTGGCAACGACAGCGCGGACAGACCGGCAACGTCTTCCCGTCCCACGATATTACCCACTACGCCGTCGAAACAGCGCTGGGCTACGAGCACGGCTTCTATGGTCTCGTCGCGGATGGGTGGGAGATGGCCGACTTCGCCGCGCCGTGGCCGCGCGGTCCCATTCCTCTCGAAGCCAGGAACGTCGAGCTCATCGTCGGTCTATTCGACGCCGAGCGGCGTAGTGGCGAGCGGTGGAGTGCGGAGCAATTCAGCGAGCATGCCGCGACGTACGTCGCCGCGAGCAAGGTCGCCTCAGCCCTTGCGCCGCCCGTCTTCACCGATGACCAGATCGCGCGCGTCCGTGCCGTGCGGGATGACGCGCTGGCTCGCTGGTACGCCACCACCGCGGGCGGGGCGCTCGAACTCAGGTTCGAACGAACCACTACGCATCCCGCATCCGCTTCAGCGCCGTCGTCCAGGTAAGGAATTCGTGGAGCATGGCGGGCACCGCCCGTTGCGCGCGGATGAAGGAGGCCCGAAAAGGAAATGGCGGCCGATCTTGGCCGCCGCGTTTATCCCTTTACCGCTGAAGCCGCCAGCGTCGTGTCGTAGTGGGAGCCCGTCAGCGCATCACCAACGCGGTCCCCGCCACTGCGACCGCCATCAGCGCCGCCGCGGCGACGATGGCACTCGACGGCGTCACCACGAATTCGCGACGCCACCACGGTGTGATCAACTGCGGCGCGTGCTGGGGAATCGCATCCATGATGCGCGCACTGAGGTGCGCCGGCGTCCGCATGTGCCTGCGCTTGGCGAGATCCTCGTCCAGGCGCTTCCAGAAGTCGACGTCACGAGACCACTCCCCTCGGCGCGCATCGCGCTCGGGCGTGGTGCCATCGAGCCATGCGTGCACCGCCTCGGAGATAGTCCTACTCGGGGGACCGAGCGGTACCTCACGGTCCGCAAGCGGGCGCTCGCGATGCCGTCCGCTGTCCCGCTTGCGCCCTTCGCCGAGCGCATCTGAGTGAAGATCGTCGAACATGTTATGCGTATTTTTCCTCGAGTAGGGCCTGCAGCGCTTCACGTGCCCGATGCACGCGCATCTTCAGTGCGCCGACGGTGGTTCCAAGCAGATCCGCCATTTCTTCGTACGATCGCCCTTCGACGTGCTTCATCACGAAAGCCTCGCGAAGAGACGCCGGAAGGGACGAGAGCGCAACGTCCAGATCCGATCGCAGTTCGGTGCGGTCGAGCTCCTCCTCCGGCGTCGCGTAGCCCGATGGCTGGTCGTCCTCGTCGTAGCTGAGATGGGACCGGCGAATGTTCTTGAGCCAGTCCTTGCAGCCATTGGCCACAATCCGAAACACCCAGGCATCGAAGCGGCCGCGCACTTCCGCGAGATGCTGGTATGCCTTGATGAACGAGAGCTGCAGGATGTCTTCGGCAACATCGGGGCTGCCGGTCATACACAGCGCATGACGATAGAGCGGATCACTGTACCGAGTGATCAGCATGGTAAAGTCGTCGCGGTCTCCCGCGAGCACACGCTGGATGATGCGTTGATCGGAGTCGTCCTGATCAACGAGCAGTTCTGGCTCCGTCGTCCTCACGACGATAGAGTAACGCAGAAGCCGCGCTCGGGACAGGGGAGCCGATTTGCCGTTTTCCGTCAATCGCGTCGCCACGTGTGGAGGACGAGCCGTCGGCGGACGTCGTAACACGATCGAAAGGGGCGGTCAAATTCGCTCGGTGAAGGCTCCCCAGCCGCGCGTGCGCACCGCGGCGTCGTGCTCTCCCAGCCTAGGGGGCACTCTGACAATACGGCCTGGCATGCTCAGCGGCATTCCCGTGGCCGGAGACGCGTCCCGCTGGGCGAGTACCTCCATGACGCTACGAACGAGGCCGCATGGGACGCCCGCGTCGTCCAGACGTGACCGCCACTCCGCTGCGGGGCGCTCTCGGACACGCTCACCGAGCACGGTCGTGATTCGGTCGCGTTGTGCCAGTCGTCCCGCATTCGTGCTGAGGGCCACGTCCTCCGCCAGCGACGGCACGTCGAGCGCACGTGCGCAGGCCAGCCACTGGGCGTCGCTTCCCACCGCGATCACGATCGCGCGGTCGGCGGCCTGGAACAACTCGTACGGAACCAGATTCGCGTGCGCGTTGCCCCAGCGCCTGGAGGGTTGCCCCGACACCAGGGCGTTCTGCGCCACATTAACGAGAGCCGCTTCGGCGCTCGTAGAGAGGGCGATTTCCAACGTCTCCCCTTGCCGGGTGCGCGCGCGCGCGACCAACGCTCCCAGAATGGCGATCGCTGCGTCCTTGCCCGCGACCACATCGGCGAGCGCGATGCCATGCTTCATCGGGGAGCCGTCGGGCTCTCCGGTGACGGACATCCAGCCGCTCTCCGCCTGCACGACAAAATCGTACCCGGGGCGCGACGGCTCCTTCGCGAACCCGCCGATGGTGCACCAGACGAGCCACGGATGTTTCTTGCGCATGGTCGCCGCGTCGAGCCCTCGCCGAGCCAGCGCGCCCGGTCGAAAGTTCTCGACCACGACGTCTGCCTCCGACATGAGCCCCTTCAGTACCACGACATCGGCCGGATTTTCGAGGTCGATGGTAATACTGAGCTTGTTGCGGTTGACGCTCAGATAGTAGGCACTCTGGCCGGTGGAATCGAACGGCGGCCCCCAACGTCTCGTCTCATCGCCCGCTCCCGGCCGCTCGACCTTCATTACGTGCGCGCCCATATCACCCAGGTGCATCGTGCAGAGCGGGCCGGCCAATACCCTGCTCATATCAAGTACTTTGGTCCCGTTGAGCATATGCTGTCTCTATAATGAGTCGATGAATAGCGTTTGACCGGTCATTTTGAACCGAGCCCGAACTGGGAGATCAGGGAGCGTGCAGGACGGAAGGTTCGCGCTGCTTGTCATGAAACCTTGCGTAGCTGTTGAAAAATCATATACTTGCCGCGACAAATCGGGCGTCACGGCTTGGCGCGGCGAAGTTAGCGCGCAGGAGCGTCGCCTTCAATGAAACGGGGAGTCGCTCCCCATCGCACCGGAACGGACGGGACATGGCGGATATAGACGCGGACGAGGAAAAGGCCCCAGCACCTCCGGTAGCCCCACGACGCGGTCCTGGCCATCGTGGCGCCGACATGCGGGATACCGTCGCCGAAATGGCCGAGCGGGCGCAATTGATCAGCCAGGAGGCGGGGAGCAAGGTGTCCTCGGCGATGAAGGACGTCATCAGCGCCGCGGCTGGTCTCGCCGGCTTCGCGATCGAGAGTGCGCGCGACCTCGTGCAGTACATGGTCCGTCGCGGACAGATGACGCAAGAAGAAGCAGACAAGTTGATCCGCGAAGCCGAAGACGCACACGGTAAGAAGCCGGCAAGCGAAAAAGGACGCCCCACGGCATCCAAGATCGCCGCGGACAAGGCTGTCGTGGACAAGGCGGCACGTGACGCAGCGAACGCTGCCGCGGCGCTCATCGCTCCTCCGCAGCGTCCCGGCGCCTTTTCGCTGCGCACCGGCGGGCCTCGACCCGTGGTCAAGCCCATGACTCCTGCGGCACCTGCTTCGAACAAGCCGGCCGCGCCAGCAGAGACGGCGAAGCCGACGGCCACGGCACCCGGAAAAGCGGTCGTCAAAGCAACTGCCAAGTCGCCTGCCAAGTCGCCTGCCAAGGCGCCTGCCAAGTCGCCTTTGAAGGCGCCTGCCAAAGCGCCGGCGCGGGCACCGGCGAAGCCCGCAGGCAAGGCCCCAGCGAAGGCGAATAAGGGCTCAACGTCCAAGCCGGCTGCAAAAGCGAGCAAGACTCCGCCAAAGAAGCCGACTGCCAAGAGCGCGAAACCGCCCGCCAAGAAGAAGTAGACTCGTGCGGCCCCTAGCCGCGCGACTCATTGAAGGGAGCGCTCGGCCGTGAATCGCGCCGTAATTGCTCGTGCACCAACTCGCTTGGATTTCGGGGGCGGGTGGACGGATGTGCCCCCCTATCCGGAGCGAGAGGGCGGCGCCGTGTGCAACGTCGCCATCACTCGGTATGCGACGGTCACGGCCGCGACGGGAGAGCCGGGAGCTGGAAGCGGCTGCACCCGTCGCTCGGGCGAGGATGACCTCATTCGGGCCGCGTTGAGACGCTCTGGTTCCGAGCACGCGGACGTGAGGCTCTCGAGCGACTTTCCGGTGGCCGCCGGGTTGGGCGGCTCAGCTGCAGCGGGTGTCGCCTTGGCCGGCGCGCTCGCCATCTTGTCTGGCTCGCCGCTCCAACCGCACGCACTCGCTGCTCTCAGCCGAGACACGGAAGTCGCCGAACTCGGGGTGCCGGGCGGGTTTCAGGACCACTACGCGGCTTCGTTCGGCGGAGCGCTGCTGATCACGTTCGCCAACCTCGTGCAGGTGCGCCGACTCGGATGCCGGGACCAGACATTCGCGGAACTCGCACAAAGGGGCGTCCTCGTCTACTCCGGCGAGTCACGCTTGTCAGGCGCCACCATCACTGCGGTAAGTGACGCATACCGCGCAGGGGATCGAGTGGTCGTCGATGCGCTTACGCGCATGAAGGCACTCGCGGTTGAAATGGCCGACGCGCTCGTCACGGGTGACCTGGATGCGCTTGGCGCACTCACGGGTGAACACTGGATACACCAGCGCGCGCTCCATCCCTCGATCACCACGGCGCGGATCGACGCTATCATGGTTGCTGCATCGCGAGCGGGTGCGCTCGGCGCCAAAGCACTCGGCGCCTCAGGCGGTGGGTGCGTTCTCGCCATCGCCGCGCGTGGTCGTGAGGACGAGCTCGCGCGCGCCTTGTCGCCATTTGGAGAGCGACTCTCGTATGCGGTCGATACCAGGGGCTTCGACGTCGTGGACGCTGTCGAGAGCACCGAGGCATCGATGGAAGGAGAGACACGATGATGGAAGCCGTGGTTCCGGGCGACGCCAGAGCGCTCACGCGCGCGCTGGTTCGCATGGACACGCGGAATCCCGCGTTGGCCGCGGACGGACCGGGCGAACGCGCGTGCGCCCATTTTCTGCGTGACGTTCTTCGTGCGTGGGGGTTTCGCACGGAACTGAGGGACGCGTCACCTGGTCGGCCGAACCTCGTGGCGCGTATTGGCGACGCCGCGGGCGGTCGCTCCCTGATGTTCAACGGGCACCTCGACGTCGTGGGGGTGGAAGGAATGGTGCATGCGCCGTTTTCCGCCGAGGAGCGTGAGGGTCGCATGTATGGAAGGGGTTCTGCGGACATGAAGGGCGGGATTGCCTCGATGTGCGCAGCTGCATGGCGCGCGGCGCGCGCCGGCGTGAATGGCGAGATCATTGTCGCGGCTGTTGCGGATGAGGAGTATGAAAGCCTTGGCACGCGAGCCCTGGTTGCTGCCGGGATCCGCGCGGACGCCGCCATCGTTACCGAGCCAACGGGCCTCGCGATCATGCCGGCTCACCGAGGGTTCACGTGGATCGAAGTCGAGGTCGTGGGACGTGCGGCGCATGGAAGCCGGTGGGAAATCGGCGTGGATGCCATTCGTCACGCGGGGCTGCTACTCGCCGAGCTGGACCGGCTTGATTCCGAGGAGTTGCCGCTCAGGACGCATCCGCTTCTGGGACGCGGATCGTTGCACGCGTCACTCATTTCGGGTGGAATAGGAATGTCCACCTACCCCGACCGGTGCGTCCTGAAGCTCGAGCGGCGCAGCATCCCGGGGGACGTGTCGCTGGACGCGGTGAACGAGGTTGAGCGCGCCTGCTCCACTATCCGGATGCGCCGGCCAAGTTTCGATGCCTCGGTTCGCCTGCTCCTGACGCAGAACCCGAGTGATGTTGCAGTTGACGCCCCCGTGGTCCGGGAGTTGGCGAGTGCCTGCGAGTCTACTGGGACGACTTCGCGGATCGGGGGCATGTCGGCCTGGACCGATGCCGCGCTGCTGAACGCCGCCGGCATACCTGCGGTATGCTTCGGGCCGGGTGACATCTCCCTGGCCCACGCGGCCGAGGAGTACATTCCGCTGAGCGAGATCGACCAGGCCACGGAGGTGCTCACGTCGTTCGCGCAACGCTGGTGCTCCTGAGTCTTCCACCGAGTTCCGCCGCCAGAATCGATGCCGCGCCGCCCAATGGTCACGCAACTGAATGCCGCACAGTACGACGCGCTCGAGCGCGCGATCGCGGACGGCCGTCGACTCGCGGTGTGGCGCCGCGGAACGGAGTTCATGGTGGTCGTTGACCGACTGCGGGTGACCGGCGGCCGCGAGGCGCTGGAGACGCACCATCCGACCACCGGGGACAAGCTCACGCTTTACATCGATGAGCTCGAAGCCATCGAGGTGGTTGGATGACAGCAGTCGTGGAGTCAGCGGTCCTCCCGCTCGTGGCCATCTATGCCGACGAGTCGTGCCTGGGGAACGGTCGTGAAGGCGACAATCCGGGCGGCGCCGCCGGAGTGATCGAATATGTGAATGCCGCGACGGAGCGTCTTGCGCGGTGGGACTACTGGATTTCCGAGTCGTCCACCACCAACAACCGGATGGCGCTACGCAGCGCCAGCGAGGCATTCCGTGTGATCGGGAAGAAGGGCGGCCGCTTTCGCGTGTTGTTCACCAGCGATTCGCAGTATCTCGTGAAGGGCATGACCGATTGGATTCATGGTTGGGCCGCACGAGGGTGGCGTCGCAGCGGCGGGCCGATCGGAAATCTCGAGCTCTGGCAGGAGTTGGTTCGGGTCGCGACACCCCATCAGACCCAGTGGCAATGGGTACGTGGCCACAATGGTCATCCGCAAAACGAATACGCCAACGACCTTGCGGTCCGTGCAGCCAGGGAGTTGTCCGATTCCGAGGGCGCACGAACCTCTGAATTCGAGTCGTGGCTCGAGGAGCAACGAGGAAAAAAGCGCGTGTCAGTCGCCCCCGCGGCGTTTCCCGCCGGCCGCCCGTTCATCGCCTCCCGGCCTTTGCCACGTACCGGCTAGACTTCACGTACTGCGGGCAGCAGCACGTGCCCGTCAGATCATTGCTGCTCGGACCTGTGGAGAAACGCCGCGATGAACGACCTTGAGCGGATGTACCGTCAACTCGTGCGGACCATCCGCGCGAATTTCCCCCAGTATCTCGCCCAGCCGTTCGAGGTTGGGGAGCTCTATTCGACGATTCTTCCGTATCGCCTGCACCGGCGCGAGTTGGGGCTCGAAACCAATCAGGACTATGAGATAACCCTGATGGAGATGCTCTCGGGAGCGCAGGGCTACCTGATCGTGGACGAAAAGATGCGGGACGTACTCGGAAGCGAGCACGTTGCCGCGAGTCCCGATACGGCGCGTCTGCGGGAGTTTGCGTCGTCCCACGTGGCGTTGGCACCCGAAGCGCTTCAGCGACTGGAGGGCGGGTATCGGGCTCCGGACCCCCGCGCCTCCTCGAGCTCGACCGTTTCGCGCGCCGCGGTGCGAATGTCCTCCGCCAACGTAGGCGAGACCTCCACGCCCAGTTCCGGCAGTGCGACGAGTGCCTCAGGCGAAGCCGGACGGCACATGCCGCGCCCCGTCACGATCGCGGAAGCCGGCGAGCCGTGCGCATTTTGCAAAGGCGCCCTGCCGCCTGGGCGCACGATCAGTTTCTGTCCGCACTGTGGCCACGATCTCACTATCGTTCACTGTCCGGCCTGCGGAACCGAGCTGGAACGGGGCTGGAAATACTGTGTCACGTGCGGCCGCGGCGCCGAGCCCATGGGTTGACGCGAACGGCGGCGCGGGCGCGTGCCTTGCCTGAAGAGAGAGTGGTTCTCGTCCTGCCCCCCTTCGCTCGTACGCCATGCGCCAGAATTCTCGCGGTTTCGCAGCACGAAGTCTCGCCTCTGCAACTGTCGTCATGCTCGCGGCATGCAGCGCTGGTATTTCGAACGATCCCGCACCCGTTCAGAATCCCCGCGTGGGTTCGAATACCGCTCCGGCGCCGATCCCACCGTTGGTGCAGGCGGCCTGGCCGGTCCGCACGCGCGAGCACGTGGACTTGTGGTTGCACGCTGCGGCGCTCATTACGGTTGACACGACGCTCGTGCCCTACTTCCGCAGGGGATACCGAGAGCGCATCACCGCCCTGCGTTCGCAACGCGGCCTCTCCACGCTGATCGACGCAAACCGCGTCAGGCTGAACGCCCGACTCGCCGTGCAGCCATCGCTGTTGACGAACGGTCAGTTTCTCCCTCTGTACTTCTCGTCGTGGGAGCAAATGCGCCAGACGATCGATCTGTTCACGCGCAGTAACGGGAATCCCGGCTCGGCCAGCAACGAGACGACCCAAATGCTGTTCAGCGTGCTGACGAGCGTGGCGCCGTCCGCCCCGGACCGCGAGTGGCTGCGCCTGTTCGCCGAGTCGGTGGACGATGAGAGTCGCCGCTTCTATCACGAATACTGGACGACCGAGGCGCGTACGCACGCTGCGGTGCAGGCACACACCGACTCTCTCTGGCAGCGTCAATGGCGACCGGCGCTCCAGCGCTTCCTCAACAACTCCCAACAGCAGAATGGCGAGTTGTATCTCTCGCACCCGCTCGGGGGCGAGGGCCGCACGATCCACTACGGGAAGCAGGAGAACGCGGTAGCCGGACCGATGCCGGACGCGATCGGTGAATCGGAGGTTGTTGCGTACGTCGTTGCCCACGAGATCGCCGGTGCAGTCGCGAGTGCCACGATCAATGACAATACGACGCCTGCCGACCGTCGCGCCGGAGCCACGTCGCGGTACGAGCAAGCCGCCGCCGTCCGCGCCGGCGCAATGCTGCTCGAGCGTACGATTCCGGCCGTGGTCATGGGCTACATGCGCTATTACCTGCAACAGGCAGGAAGGCCGGCTCCGACCGATCCTCGTGCAGCGTTCACGGCTACCTTCGCGATCCCGGATGCGATTCGTGACGGTATAGGGCGACAGTTGGACGTGATACTCGGCGGGATCTAGGAGTCGCGGCGCGCGCCCATACCACGCTCCTCGCTACGCGACGAGGGTCGCGAGCTGTTCCAGGTCGACATTGCCGCCGCTCAGCAATGCCACCACCCGCTCGGTTCCCTGAAGCGGAATCTTGCCAGCAAGCACGGCGGCCGTAGCGGCGGCGCCGGCAGGCTCCGCGAGCAATTTGCACCTGGAAAGCAGCTCCTTCATCGCCTCCACAATCTCATCGTCGCTTACGAGCACCACGTCGTCCACGTAGCGTTTGACGATGTCGAAGTTGCGCGCACCCGCCATCGGTGCGGCGAGACCATCCGCAATGGTGTGCATGGACACCATGTTCAGCGCGCGGCCGGCATCGAGACTCTGCCGCATGACCGCTGCCCCCGCCGGCTCTACTCCGATCACCCTGGTGTTCGGGCTCGTCTCCTTGACGGCGACGGCGATGCCAGCGATCAAACCACCACCACCCACGGGGACCACCACCACGTCGGGCGACGGCGACTGCTCGAGCACCTCGAGCCCTGCGGTCCCGGCGCCGGCGATGATCTGTTCATCGTCGAACGGATGGACGAAGGTGAAGCCCTCGGAGTCCGCGAGTTCGAGCGCCATGCGAAATGCGTCCGCGCCGGTGCCGTGCTGAATGACGGTTGCCCCGTATCCGATACTGGCGGCGACCTTCGTTCGGGACGCGTTCGCCGGCATGACCACGGTGCATCTCACGCCGGCCGCCCTGGCGCCCCAGGCCATCGCTTGCGCGTGATTGCCCGCGGATACGGTTACGACGCCCCGTGCGCGGTCCGCGTCCGTCAGTTGACTCAGCTTGTTCAGCACACCGCGCACCTTGAAGGACCCGGTCTTCTGGACGCTTTCGCACTTGAGCTCGAAGCTCGCCGCTCCAATTCTTCTGGCGATCGTCGAGGAACCGATCATTGGCGTCAGGTGCACGCGGCCAGCAATTCGCGCGCGGGCGTTGTGAATATCTTGAACGGTGACCATGGCTTGACCCTATTGCGGCGCAGAGGAGGACACAATAGCCCTCCGGCGCTACCTTATCTCCCATGGCAGATGCGCCGCTCCCACCCGAGGTTCCGCCATCGATCGACCGCGCCTCCGTGGATCGAGTGCTTGCGCGCGCGCTCGAACTCCAGTCGTCCACCACGATAGATCCTGACGGACAGCTCGACGAGGCACAATTGCTTGCATTGGCCAAGGAGGTCGGCCTCGACCCGATCAATCTGCGGCAGGCATTGGCCGAGGAGCGAACGCGAGTGGCTGTGCCGGTGGAGCATGGCCTGCTCGCGAGACTCTACGGCGGCGCGGCGGCGAGCGCGCAGCGGACCGTCCGTGGCTCTCCCCCGCAGGTGCTTCAGGCGCTCGACGACTGGATGCAGCGGCAGGAGGGTCTCGTCGTTCAACGCTATCTTGGCGAACGCATCGTATGGCAGAGCCGGCGGGATCTTGTCGGCACGGTACGCCGGGCCGTGAGTGGGCGAGGTCACGAGTTGGGCCGCGCGAGTTCGGTGGGCGCAACGGTGATCGCCCTCGATCCGACGCGGGTGTTGGTGCGGCTCGACGCGGATCTGAGCGGCCATCGGTGGCTGATGGCGCAACAGAACGTCGGTCTTACACTAGCTGGGGCGACCGCCTGCGGCGTCCTTGCGGTACTCCACTTTCCGATCGTTCTTGGCTTGGGAGTCGCCGGCCTGTTTGCGGGCGGTGGAGTGGCCGTGACTCGCTCGTCGCACGGCAACGTGCGCACTCGCGCGCAACTGGCACTGGAACAGGTGCTCGACCGACTGGAACGCGGTGACACTGGGCGCCCGCCTTCGCTAATCAGCATGCTCGCGTCGGCGGTGGGAGGGCGGAAGCGCTGAGGGCGTACCGAGCCACCCGCTGATCAGCGGGTCAGTGCCCTCTCGACTCAGCGAACTCCGGCGACCACAAAGGGCCGACGCATCGCGCGGTCCGCGAGCCAGCCAAGTCCGCTGTTACTCAGAATCACCAGGAAGCCGAAGATCGTAAGGGACTTCACTTCCCGACGGGAGATCTTGATCACGTCGCGTCGAGCCAGCGCCTGCGGCGTCCGCGTCAAATCCCGGAGTGTCGCATACGCGAACAGCAGCGGGAGCACACAGAAGAGCCGTATGGGCACGGCGCGCCGCGGGATCAACAGCAGGTAGCTGCGCGCGCCCTCCAGATCGTGCCACGCCAACTTGACCAGAGTGGCGAGTGCATCGCGCGTGCCGCCCAAACGCTCCGGAGAGAGAATCAGTGCGTGACTGCTGCCATGCGCCTTCAGCAGATCTTCCGGGATGTAGATGGAATTCTCCTGCTCGGCATCCGTCGCGACGTCCTTGAGGATGTTTACCGTCTGCAAGGCTTCGGCAAAGGCGCGGCACTTCTCCCGCAGGACGCGGTACTGGCGTTCGCCGATGCTTGGCGCATGCTCGTGCCACAGATCGGTGAGCAGGTAGCCCACGGTGCCCGCGACGTAATAGCAGTATTCCTTGTACTCCTCCAGACTCTGGATCCGGATGCCGTGGGGATAGAGGAGCACGAACTTGCGCATGCCGCCGATCATCTCGATGACCCAGCGTCGCACGTGCACGCGCGTTCCCGCCGGAAGTGAGCGATACAGGACAAAGACCAGATCGGTGTGCTGCGCGAGACGGACGTGCGCCCGCTCGCCCGCGATGCTGACCAGCCGCTGAGGCAATAGGTCGGCGATTGCCGCGTCGTCGAAGCACAGTGTGAGGGAGTCAAGCAGCGCCGCCTTTTCGGACGCGGGGAGCTCCGGCTCATCTTCCAGCGTATCCGCGATCCGGCACAGAAGATAAGCCGTGCGAACGGCGCGTCCCAACCCGCCTGGCAGCATGCGAATGCTGAGGGCGAAGGTTCTCGACACCTCCGGCAAAATAGCGCGGCTGAATCGCTCGGCGTGCTCGAAACGAGCGGTGTCTTTGGCCTGTTGCGATTCCATTCGCCCTCGGTCGTCCGTCATTAGACTTGTCGTCACCCCAGGAAAGATACGCGTTGATCGCAGAGGGGTCACCTACACCTCCCAAGCACGATCGGTTCGCCGAATGACAATCCACGCTCCTCCGCGTCATTATCGAGGGCTTTTCCGCGAAGATGCGGCGGCGTGCGCCGTATACAGCGAGGCGGCTGGCATCGCACAGATGATCCCGCGTGCCGTCGCGGTTCCCGCTGACGCGGACGACGTCGTCAGCCTTGTTCGGTGGGCGAGCCAGGAAGGCATTCCGCTCATCCCGCGCGGTTCCGGGAGCAGCATGGCCGGTGGTGCGATCGGAGACGGCCTCATCGTGGACGTGAGCAGACTGAACGCGATTGCGCCCGTGGACGTTGCGCGTCGAACGGTGCGTTGCGGCCCTGGCGCGGTTCGGAACGCCCTGGAGAGCCACGTCCGTCGTGTCGGGCTTTCCTTTCCGGTGGATCCGTCGAGCGGTGCGTACTGTACTATCGGGGGGATGGCGTCCACCAACGCGGCGGGTGCGCACACGTTGCGGTATGGCGCGATGCGCCCCTGGGTGGAGGCGCTCGACTGCGTCTTCGCCGACGGCTCTCGCGGCGAGGTGAGACGAGGTTCGCCAGCGCCCAGTGTCACGCCGGTTTTGCGCTTCCTCGCCGAGTCGACCCGGCTCGTCGCCGCCGAGCGAGTCGCACCATCGCGACACGTAGGCGTGCGCAAGGAATCGTCAGGCTACGGACTAGCCGCGTTCGCCGAGAGTGGCGACCTCGTCGATCTGTTGGTCGGAAGCGAAGGGACGCTGGCGGTTATCGTAGGCATTGAACTCAAGCTCACCCCGCTTGCTCTCGCCACCGCCAGCGTTCTCGGAGCGTTCGACACGCTGGAGGACGCCGTCGTCGCAGCCGGCTCCGCGACGGACGCTGGCGCAAGTGCGTGCGAGTTGCTCGATCGGACCTTTCTGGATGTCGCCCGCGCAGGCGGCGCGAAGGTCCCCGTGTCGGAGGGAGCGGAGGCCGTGTTGCTTGCCGAGGTAGAGGGCGAGACTGAAGAGGAGTGCAGCCGGCTCGCGCGCTTGCTGGAACGGAGCTTCCGCGCCGCCGGGGCGAGTGCTGTGTCGCTGGCGCTCGACAAATCGAATGAACACACGATGTGGGAACTGAGGCATGCGGCCAGCCCCATTCTCAGCCGACTCGACCCGTCGCTGAAGTCGATGCAGTTCATCGAAGACGGTTGCGTTCCGCCGGACCGGCTCGCGGAATACGTGCGGGGCGTGCGTGCTGCGCTGGCCCGGCAGGGAATCCGTGGCGTGATTTTCGGCCACGCCGGCGACGCACACGTTCACGTAAACCCGCTGGTTGACCTCCGTCTCGCGGACTGGCCGGACCGCGTGAACGCGCTGTTGGCCGAGGTAACCACGCTGGCGGCTGCACTCGGCGGCACTATCGCCGGTGAGCACGGCGACGGGCGGCTGCGCGCTCCACTGTTGCATCAGTTATGGACGGCCGAGGCGCTCGCGCGGTTCGCCACGGTGAAGCACGCGTTCGACCAGCACGGGATTCTCAACGCAGGTTCGAAGATCGCCGTCCCCGGGGCGCGATCGATCGAGCGAGTCAAGTACGACCCGTCGCTGCCTCCCCTTCCCGCTGCGGCGCGCGCCGCGTTGTCGAAGATCGAGCGCGAGCGCGCTTATTCCCGACCACGGCTCGAGCTTCTCGCGGAGGCATCTGCCGCGGCATTGTCCTGACGACTACGCACGTGGCGCGAAGCCGATAGATTTGTTGCGCACCCTCCCTTCTGCCGCCACACGCCACCGTCATGACCGCAGCCGCACCCTCCGCACCGCGTCTCTACTACGAGCCGAAGGTCACCGTGCTCGCCCGCCCCGCCTTCAGCTCGCCGGACCATCTTCGCGTGCAGTGGCAGGGCGAGAGCACCGACGGCGAGCGCCTCGCCGAGTTTGCCGGCCGGCTATGCTACATGAGCCAGCACAATCCGGCGGGCCGGGCCACGCGCGAATACCTCGAGAACATAAAGAAGCAGGGGCACGGCAGCGTTCTCGAACACGCCAGCTATTCCCTGCTCCTGGAGGGAGTGAGCCGGTCGCTCACCCACGAACTCGTGCGCCATCGGGCGGGATTCGCGTATTCCCAGCTGTCCCAGCGGTACGTGGACGAGAGCGTCGCGTGCTTCGTGGTCCCGCCGGCCATCGCGGGGGACGAGGCGTTGGAAAGCACGTGGCGTTCCCAGATCGAGGGAGCGCAGGCTGCGTATGTCGCCCTGGTCGGCCAGCTCATGGAGCGCTACGGTTGGGTGGCGGACAAGGTTCATCGCCGGAAGATGGCCCGCGAAGCGGCGCGCGGAGTTCTCCCGAACTCCACGGAGACCAAGATCGTCGTGACCGGCAACGCGCGCGCGTGGCGCACGATGCTCGAACTCCGCTCGAGCGAGGGCGCCGAGCTCGAGATTCGCCGCCTGGCGGTCATGGTGTTGCGCGTGCTGCGCGAGGAGGCGCCGGGCTTCTTTTCCGACTTCGAGATCTATCAAGCCGACGATCGGCACGAAGCGGCGCGCATCAGCTACCACAAAGTTTGATCGTTGCGAAATTTTTCATTGCGCGAGAAATCGCGCGAACCTATCTTCGGCGGCGTTTGCATGTGGTGTGCAATTTGCCCACAGCGAGCACTGTTCCTGATCGATGAACGAGCGCATGCGCTCGGCCTGTGATTGCCGCGTAAGGGACGTGGTTGCGCGGTGACCGGCGCCTGGGTGAACTCGCTACGCGAAGAGCGGCCCCGCGCCGCATGGCAGCAGACCATATCCGGGATGGAATGACGCGCATCGGTTTCGCGTACAATCAGAAGCCCGAACCCATCGCCGCCCAAGAGGCTGCCGAGCTGGCGCGCGCCGACGAGGAGCCGCCCAGTAGCGGCTCCGGTCTCGCGACCCTCGTGGCGCCGGCACCATCGGCGAACGACGAGTACGCGGAATGGGACGCACCGGCCACGATTTCCGCAGTGGCCAAAGCCCTCGCGCGCTTCGGCTCCGTCATCCCGCTGGAAGCGACCGACGAGTTCCCGGAGCGCCTTCGCGCTGAGCGGCCCGACATCGTCTTCAACATCGCCGAGGGCCTCCGCGGACCCAATCGCGAAGCGCACGTGCCAGCCATCTGTGAGTTCTTCGGCGTGCCCTACTCCGGCAGCGACCCGTTCACGCTGGCGCTGTGTCTCGACAAAGCGCGTACCAAGGAGGTCCTGAGAGCGCGAGGCGTGCCGACGGCCGACTGGTGGCTCGTCCGCTCGCACGAGGAACTCCGCTCGTTGATCCTCCGTCATCCACGCGTGCCGTTGTTCGCGAAGCCGGTGCACGAGGGATCGTCCAAGGGCATCACGGAGCGCAACGTCATCACCTCGCCGGACGCACTCGAGCCGGTGGTGAGTGAGCTGCTCGAGCGATATGCGCAGCCGGTGCTGGTCGAAGCCTACCTGTCCGGCGCGGAATTCACGTGCGGCGTGCTCGGCAACGGCACGTCGGCCCAAGTGCTGCCAATCGTCGGCATGAACTTCTCCGCCCTGCCAACCGGCGCCCTGCCGATTTATGGCTACGAGGCCAAGTGGCTGTGGGACACGCACGACGCGCCACTCGACATCTTCGAGTGTCCCGCCGACCTCAGTCCTGCGCTCCGCGCCGAGATCGAGGATGTCGTGCTGCGGGCGTATCAGGTGCTCGGGTGCCGCGATTGGTCCCGCGTGGACGTCCGACTTGGCGCAGACGGGCGCGCGTACATCGTGGAAGTGAACCCGCTCCCCGGCATCCTGCCCGATCCCGCGGATAATTCGTGTCTGCCGAAGGCCGCGCGCGCGGCGGGCGTGTCGTACGACGAACTCATCGGAGCGTGCCTGCAGTCAGCGGCTCTCCGCCAGCAGGTCCGGCTCGGCACGAGCGCCGCATGAAGATCGCGATTCTCTTCGACGGTCTGGGCGCGGCCGCGCCTGATCAGCTCATCATCGGCACCGTTGCGGCGATCGAAGCGTCGCTGGCGAGCGAGGGCAACGAGATCGTGCGGCTTCCCGTGCTGCCGGACGCCCGGTGGATCGAGAAGGTCCGTCGCGCTCGCGTGGATCTCGTGTTCAATCTCTGCGAGGCGATCGACGGCGTCGCTACACTGGAACCGCCGGTGATTTCCGTTCTGGAGCTGCTCGGGATCCCGTTCACGGGGAGTTCGAGCTGGACGACGTCGATCTGCCTGCGCAAGCATGTGGTCAACGCCGCACTGGAGCGCTCGGGCCTGCCCGTGCCCAAGTTCGCCGTGGTGCGCCGCGGTGGCGCCATTCCCAGCGTTGGTTTTCCCACCATCTGCAAACCCGCCGCGGAAGATGCGTCGATTGGGGTGGAGCAGCGGTCGGTGGTCCGGTCCACCCGCGCGCTGACGGAGCGGGTCGGCGCCATGCTGGAACGGTGGGACGAGGTACTCGTACAACGGTACGTTGACGGAAGGGAGGTGAACGTCGGCATACTTGGCGACGCGGTACTGCCCATTTCCGAAATCGACTTCGCGCGCATGCCGAAGGGCATGTGGCGCATTGTGACGTACCGTTCCAAGTGGGAGGAGGGTGGCGTTGAGGATCTCGGTTCGGCGCCGCGGTGTCCTGCACGTCTACCGGCCAGTGTGGCGTCGCAGCTTCGCCGGATCGCCGTCGCGGCGTGGCGCATCGTGGGCGGCTCCGGGTACGGTCGTGTGGACATGCGCATCGATGAGCGCGGCCGGCCATGGATCCTGGAAGTGAACGCCAATCCGGACATCGCGCCGGACGCCGGACTTGCGCGCATGGCGCGGGTGACGGGCATCGAGTACGGCTCGCTGGTGCGTCGAATCTGCGAACTCGGGCTGCAGCGTGCTCGGGATGGTGCGTCGCCCGCAGACCGCTGGGAATTGGCACAGAAACTGTCAGGCATTGTGACGCCCGACACCGAGTTGGACCTGTTCGCCGCCGGGGAGGCATAGACGGACATGCGACTTGGCCTCGTCGTCGAGACCTCGTCCCGCGGTGCATATGCGCCAAGGCAGGCGTTTTGCGCACGCGGATGCTCCGAAGCGGCGCGCGGGCGCGATTTCTACGCTCCAGCCGACGAGCGCATCAGACTCACCACACGCCTCACCACACGAGAAGGCGGAGCACTCAGGCGATGAGCGACTGGCAGAAGACACTTCGCAACGACAGCATCAGCACGCTCGAGCAGCTTCGGTCGTATGTCGCGGAGCGGTGGGGCGACGAGGTCGCCGAGCGGGAGATCGACGTCGCGGCGCTGCGTCCGGCGTTCGACAACTTCCAGATGCGCATTACACGGGAATCGCTGTCGCAGATCAAGGAAGTCGGTGACGCGAACTGGCAGCAGTTCATCCCTACGGTGCAGGAGCTCGAGGTGGTGGACGGCGTCATCGACTCGCTCGACGAGGACGGCGATTCGCCGGTACCGAACATCACGCACCGGTACCCCGATCGAGCGCTCTTTCTGGTGAGCCCAGTCTGCGCGAGTTACTGCCGGTTTTGCACGCGGCGGCGCAAGGTGGGCGATCCGGAAAAGATTTCGCTCAACGAGTACGAGTCAGCCTTCGCGTATCTCGCGAGACACACGGAAATTCGCGACGTGATCCTGTCGGGCGGCGATCCGATGATGCTGAGCGATCGCCGACTGGAGTACATATTCCAGCGCCTGCGAGCCATTTCTCATATCGAGATCATTCGGATCGGCAGCCGCATCACATCGCACCTGCCGGAACGTGTCACGCCGGAATTCTGCGAGATGGTGCAGAAATACCATCCGATCTTCATGAACACCCACTTCAACCATCCGAGCGAACTGACGCCGGCGGCCGTCGCGGCGCTGGATCGGCTGAGCAAGGCAGGTATATCGCTCGGTTGCCAGACCGTGCTGCTCAAGGGGGTCAACGACGACCCGGTCATCATGATGAAGTTGATGCACGAGTTGTTGAAGGCGCGCGTGCGTCCGTACTACATCTATATGGCGGACCAGGTCGCGGGGGGCGAACACTTCCGCACCACCGTGCAGAAGGGGCTGGAGATCATCCAGGCGCTTCGCGGTTGGACGTCGGGACTGGCGGTCCCCCAATTCGTGATCGACGCACCGGGCGGCGGCGGGAAGGTGCCGCTGCTCCCCGAATACGTCGAAGAGATCACTGACGATGAGGTGATCTTCCGCAACTACGAGGGCAAACGGTTCACGTACAAGCAACCGAGGCAGCCGGTACCCGCGACGCTGCCTGGCATCGCCGCTGAGCACGACGTCGTTCCAATCGAAGCCGGGAAAGCGGCGAAGAAAAAGCGGGTCGCGAGAAGCCGGAAGTCCGCAAGCGGTTGAGGGCGATGGCCATTGGTGGCGCGCCGACTGGCTACTTCTTCAACGCCTCGCGCAGCCCGGCCAGTACGTCCACGGGTATTCCATAAGCCTGCTCGCCCGCCGGGAATCGGCGGGCGCGGACATCCGTTGCCCACGCTCGGACCGCCGCCACGAGATCAGTGTGTGCGCTCGCGTACCGCTTCACGAACCGCGGCACATGGCCTTCGGTGAATCCCAGGAGGTCATTGAAGACGAGGACCTGGCCTCCGGTCGCCGAACCGGCTCCGATGCCGATGACCGGAATTCGCGCCCGCTCGGTGATGACCGCCGTCACATCTGCCGGCACCGCTTCCACAACGAGTGCGGCGCATCCGGCCGCTTCAAGTGCCTGGGCATCCGTGATGATGGACAGCGCCTGTTCGACATCCCGGCCGCGCGCACGATAGCCGTCGGGCGTCAGCACCGACTGCGGCAGCAGCCCGACGTGGCCGATGACCGGAATGCCGGCGGCGACGATGGCGCGAATCCGCGGCAGCATTTCGCCCGCACCTTCGAGTTTGACGGCCGCGCATCCTGCTTCCGTGACGAACCGGCGCGCCGTCGCCACCGCGAGTTCGTCACTGGACTCGTACGTCCCGTACGAGAGATCCCCGATCACCGGCACCTTCCGGACTGCTCGTCGCACCGCGCGCGTCAGCATCAACAGTTCGTCGATCGATATCTCGCGCGTGGACGCGTAGCCGAGCACCGTCATCGCTGCGGAATCGCCCACGAGCAGCACGTCCACACCGCCGGCCTCGGCGATGCGAGCCGACGGGTAGTCGTACGCGGTAAGCATCACGATCGGCTCGCCCCGCTCATGGAGCGCCGCGAGCTGCGGAATCGACGCGACGCCTGACGCATTTCCGAGAGGCGTCACGTGCGGGCGCTCCGCGCGTCCACGAGCACGTTGTCGATGAGACGGACGGCGCCGAAGCGGGCGGCGATCGCGATCAGCACTTCTCCCTCCAGGACACCCAGCGGGGCGAGCGTCTCCGCCGAAACGGCGGCGAAATACTCCGGCACGATGCGCTCAGTCGCGAGGATCGCGTGGCCCGCGTCGAGGGCACGGGACGGATTCGTCTCGCCGCCATCGACGACGCGTCGGACGGCGCTGAGGGCGCGCCATAGCGTCGGCGCACGACGACGCGACTCCGCGTCCAACAGCGCGTTTCGGCTCGACATCGCCAGTCCGTCCGGCTCGCGGACCGTGGGACATGTCTCCACGCGCACGGGAAGATCGAGGTCACGCACCAGCCGGCGAATGATCAGCGTCTGTTGGGCGTCTTTTTGGCCGAAGAATGCGACGTCCGGCTGCGCCATGGAAAGCAGCTTCGTCACGACCGTCGCCACCCCTCGAAAGTGTTCGGGGCCACGGACCACGCCTTCCAGTGGAAGCGCCAGCGCGCCGACGTCCACGGTGGTCGTAAAGCCGCGCGGATACACCTCGCTGTCCGGCGGCGCGAACAGCGCGTCCACGCCAGTTGCCGTGGCGAGGACCGTGTCGCGGCCTTCGTCGCGTGGATACCGCGCGAGGTCTGCCGCTTCACTAAACTGCGCGGGATTCACGAAGAGCGAGACGATCGCGAAGCCGCATTCGTCTTTCGCTCGACGCATCAACGCGAGATGTCCGTCGTGAAATGCGCCCATCGTTGGTGCGAGGCCTATGCGCTCCCCGCGCGATCTTGCCGCGCGCACCGCTACCCGGAGTTCAGCCACTGTGCGAAGAACGATCATCGAGGCAGCGTGCCCATGTTGCCGGCCAGACGCTGCGTGGCATCGACGAGCGCGTCCCAGAGCGGGAGCATATCCGGCGCTGCGTCCGCGACGGCCTCACGCTGGCCACGAACCGTGTCATCGTCTCCGCGCGCGATCGGACCGGTCAGGGCACCTTCTGCGCCGAACATCGCCCAGTGCTCCACCGTCGCCCGCACCAATGGAACGAGCGCCGCACGATCCAGCCCGACGCCGCTGACCAGGCGTTCCGCCATGCTTTCGAGCGTCACCAGGTAGTTCGACGCGGCCGATGCCGCGGCGTGGTAAAGACGGCGTTGATCGGACCGGATGACCTGCGCATGCATGCCAAGGCGGGTCGCGAGGGCGCGCGCCACGCCGGTGGCTCTGTCGGTATTCCCGTCCACGGCGCAGGTTGCTCCCGCGAAGCGTGCGCCTGCCCCGACGACACTCATGAGCGGATGCAATGCGAAACGCTCGTGCGGCTCCAGCACTGACAGGTCGCATGACGCGCTGACGTGCCCGACCACGGCGCCGGCGCACAGTGCCGCGCTCGCGGCCGCGATTTCGCGGTCCGGGACGCAGAGAATCACGATGCTTGCGCCTTCTCCATCCGCGTCGCGGCCCAGCGGTCCGCGCACGGCCAGCCCGGATTCACTCAGCGCGGCGGCGAGCCCCTGACCCATTCGCCCCCGGCCGACGACGTCGTACCATCCGCCGGGCAGATCCATGGCCGGCGCTCCCACGCCTTCCGATACCGAATTCATCACGTCGCACACTCGGAGGGCAGTTCGCGCGTCTTCGCTCCATGCAAATATAGCGGCGTGAGCCGGATGGACGGGCACGCGAACTGGCGGCGGGCACGGGCTCTTGCCCCAAGCGGCGTTGCTGGCAGGAGAGAGGCGTGCGCGGTCCGCTTGGCCGACACACGCCTCAACGTTCTCGTCACCGCATCATGGCGAGCGGAGAGTTGAATCAGTGCGCCGATTCCAATGTCTTCGCCGCTTCGTCGACCACGCGCTGCGCGGCCTCGTTTGGCATCTCCTCATACCCGCGAAACTGACGACGGAAGCTCGCGCGGCCGTGCGACATGGACTGCAGTGCACTGGCATACAGATGCATTTCCGACTGCGGCACAACGGCCCGAACTCGCGTGCCGGTCGCATCGTCGGGCGTCTCCGTGCCGAGGATATGGCCCCGCCGGGAGGACAGATCACCGAGTACGTCGCCGAGGGATTCCTCGGGCACGACGATCTCGACTTCGTCGAGGGGCTCGAGCAACACCGGCTTGCACTTGGGGGCCACGGACTTGAATGCCTGGATGCCGGCCATCTTGAACGACATCTCGTTCGAGTCGACCGTGTGGTAGGAGCCGTCGAACAGCTCGACCTGGAAGTCCACGAGCGGGAAACCTGCCAGGATGCCCCGCTCGGCCGCTTCGTGGATTCCCTTCTCAACGGCCGGGATGAACTTGCTCGGAATCGATCCGCCCACGATATGATCTTCGAAGCGGATTCCGTCACCGCGCTGGGCGGGGAGGATACGCACCCAGCAATCGCCGAATTGACCTCGGCCACCCGATTGCTTCTTGTGCCTGCCCTGTCCTTCCGCTCGCGTCCGAATCGTCTCACGGTACGCGATCTTCGGTTTCGACAGTTCCGCTCCCACGCCGAATTTGCGCTTGAGCTTCGAGAGCGCCACCTCGAGGTGACGCTCACCCATCCCCGACACGATGGTTTCGTGTGTTTCCGCGTTCCAGTGCGTCTGAAACGTCGGGTCCTCGTCGTGGAGTCGATGCAATCCCTGCTGCAGCTTCTCTTCGTCGATCCGATTCGTCGGATGAATCGCCATCTGCACGAGTGCTTCCGGAAACACGATCTGTGGCAGGCGTACCGGATGGGCGCGTGTGGACAGGGTGTCGTTCGTATGGGTGTTGCGCAGTTTCGCTACGCAGCCGATGTCGCCGGCGTGCAAGCGCGGCACCTCGATCCGGTCGCGGCCGTTCGACACCGCCAGATGATTCAGCTTCTCCACGCCGTCTCGAGTTGCATTGAACAACTCGTCTCCGCTGGTCACGCTGCCTGAAAGAATCCGGAAGAGGCTCACGTCTCCCACGTGCGGTTCGCTCATCGTCTTGAACACCACCGCTGCGAAGGGCGCGTCGTCCTTGGCGTGGATTTCCACTTTGTGGTCGCCTTCCGAGCCTACGAACGCGTGCAGTTCTTCCATCTCGTAGGCGCTCGGCATCAGTTCGACGATCGTGGACAGCACCGCCCGCGTGCCGTAGTTGAGCGTGGATGACACACAGAACAGGGGAAACAGCTCCATGCGCTTCATGGCGGACTTCATGGCGACGATGGCTTCGTCGCGGCTGATCTCCTCACCATTGAGGTAGCGTTCCAGCAGCGTGTCGTCGGTGGCCGCAATCGTTTCGATCAGTTCCGCATGGTATCGATCGAATTGCGGCTGCACCTCGGCGGGAACGTCGGTTTCTTCGTAGGCGCCGCTACGGGCGCCGCGTGCGTAGACATGCGCCTTCTTGTCGAACAAGTTGACGATGCCGTGGAAGTCGGCGCCTTCCCCGACCGGCACTTCGATCGGAATGACCTTGTTGGTGAGCTTGGACTTGATCTGTCGATAGATGGCGTCGAAGTCGGCGTGCTCCTTATCCATCATCGTGACGACGAAGAGCACGGGATCGCCCCGCTGCACCGCCTCGCGGAACATTCGTTCGGTCCCGACTTCCACCCCGCTGGTGGCTCCGACCACACACAGCGCTCCGTCCGCGGCGGCGAGACCGGCAATCGCGTCTCCCTGGAAGTCCAGAAAGCCCGGCGTGTCCAGCATGTTGATCTTGCTGTCCATCCACTCCGCGTGGGCGCAGCCGAGATTGATCGAGTACCCGCGTTCGATCTCTTCGGGAGCGGTGTCGGTGAGGGTGGTGCCTTCGGCGATGCTTCCGTGGCGTCTACTCGTGCCGGACACGAAAGCGAGCGCATCGACCAGACTGGTCTTGCCGCTCGCCCCGTGTCCAACCACCGCGATGTTGCGGATTTCCGATCCGTGGTACGCTCGCATGCGTGAACCTCGTCGTGCTATGAGAGGATGCCGATGCGTGGGGCGTCGGCACGCGAGACTCGCAGCTCGTCACCCTTGGCATCACGGAGGACGAGCGGCTCGACAGCCAGGGCGCGCACCGACTGCCGCTCGTCGCTGATGCAGCGAAACACAAGGGCACTGGCCGGACCGTCGCGCCGTTCCGGCGCAGCGCTCCAGAGGCGCCCTTTGTCATCCGGGAATACCCGCTCGTCACTGGACGGCCTGTTCGCCTGATCACGAGTCGTGAGCTTTGGCATCGAGCCCCGCATCTTCGTATGTGCATCCTAGACATGGCTGCCGGGGGTGTAGGTGTCAAGCGGGCAAGCCACATGGTCCCTCGGTCCCTGCCGGCTCGAATTCCGCGGGATGAAAGCAAGGCGGCCCGCAATTCTGCGGGCCGCCTTGTGCTACGCAACGCTCTGACTTGGCAGGATTCGTTCAGTCTCCCTCGTAGTCGAAGGCAAGTGCATCCGCTTCCCGAAGGCGATCGAGGAGCGACTCGAGGGGCGCGAACACCGGGGCCGCCATGACCACGACTGGGCTGAGCGACACCGTGATCGCACGACGTGCGCCTTCTGGCCAGTCGGGCATTGAGAGCCCGGCCACCAGGCGACGGATAAGCTGACCGCACTCGCCAAGCAGCTGACTCGCGGTGCTGTTGAGAATTTCCAGCGGAATCTCGAGATCGTGCGTCACGAGCTTCCCCGTTCCAACGTCGCGCCATGCAGCATCGCCGAAGGCACCACGTTCCGCCCATACGCCGAGATGGCGAATGGCATCCAGATTGTCATGCCCCTGCCCGGTGCGGTGTGACTCGACCGCGGCTGCCAGTGCCAGCGCCAGCGACTCTGCGCTCGGAACGCCGTAAAGCGTTACGATATCCCGCGCCGGACGCTCGGACGCGAGCGGCGATGGGACAGAGTTCACGTGCGCGACCACGGGCGAGTGATCGGGGCTTTCCTCGAGCATTACGAGGACGTCCATACCCCCTCCTGAGAATTGACCTGTACAACCAGTGACACTGCGACGACGGCTCGGTTCATGGTAAAGTTTCGGCAGCCCCGGCCAGATCCGTAGCCCCGAACGATAGAACACACTCGACTTCCTGAAATTCCTGGCCGTACGTCACGCACGCGTGACGCATGTGTTCCGGGCAGGGAACGACGGACTCGCGTCGTTCTTGCTACCGCGACGCTCCCGCCTCGGAGACGTAGGCATATCGCATTCCAACGGTGAGCGCGATTGCCGCTGTGCAATAGAGGGCGCGCAACTCGCCAACGGTGAGAAGTTTGGCGAGCCCGCCGGCCGTGCCGGCGACAACGTGGAGGTGAACCAGGTAGCTCGCAAAGGCCACCCCGAATGCCGCGAACGCGCCATCCAGCGTGCGGCGTGACGATGCGAGCCAAGCGGCAACGACTGCTGCCGCGCCGCTCATGACTAGAACCACCGCAACCCCCATGAGCGTCACATTCGCGTCGAATCCCCACACGCCATCCGCGCGCACGCCAAGCACGGTGCTGGCTGCCGCGTTGATGACTCGCCAGGGAGCGCCAGATCGCCGGCCAAGGCCGAGCAGCACGCCGAGCGTGGCCGCAGTACAGACTGAGCCCGCGGCGATGGCCACGGTCACCAGCCGGTCAGCTGATCCCGAGGGTCGTTCCGCCGGCACTGGGGGCATGGACGCAGGGCGAGGGTTCGTCATCGCGGAAAGAAATCATTTCGCGCGGCACGCGGGTAGGCGTATGCACGAACGCGCCCGCAATACTTGCGGGCGCGTTCGCACACCTGCGGGGTGCAGCGTTCAGCGAACGCGGCACCCGATGGCGTGGGTCAGGTTACGGCGTCGCGTGGCAATCCGCCGCGACACTCGGATCGCAGGCGTATCCCGAAGAGCTGGTGTACCCGCTGAAATGCTTGATCCGGCGATGCACGATGCCAGCCCGCGTATCGACGTATGTCCGCAACGAGGGATCGGTCGTCGTTTCGTCGATGACCTCACCACCAATGCTCGTTGCATACAGGATGTTGAAACGATCCAGATCGCGAGCGCCAACCGCGGCGGGCGCGTACATGTACATCCACACCCACCGTGAGGCATGCGTGGACGGCACGAACCGAAGGGCGGGGCTGAAATCCACCCAAGCCCGTCCCCGCTCGGTGCGGACGACGGCGTGAACGCGAATTGACGTCCGGAGGGCAGCGCACGGCTGATCCCACGTGCCCGCGCCGTAGCTGCTCTTGGCGGGGTCGCAAATGCTTCCCGCCGGGAACACCACGGCATGGTTGCCCGTGAAGAACACCCCACCTGCCGGCCCGACGACGAACTCGGACGACGTATTCTCCGACTCACCGCCAGACAGATCCAACTGCGGTCCACCCACCGGTGCCATTATGGCTGGCGCGGGAGCCACCGAAGCGCGCTCCGGCGCTACCATCGAACGATCCTGGCAACCCGCCAAAAGCAGTGTGGACGTGACCAGGGTACTGACAGTCTTCCAATGAGTACGACGCATACGAACTTGCCGCTCTACGCGGAGATGTGCGGAAGGACCCTCGATGTTCGGGTAACCTTCCTTAGGATGCCGCACAATGATGCAAGACGAGAGCGTCCCCGCCTCCGCACTTCCTTCCCGACTGCCGAAACAACGTACGCCTTGCCGTCCCGTTCGGCAATAGCTTAAGTATTGCCTCTCAGGGCATTTAACCGCTCCCGCATCCGCTTGTTGCCAAGCACCTCCGGGCGCTGCGCGTACTCGCTCACCACGGCTTCAAGTTCCGGCGACGCGAGCGAGGCGAACGCAGCGCCGAACTCGGCAGTCATCCACGCAGCACCGTACACGTCGCTCGGGCCCGCTGCTGTGACGGCGCGCACAAAATACTCGGCCGCCTCCGATGTTTGGCCACCGGTCAGGAGCAGGTGGATCCTCAGCGCCTCCATCAACTCACGCCCCTGAAACCAGTCGACGAGGCGTTCGATAAGCGGCGTCGCTCTCAGAAAGGACTCCCGAGCGCCGAGAACGTCACCCATGAGAAATCGGCACAACCCGATCCCCGCGATCGCGCCAGCCTGGACTTCCACCTGCCCTATGCGTTCGGCAAGATCCGTCACGAGTTCGTACGTGTCCGATGCCTCCCGCAACCTGTCCCGTTCCCGCTCCAGGTGTGCGAGGTTGTAGGTGGCGTACAACTGCTCCTCGCTGTTCTGCACCATCGACGTGAGCCGGAGCGCTTCCGCGAGCGACCGGGCCGCCCCGTCGTGATCGCCCATGCGTCCCGCCAGGACGCCCAGGTTGAGTTCGGCGCGACCCCAGTGATCGAGCAGCCGAGCCGTCCGGGCCTGCTCCGCGGCGAGCGTGAGCATGCGTCGGGCTTCTTCCCAGTTGTTCGAGATCAACTCCAGCACACCGATGTTGTTGAGAACACGCACGCGACGGAACGCGTCGCCGGCCGCTGTGGCGATGTCGAGGGATTTCGTGAACAACTCGCGCGCGCGGGTCGCATTCTCGAGTTGAATGGTCACGGCGAGCCGATTGCATGAATCGGCAATCAACATCGCATCCTCACCCTGTTCCGCGATTTCCACGCACTCCGCGGCCACCCGTTGCGCCGAATGCAGGTCGCCGAGCCGCCAGTGCGTCTGCGAAATGAGCAGAAGAATCGCCGCCCGCTCAGCGTCGGCATCCACCGCGCGGGCCTCGCGTTCGAGCTCGAACAGCGCGTCCAATGTGTCCCGGGCGGCGTGGCCGCGCTGCATGCGCACGCGCACGCGTGTCCGCTTCAGCCGCAGCGCCTGCACGGAGTCGCCTTGCGCCTCGAACCAGGCGAGCGCCTGTTCGCACAGCATTTCCGCTTCCTCGTACTGACCGGCGACCTCCGCCTGCGCGGCCATCCGTACGCGAACGTTGGCGCGAGCGTGCTCGGATGGCGCATTGCGTTCGGCGGCAGCGAGCAACTCGGCGGCGGCGATGTTCTCGTGCACTCGGAGCGCTTCGTCCGCCGCCAGCAATGCGAATCGATGGGCCTCGGTTCGATTCCCGGCGAGTTCGTAGTGCCCTGCGATCTCGGCGGATGACTGCCGGTCCTGCGCCGCGAGGGCTCGCGCCACGCGCCCGTGGAGCTCCTTCCGCCTGTCAGCGGTCAACAGGTTGCGTGCTACCCGCGCCACCTCGTCGTGCGACACGATATACGCGGCGGAGCCACGATCGTACGTGGGGACAATCAGCCCGCGATGGAGCACAATTTCCATTCCGCGAAGGGCCTCCACAGCGTCCGGCAGACTTTCGAACAACAGGGCTTCGTCCGATTCTCTTCCCAGTACCGCCGCGGTCTCCAGCAGCGTCCGAGCGCACTCGGGCAGGCGCGAGATGCGGCGGGCCAGCAGATCCTGCAGGGTCGCCAGCGCGGGCAACTCGCTGACTGGACTCCACTGCCAACCCCCGCCATGCGGTGCCACGAAGCCGCCCTCTTCGAGGTCGCGGATGAGATGCGTCAGCACGAGGGGATTTCCCTCGGAGTAGCGGTAGACGTACGCCAACACGTCGCGCGCGAGATCTCCCGTGCGCATGGCCGCCTCCAGCCACCGCTTCACGTCATCGCGCGTCAGGTGCGTGAGCAGGAGCTCCGAATGGCGCGGTCGGGTGGCGAGTCTGCTCCACCGTTCGAGCTCGTCATCCTCCGCTTCACTCTGAAACGTCAACGCGATGAAGATGCGTTCACTCTCGAGCTGCGTGATGAGGTACTCGAGCGCATCCCATGACGCCGCGTCGGCCCATTGCACGTTCTCCAACAACAGCAAGAGCGGGCGTTGCTGCGCCGCCAGTCGCAGGAAATCGGCGAGCTCCTCGAGCATCTGCGTCTTGCCGCCGCCTCGCGCCTCATCGCCCTGGGCGCGATCGAGCGTCGAATCGAGCGACGGGAGTTCGCGCCAGAGACGGGTGCTCTTGACCGGGAGGCGGCGCACGCCGCGAAGGACATCACGCCAGAGCGAGTACGGAGATACGAATCGCTGCTCGCGGCAGCTACCCGTGACGATCGAACCACCTCGAAGCCGAATTTCGGGCACGAGCATCCGGATCAGCGCACTTGTTCCCACGCCGCGAGCTCCAATGATGGCGGCGACGCGACCGACACCGCGGACGATGTCATCGAGGTAGTCGGTCAGCTGCGCGAGTGGTTCGGCGCGGCCCACGAAGCGTGACAGGTCGAGTAACGGGGTTCTCTCCGTGAACGCGCGGGCGGAGGAGTCGCTTCCTGCCGCTGCGCGCGCTGTCCGGGCCGCGGCCACGAGGGCGGAAAACGACGTGCCATGCTCTGGCGCCGATGCGATGCCCAGCGACAGCGTAAGCCGATACGTCCCATCGGCACCGCCTGCCGAGAACGCGTGGGCGCGTACCGCGGCGAGCAACCGCTCCGCAACAGCGGTCGCGGGCATCGCCGATCCGTGGAGCAGCAACAGGAGTTCGTCATCCAGCGTCGCGACCGCGTCGGCGCCGCGGAGATTCCGGCGAATGAAAAGCGTGAGTTCACGAAGCAGAGCCGCCACGCGTGTATCGCCGAGGTCGCGACGCACCGCGTCGGCGGTCTCAGCGAGCACGGAGCACACCACGACGCGCCCGGTTGACGCGGCAATGCCAGCTTGCGCGGCCAGTTCATCGAATGAGAGCTGGCGCGCGAAATCGTCGGCAGGAATGAGCGGGCTGATCAACGGCAAGGAGGATTGGCATCTTCGCCACGCGTCAGCCATCGACGCGGCGCCACAGCGCGCACACTACCGTAGGTGTCGTGACGGCCTCTCCGCAAGCCATCAGCGAAGATTCGGTGATTAACCATTCAGCGGCGTGGACGTCACCCTCAGGAAGTTTTCTTCCGAAGGGATGATCGATGCCGCCACTGACCAACCGCTCAGCGCTGATGTTCCTGCTGCTTGTCGACGCCGCATGTTCTTCGAGCACCGTGAGCGCCCGCTCCACGGGCGACGCACCGGCGCCGTTCGGTGTCGATGCCACCAGCGAGCCTCGCGAGCAGACCGCCGACGAACAGATACAGCACGTGCTGAACCGGCTTGCGTTCGGACCTCGACCAGGCGACGTGGCGACAGTGCGCGGGCTCGGCGTGGATCGATGGATCGCTCTGCAACTCGCGTCCGACCGTGGGAATGATGCCGAGACGGATCGCCTGGCTGCTTCATACGAAATGCTGAACCGTCCCACGCGCGACCTGGTGCAGTCATTCGAGCAAGGTCGCGCGGCCATTCGCCGACTGCAGAACTCGGGCGTGCAGCAGGGGGCCGACTCGAATGCGCAGAAGTCCCGCGCCGACATCCTGCGGAACAATCCGGCCCTTCGCGAGATACAGCGGCAGAACCAACGCATGCTGGGAGGACTGCAATCGGTGCGGCTCGCGCGTGCCGTCGTCAGCGATCGCCAGCTTGACGAAGTAATGACCGACTTCTGGGAAAACCATTTCACGATCTTCGCCGGCAAGGGCCTGGATCGCGTCTTCCTGCCCGCGTACGATCGGGATGTGATTCGGCCCAACGCGCTGGGCAGCTTCCGCACGTTGCTCGGCGCCGTGGCCAAGAGTCCCGCGATGTTGTTTTATCTCGATCAGTGGCAGAGCGTCGCTGATTCGTTGCATCCGACACTCGGTTCGGCGCGCAAGCAGCCAGCGTCAGCGCGTGCGTTCCGCGCGGGGGCGCCCGCGGCGCGCAAGGGTCTGAACGAGAATTATGCCCGGGAGCTTCTCGAGTTGCACACGCTCGGTGTGGACGGGGGATACACTCAACAGGATGTCGTCGAGGTGGCACGCGCGCTGACAGGCTGGACGATGAATCCCCGCGCGAACGCCGAATTCGTCTTTCGTCCGGACATCCACGACTCGGGACCAAAGGTCGTTCTGGGACACAGGTTGCCGGCCGGCCGCGGGATCGAGGACGGCGAGGACGTGCTCGACATCCTGGCGCGGGATCCCCACACCGCCCGGTTCATCGCTCACAAACTCGCCGTTCGCTTCCTCAGCGATAGTCCACCCGAGGCCATTGTCGAGCGCGCCGCCAGGACATTCACACGCACGGGCGGAGATATCCGTGAGGTCGTTCGCACAATCGTCACGAGCCCGGAATTCTTCAGTCGCAGCGCGTACCGAAGCAAGGTAAAGAGCCCGTTCGAGCTCGTGGCATCGGCCCTTCGCGCGGTCGGCGCGCAGGCCGATACCTCCGTGCGCTCGGCGCAGATGGTGGCATTTCTGGGCGCGCCCATCTTCGGTCATCAGGCGCCGAACGGCTGGCCGGAAACGGGCGACGCCTGGATGAACAGTGGCGCCATCCTCAACCGGATCAACTTCGGTCTCGGCTTGGCAGCGGGTCGATTTCCCGGCGCGAGTGTAGCAGCATGGAGCGAGGCGGAGCAGTTGAAGAGCGCGACGAGAGAACAGCAGGTTGACGCCGTGGTGAATGCGTTCCTCGGAGGAAGAGCCTCGCCTGACACACGACAGATTCTGCTGCGCGGTGAGAATCCGCTGGCCGTGAAGTTCGCGACGCTTGCGATGAAGGACAGCGCCTCGTCAGACGTGGGGCCAGAAAGCCTGGTGCCGCAACGCCCGCTCGTTTCGGGGGCGCCGGCACGGATGGACGGTCGGCCACGCTTTGGCGTTGCAGGACAGATCGGTCAGCAAGTGCAGTTGAATGGATTGCCGCAGATGGTCGGGTTGGCAATCGGAGCACCCGAGTTTCAACATCGCTAGCACGGACGCCTTACATCGCAGAGGGAGTCATGGATCGTCGCGTCTTCATGAAATCAGGCGCACTCGCGCTGGTCACAATGGGTTTGAGCCCAAGCTTTCTCCGTCGCACCGCATTTGGCGCCGAATTGTTGAGCGGTGCGGCGCTAAAAGGCGCGTCGCGTGGCAAGACACTCATCTGTCTTTTCCAGCGTGGCGCGGCCGACGCCCTGAACGTCGTCGTCCCCCACGGCGAGGCGGCGTACTATCGGCTGCGTCCCAACATTGCGATTCCCCGCCCGTCGCTGGCCGCCGGACCGGCCGGCGCAATCGACCTGGATGGATTCTTCGGACTGCATCCGTCGCTGTCGCCACTGAAGCCGCTGTGGGACCGCGGCCTCCTCGCGCCCGTTCACGCCGTAGGAAGCCCCAGTGCCACGCGCTCTCACTTCGATGCGCAGGACTACATGGAAACGGGGACGCCCGACCAGAAAGGAACGCGCGACGGCTGGCTCAATCGGTATCTCGCCGTCCAGGGCACCTGCGAGGCGGGTTGCACGCACACCGACGGAACCAAGCCATCGCCATTCCGCGCTGTCGCGATGACACAGCAGACGCCTCGCATGCTGGAAGGACCGGCGCCAACGATCGCGATGAATTCCCTGGACGAGTTCAGCGTCCGCGCCGCCGGACCCGCTGCCGACCGCCTGGAGGCATTGTATCGAACGGGCTCGGCTGACGTCGTGCACGCCGCCGGCGGCGAGATGTTCGAAGCGGTCAAGATTCTCAAGGCGGCGAATCCACAGAAATATTTGCCGCAGAACAATGCGGTGTACCCGAATTCGCAGTTCGGGACGCGCCTGAAGCAGATCGCGCAGCTCATCAAGTCTGACGTGGGACTGGAAGTGGCCTTCGCCGATGTTGGTGGTTGGGACACGCACGTGAATCAGGGCGCCTCGACGGGACAGCTTGCCGGACGCCTCGACGATCTGGCGAAGTCGATCGCCTCACTCGTTACCGATCTTGGGGACCGGATGGCTGACGTGACGATCATGACCATGTCGGAGTTCGGGCGTACCGTTCGCCAGAACGGCAATGGTGGTACTGATCACGGTCACGCCAGCGCCCTGTTCGTGATCGGCGGCGACGTCAAGGGTCGCAAGGTGTACGGTCGGTGGCCTGGTCTCGAACCCGAGCAGCTATATGAAGGGCGCGATCTCGCTCTGACCACCGACTTCCGCTCGGTCTTCTCCGAAGTCGCCGCCAAGCACCTCGGCGCGACGAGGCTCAACACGGTCTTCCCCGGCTACAGCGCCGGCACGGGGGACTGGCTTGGACTGCTCTGACCTGCACGCAGCGTTCATGTTTCGACTGCTCGTCGCGCCGCGGACGTTTAGAACCTGAAAATGCGCTTCAGAATCCCGCCAATTCCCCCCATCCCTCGCCGGATAGGGTCGGGGATCCGGACACCGCGGGGCAAATCCTGAATGGGTTCATCTGGCACCGGCTCCGTGTGGACAGTGCAGATTTCGGTTGGTTCCGTACCCGGCTTGAAGTACTCGTGCTTCTTTGTCGGGCACCACTCACCGGCCAGCATGCCGGTTTCAGCATCGATGACGCGCATCGTCATGCCTGGCGGCGGGGCCCACCCGTCCGCCGTCATGGCTGGCGGCTCGCGCCAGCCGTTCAGGTAGAAGTCGGCCCACGCAGGAGCAGCGAGGTGCCCTCCAGATGCATGGGGCGCAATCGAACGCGGCGTGTCATAGCCAAACCAGACACCGGCCACCAGCGTCGGTGTGTAGCCCACGAACCAGACGTCTTCGGCATTGTTGGTGGTACCGGTCTTTCCCGCCACTGGCCCTGTTACCCCGGCGTCGCGGATCGTCTTCCCCGTGCCGAAGTCCACGACGCCCCGCAGCATCGAGGTGATTTGGTATGCCTCGCGTGCATCCATCACGGTGTCCGCCGTCGCGATTTCCGCGCTCCACAAGACGCTTCCATTGGCCGCCTCGATGCGGCGCACCAGTCGTGGATGTACGCGCAACCCTCCGTTGCCGAACGGCGCGTATGCGGCGACGAGCTCCAGCGGTGTGACCTCTACCGCGCCAAGCGCCATCGCGGGATAGGTCGTGAGCGGGCTCGTGATGCCGTTTCGACGCGCGGCGAGAATCACATTTGGTATCCCAACGGTTTGGCTGACGCGCACCGCAGCGGCATTGGATGACACTTGCAGCGCCTTGCTCAGCGTGATGGTGCCGATGTAGTTGTCGTCGTAGTTGGACGGCCGCCAGATGTTGCGGCCTTGCGCTACTTCGACCGGCTCGTCGTCCACGAGGGTAGCCGGCGTCATCCCCGCGTGCATCGCGGCGGCGTAGACGAACGGCTTGAACGCGGACCCCGGCTGCCGACGCGCATTGAGCGCTCGATTGAAGCCGCGCTTGCTTCGGCGCCCTCCCACCAGTGCGCGAATATCGCCGGTGCGGGGATCGAGTGCCACGAGCGCTCCCTGCGCCGGCTCCCGTACGCGAGATCCCGCGTACTGCGTTTCACGGGTCACGGCGGTCGCTTGTCTCAGCACGGCTCGATCCGCGGCCCGTTGCGCGCCGAGATCGAGCGTCGTGTACACCGTCACGTCCCCCTCCCTGAGCGCGTCGGGGCGAATCGAATCGATCAGCGCCCGTACAGCATCCAGCGCGAGCGGTTCATTGGCCGCGTCGGGTCGCCATTCATCATCGGCGATCTGCAAGGGTTCGCTGGCCGACTGACTCGCATCCCCAGGGGACAGGTAGCCCGCTTCCTCCATGAGGCTGATCACGAGGTTTCGCCGCTTCAGGCCGCGGTCGAAGTGATCGCGCGGGGTATACGCGCTCGGCCCTTTGGGGAGGGCGGCCAGCATGGCGCCTTCGCTCACCGAGATGTCCTTCACGCTCTTGCCAAACAGGTCGCGACTCGCTGCCTCCACGCCATTCACCCCGTTGCCGAGGTAGATGAGATTGAGATAGAGCTCGAGAATCTGATCCTTGGTCAGCTCGCTCTCGATGAGGCGGGTCAGTCGCAACTCGATCAGCTTGCGACGGAGCGTGCGGCCGTAACGCTTGTTGACCAGGAACGAGTTGCGCGCGACCTGCATGGTGATTGTGCTGAACCCTTCGCGCACACCCAGGTACCGAAGGTTCCGCGTCGCCGCGCGCGCCACTCCGCGCCAATCGAGACCATTGTGTTGATAGAAGCGGCGGTCTTCCGTGGCGAGGAACGCGCGTCGCACATGCAGAGGGATGTCGGCGAGCGGAACATTGACTCGCCGCACGAGCGCGATCCGTCCCAGGAACCGGTCGTTCCGATCGACGATGCGTCCGCCTTCGCCGGGCCGAAAACCGCGGACTTCACTTCGCGTCGGGCATCCCTCGAAGCCGCAGGTATCCAGCCATGCATCGAAGACGACCACACCCGCGCAGAGCGCGCCGAGCGCGGCCAAGTAACGCCATTGCCGTCGCAACCAAACTCGAGCGGGCTCGTCCGCTCGTACGCGCTGGCGGAGGCGGCTGACCCGTTCGATGAAACGTTGCCTGACCACGGCTGGTATTGAGAGCGGCATTGATTACTGGTACGGTTCGCGGGCTCGCAGGTTTCTTTGGCGCAGCTGCTCATGGTGCAGCCCATGCGAATACGAAGCCGCGTCTCGCTATTCTTTCAGTCGATGCAGCAGGCTGCTCACTCTTCCTTGTCACCCCGAAGGTCAGAAATGGATCGCCGTGTCGTCGTTTTGTCTCTGCTGACAGCCGCGTGTTCCGCCGGTTCCCCGAAGCAATCGGCTGGCATCACGCACGACTCTGCCGGCGGCAATGTCGCTGTCGCCGCTGCCGAGCCGTCCGCTGCGGCCAATCTGCTCGGCCGCATACCAGTGCTCGAGTACCACGTGATCGCTGGAGAGAAGAATTCCTTGTATACGCGCACCGCCGCGAGCTTTCGCGCTGATCTGGAAGAGGCGTACAAGCGCGGCTATCGTCCGATTACGATCGCCCAGATGCTGGACAAGGATTTCCGTGACGTCCCAGCGGGCATGTCGCCGGTGGTCGCAGTCTTCGACGACGCGTCCGATTCACAGTTCCGGTATGTCGAGCAGAACGGCAAGCTGGTGATCGATCCCACGAGCGCCGTGGGAATCTGGATGGACTTCACGAAGTCGCATCCTGGGTGGAAAAATCGAGCCGTGTTCTGCATGCTGAATGGCGGGGCCGCCGGTCACAATTTCTTCGGCGACAATCCGAAATTTGGCGGCCAGAAGAAGGAGTGGCGCTTCCTCAAGGTGAAGTGGCTGTCGGACCAAGGCTTCGAGCTCTGCGACCACACGCTCTGGCATGCGAAGTTGAACAAGTACTCTGACGCCGTGGTTCAGGAACAGATCGCCCGAAATGCGATGGGCATCGATTCAGCAGTTCCGGGTTACAAGATTCGCACGATGGCGCTGCCCTATGGCCTCTGGCCGAAGAACAGGCCGCTCGCGTCGCACGGCAGTTGGACCGACCCCAAGACCGGACGGACCCACAGTTACAATTTCGAAGCGGTACTGGAAGTCTCCGGCGGACCCGCGCTCAGCCCGTACGATGCCAAGTTCGATCCGAAGAAAATCAATCGGATCGAGGCCATCGGCGACGACATTCGTCGGCAGTTGGCGCGACTGGACTCCACACGAACCCGGTTCGTCGCCAGCAATTCCAAGTAGGGGCGGCCCTCTTTGAATCGCGCGCATGATGCGTGCGGCCTTTTTGCCCGATTTACGACAGAAAGCGCTCAGAATGTTTATAACGTCACAAAAGAGGGGTATTTCTGTCACAAAATCCCTCTTGATGGAATCCACGCCGATACCGATTCTGAGAGTCGAGTCTGATCGCCGAAGGCCTGGAGTCGACTGGCAGCCCTGGAGAGACCTGGTGTTTGATTCATCTCAGCAATTGCGGCACCTGCCGTTCTTCACCGAATTGGCGTCGCTCGAAGAGCGTGATGCCGGCTGGCGTTCGGTAAGTGCCGGCTTGGTGCTTCTTCGTCTCGTCGATGCGTGGATCGAGGAGGGAGCGGCGGTCGTGGCCGCCGATGGATGGGGTGTGCGGTCGGTCGAAGCGGCCATCGAGGAAATGCCAGCGGGCATGCCGGCACGGACCATTCTCATGAGCGTGCTTGACTCGCTCCTCCACTCTCGCGGCGGTGACATGCACGCCGTGGCACCGCGACTGATGGCGTACGCCAGGTCTCTCGATCTGGACGCGAAATGGTCGCTGGCTGCCGATGTGTACGACACTGTCATTGCGCACGTGCACCCGGACGAAGACAGCGAAATCGCCGTCAATGCCCTCCTGCGTCGCGGTCACTGCCTTCGCGAACTCGGCGAATTCACTGATGCCACGTCGTCATTCAGCATCGCTGCGGAACTGGCGCACCGCACGGGTGACATGATCGGCACATTGCGCGCCCGGATCGGCGAGGCGAAGATCGTTGTCCTCCGCGGCAACCTCCCGCGTGCAGACGCGATGCTCGACGAAACGATCGAACTGGCGGCAAAGCACAATTGCCATGAAGTGCGATCCATGGCGACGCACGATCGCGCGCACATCGCTCAAATGCGCGGTCAGTACGACGTCGCCGTTCGGCTCGCGTACGACGCAATGCGGGACAGCGTTGTCGAGTCCGAGCGCGATCGTATCCTGAATGACCTCGCGGCATCGTTCTACATGCTTGGCGTCAAATCCGCCGCACGCGATGCGTTCCTGATATTGGCCGCCACCGCCCGTGAGCAGTACCAGCGCTGGGCGGCCACCATCAACTTGATGGAGCTGTCAGCGGAAGATGGCGCAGAAATTCAATTCGAGCGGTACCGGCAGCAACTCTCGAATGCGTCGCTGCCACCGATCCTCCGCACCCAGTTCGCGCTGCACGCGGGCCGGGGGTATCAGTTGTTCGGAAACGTCGACGCGGCCCGCGGATGGCTGGAGCAGGCGCACGAAACCGCGTCAAAGCACGCGTTCAATCAGCTGATATTCGAGGCTGAGGCAGCGCTCAGCAACAACGTGCCGGCGCGTGCGGATCGTCCGCCGACGCGGCCATTCGACATTCCGCGCGACGTCGAAAATATCGCGCGGGATTTGAAGGAAATGCGACAGCTGACCGGAGCAATCTGATCGGTCAGGCCAGTCGCCATCGGCCTGCCGAATCAGCCGCCAGAACCGACCGTGACGATCGGCGCGTCGTTATGCTGAGGCGCAGTCGTGGAAGTACCGCAAGCCGTCAGAACCAAGGAGGCGACCGAAACAACAATGAGTGAGATCTGGCGACGGGACATGGACGACTCCTGAGGTGAGGTTGGGGGCTCTTCACGAGCCCTGAGCCGAACGTAGGGTCGCGGCGTGTTGCGTAAACCGGCATTTTCAGACCAAAACACGGGTTTTTGTGCCAAATCCTCACGCTGCCCCGCTTTGCTCGTCGTTGCCTTGCTTCCCCGTCCCCTGCTCGCCCACCTGCGCATCGTGCTCGGGGATTCGCATTCCCTGCACGCCGCGGCGGAGCCGGCCGATCTTCAATCCCTGCTTCGCTCGCTACCTGCAGATCTGCTGATCGTCGATCCGGCGGTGCGCGATGGAGAGCTCGCCGAGTCCATCGAGGAGATCATCGCCCGACATCCGACGCTGCCCGTCATCGTCTATACCAGCATGGCGCCGACCTCGATGAGACTTGTGCTGCGGCTGGCTCGTCTAGGGGTGCACCACGTGGTGTTGAATCGGTTTGATGACGAGCCGGGCCGGTTTCTCGACCTGATCGAGCGGATCCCGGTTCACCCGTTGGCCGAGTTGATGTTGCTGGAATTGGCGACACCCTTGCGGGCGTTGCCCGTCGTGGTGTCCCGGGCAATCGAGCAGCTGTTTCGCACTCCCGCCCGGGTGAAGAACAGTCAGGAACTGGCGCGCCGGGCAGGAATGGCTCCGCGGTCGCTGTACCGGCACATGGCGCCGTTCGGGCTGCAGCCGCGGCCACTGATCGTGTGCGCGCGATTGCTGAAGGCGTTCACGCTGTTGAAGGCACCAGAGAGTCGCTTGAAGGAGATCGCGGTCAAGCTCGGATATGCCAGCCCGGACACCTTGAGCGATCTGCTACACCAATGGACCGGCAGAACCGGGAAGGAAATTCGGCGGGACGTGTCGCCGGAGTTGTTCGTCCGGCTTCTTGCCGACTACTTGCGGCGGGGGGATCTGGACGAAGACGTGGTGGGAGAACCTGAATGAAGCGGCTGGAGCGAAGACGCTCGGCAACGTGGGACCAGGGGCAAATGAGCGAGTCCGAGGACGGGATGCTGCAACCGCGGGTACGAGTGCTGGTCGTAGATGACGAGCCGGCGATATGCCGTGCGCTGTCGATTGCCCTGACGCGTGCCGGATTCGACGCGCTCACGGCGCATTCGGGCGACAGCGCGCTGGCGTTGATGGCTCGCGAGCACGTGGACGTGCTCGTCATCGACCTGCGCATTCCTGACACGCGAGGCGACATCGTCTTTGAACTGGCCGCAGCCACTCACCCGCATCTCCGCCGCCAGACGCTGTTCATGACAGGCGACATTTCGGAGCGCGCGTACAAGCTCATCGTGTCGTGCAGATGCCCGTCGATACGGAAGCCGTTCGAACTGCGCGAGCTGATTTCCGCCGTTGAAGGGCTCGCGCCGCATCACGGGTTGGGTGCGCAGGGTCAGAGCGCTTGAGCAGTCGGTGTGGCGCCGACGCGGTACGCCGTCACAGTGACCACCCTTTCAGCTTGGCGATCGTTTCCTCAAGGGCGCGACGCTCCTCGTCCCGACTTGCCTCCGCCCAGAGACTTTCGTAGGTCTGTACCGCCAGATCGAGCGCAAGGGGGTCATGTTCGGCACCGGCGAGGCTGGCTGCGTTGTCCGCGAGCGCGGCCCGCGCCAGCTGGTCCGCTGGAAATTTTCTGACGACTCGTTGCCAGCGTTCCGTGCGCGCTCGCGGATCGGACTCACTCAGTGCCCACAGATGCCATGCACCCCGATTCTCCGCGTCGGCGGCCATCGCGCGCGCGGCAAGGCGTCCCACGACGTCGGATCCGCGCCCCGTCAGCCAGTATGCGTTCGCAAGAATTACCATGGACTGCGCGTCGTCTGGGCGCGCATTGACTACCCGTTCGTAGACCGGGATGACCACTTCCGGAAGTTCGTGATATGGCGCGGATGCCGAAATGAGCGCCTCGGGATCCTCTGCGATGGACAGCGCCTTCATGCACTCAAGCAATGCAGCGATGTCACCCTGTTGCCGATAATCTTGCACGGCGGCCGCGAAGGCGGCGCTCAAATTTGCGGGAGAAGAGACCATGGATGAAAGCTACACGCGCCCTGACGATGATGGGTCCGCCTCGGAGGCGAATGCGCCCCGTGGCGCCGAGTCGTCGCCGGAACGCGTGTTCGCGCGCGATCTCCTCGCGCAACTGCTTCCCGGCTATGACCCCGATCAGCTGCTCGGTGCCCTGATTTCGGAGCGGCGGCAGGCCAAGACCGAGGCGCCGGCGCCGGCGCCCACATCGCGATATAACAGCAGCGACGAAGTCGCCGCGCGGGAATTGGCGCGCGCGCGCGCGCAGATCGCGCTGGGCGAGTCGGCCCGGACGCTGCAGCACGCATTCAACAACCCGCTCACGGCGTTGCTTGCTGAGGCACAGCTACTGGAACTCGATCCCATGGGCGAAGACCAGCGTGCCGCGGTTCGGCGGATCCTCGAGCTGGCTCGGCGCCTGGTCAGTTTGTCGCGCCGTCTCAGCGTCACCGAAGGGCCGACGCCAAACATCTAGCTCGGCAGTCTGCGCCCAGGCTTTTTCCGGTACAGTCTCTCGAGGAACCAGGCGGGCACGAAGTTCGCACAGTTGAGTTGAGGGTTGCGCGAATCGGGCGCGGTGGCGATACTCGTACCGTCCGGTGGTCCGATCGCGTTTCGCGTCCGACTGTCAGAGCAATGTCCCGCGGCAATGTCAGTGGCTCGTCTTTGACGGGTACACGAGGCGAAGTGAAGCGTCGCGCCATGGTAGGATCACCGTCTGGCCCCGCGTGAAAGTTCCGCGCCGGCAGACGTACGAGGCAAAGCACCGAGTCGCGTCGTAACAATCAGTCACAGTGTGTGATCCGCGTGGCCTTCGCGCCGCTCGGCCCCCCGTGTGGCTTGCATTGCCAGCACAAACGCGACGGTACCATCGCTGAAGCAGGACGCGGGCACGCCAGGCGTGTTTCGTGAGCAATTCACCCTGACCGACATAGCTGCATGAACGAACGCCGGCGTCCCCCACGTCGAGGCCGCGGACCCCGTCCGAACAATCGTCCTCCAATCGAGAACGGTGGTGAGGACAACCCATATCGCGAAAGTTCCGCCGAGAACAACTCGGAGCCACCCGAACGAAGTCCCGAGGCCGAGTCGCCCGTGGAGCGACAGCCGGCTACCTCGGAAAGCGCTCCAGCAGACGAGACCATGATCGCGAGAGTCGATGCGGGGTCGGCGGAGAGCAACGGCGTGGGCGCCTCCTCTCCAACTACGGGCGGGGACCGGCTACGGCCGGAGTTCGGCGGACCCGGCCACCCCAGAGAACCAGGGCAGGTTTCCCGACGCGGTCGTCGAAATCGCGGTCGTGGACGTCGGGACGCCTCGCAGCCTCCCAGCGACCGACCGGTTGGCGGTGGTGCTCCTCCGGGTCCGGTCGTGCTGATTCCAACAGGAGAGACCACCGGCTGGTTCGATCCGTCGCGCGACGGCGGCTTCATTCGCCGACCACAGTTCAGTTACCTCGCGGATGCCGGGGATGCCTATGTGCCGCCCCATGTTGCCCGACAGTTCGCGCTCCGGAAGAGCGACGAAGTACGCGGGACCACGGGCCGCGATCCGCGCGGCCGCCTCGCGCTGATTGAAATCACGTCGATCAATGGCGAGGATCCGGCGGTGGCCGCCCGCCGGCCCGAATTCAACACGCTCATCGCGACGTATCCGGAACGGAAGCTCTCACTGGAAACCGGAGCGCCCGCAAAACCCGGCAATAATGAGCTGACCAGGCGGGCCATCGATCTGATCGCGCCGATCGGGTATGGCCAGCGTGCCCTCATCGTCGCACCGGCCCGCGCTGGCAAGACCACTCTTCTGCACGCGATCACGGAAGGCATCGTCGCCAATCATTCAGCGGCGACTCTGCTGATTCTCCTGGTGGACGAGCGGCCCGAGGAGGTGAGCGAAGCGATTTCGTGGGAGGTCGGCGAGGTGATCGCGTCCAGCTTCGATCAACCTGCCGCGCGCCATGTCGAAGTAACGGAGATGGTGCTGGAGCGCTCGCGCCGCCTTGTGGAGATGGGCAAGGACGTGATCATTGTCCTGGACTCGTTGACTCGCATGGCTCGCGCGCACAATACAGCCGAGCGCGGTACGGGCCGAACGATGTCCGGGGGGCTCGATGCCCAGGCGATGGCCAAGCCGAAGGCGTTCTTTGGCTCGGCGCGGTCCGTGGCCGCGAACTCCGGTGGGGGATCGCTCACGATTATCGCCACCGCGTTGGTCGAGACCGGCTCGCGAATGGACGACATCATCTTCGAGGAGTTCAAGGGCACGGGCAACTGCGAGATCAAGCTGGATCGCTCGCTCGCCGAAAAGCGGATTTATCCGGCCATCGACATCGCGACCAGCGCTACGCGTCGGGAGGAAAAGCTGTTCCGCCCCGATCAACTCGAGCACGTCTACACGCTGCGGCGCGGCCTGGGGCAGATGCCGCCGCAGTCCGGAATGGAGTGGCTCATCAAGCGCATCGCCAACACGCCGAACAACGACGCCTTGCTGGAAGGGCTGTGAACGGGGCGGTATCTGCCGTGAGGCCCATCCCTTGCTCTAGCTAAAGCGTCATGCACCCGATTCGCCGACTCGGGCGACTAGCGCTCGTCGTACTGGCGAGCGCCTTTGCCACGTCCGGGCTTCCCGCCCAGAAGCCTCATACCGTGTCCGCTCCCGAGGTCTTGCGGGTGGACTTCGCCGGCACGTCGAAGGCCGTGGACCTGGCGGAGCTCCGCCGCAGCATCTACACCGAGCCCACCACGTGCAAGAGCGTGGTTCTGACGCTCGTCTGCAAGTTCACCAGCTTCAGCAGCTTTGTACAAAAGCGCTACCTCAACCGTCAGGAACTTCAGCGCGATGTCCTTCGGGTACGAGTGTTCTACTACCGGGAGGGGTTTCGCGACGCGCAGGTCGACACGACCGTCACGAAGCTGAGCGACGACGAAGTCGCCGTCACGTTCGTGGTGAAGGAAGGCCCGCCCACCATCGTGACGAACGTCTCCGTGGCGTACGATACGACGATGTTCTCGGCGAAGCGCGTCAGCAGGCTGACGCTACTCAAGCCGGGCAGTCCGCTGGACCTGTTCGAACTCGACTCGACCCGGATCCTGTTCCAAAACGAACTGTGGGAGAAGGGCTATGCGGACGCCCTGGTCGACACGTCCACCATCAGCGATCACGCGGCGCACACGGCACGCGTCCAGATCAGCCTCGTACCCAACCACGTTACCACCGTGGGCGACATCGTCATTGCCGGCAACGAGGCGATCACGACGCAGACGGTGCTCAACTCGCTCGGCTTTCGCCCCGGGGATCTCTACCGTCGCAGCGCCGTCATCGAGAGCCAGCGCAATCTCTACGAGTCGAATCTCTTCAAGTTGGCGGTGCTCGACGTCCCGCAGACGTTCGACAGTGCCAAGACCGTAAGTGTGTTGTTGCGCGAAGCACCCCTGCACGAGGCACGAACGAGTCTGGGCTTCAACACCGTAGACTTCGTCCAGACCGAGGGACGCTTCACGAACTACAATTTCCTCGGCGGCGCGCGGCGGCTCGACGTATCGGCAACAGTGGGCAACCTGCTGGCCCGCTCGCTGAACGGCAACACCCTCTTCATCCGTCAGCCCTTGGATTCCTCGATCACCGGGGATCCCGCTGACTTCCTCGCGCCCACGTGGCAAACGAGCATCTCTCTCACGCAGCCCTCGTTTCTGCAACGAGCCCGCAATGCCCTCTCGGTGGGGGCGTTCGCGCAGCGTCGCTCCGTGCCGGCGGTGGTGATCGACCGCGGCTACGGCGGCGACCTCACGTATTCCCGCTCGATCGGGTTTCACGCGCCGTTGAGTCTCTCTTATCACTTCGAGGTGACACGGGTGGAGGCCGGAGGCCCCTACTTCTGCGTCAACTTCGGCGTCTGTGACACGACCACCGTCAGCGCACTCCGATCGCATCAGCGGCTTTCGCCGCTCGTGCTGCAGTACCACGTGGACCGCACCGATCAACCGCTCGCTCCGACCACCGGGTATACGTTCCGCGCCGCACTGGAGCACGCGTCCTCGTTGACCGTGTCCGACTATCGGTACAATCGCGCGTACACCGAGGGGACCGCGTACACCCGCTTTGGTCAGCGCGGTGCGGTCCTCGCCGCGCATCTCCGCCTGGGAGCCGTCCAGGCCCTTCAGGGAGGCGGCACGCTCGGCGAAGCCATCCTCCATCCGCGCAAACGCTTCTACGCCGGTGGATCGCAATCGGTGCGCGGGTACAGCGAGAACCAGCTCGGGCCCCGAATACTCACGCTCCCCCCGGCGTTTCTGGCGCACTCGCATACGGCCTCCGGCGCGCCGTGTGACGTGACCTCCGATGCGATCAAATTGTGCGACCCGAACTTCATCACTGACACGCTCAATCCGAAACTTGCCGCGGGTGACGACAAGTTCACGCCGCGCCCGCTCGGTGGCACGTCGCTGTTGGAGGGAAGCGTCGAATACCGGTTCCCGTTGCCGATTCTGTCCAATCTCGCCGCGGCCGTCTTCCTCGACGGTGCGGCCGTTGGTGAGCGCGCCATCGAGCCGCTGGGCAACGTCCGAACCCTGGCGAATCTCGTACACGGCACGTGGGCGATCACCCCGGGATTCGGGCTTCGCTATCTGTCATCCGTCGGCCCGATTCGCGTGGACTTCGGATTCAATCCGTCTCGAGCGGAAGATCTCGCGGTCGTGACCGAAATCGTGAGGAACGGCACGCGTGAGTTGGTCCCGCTCGAGATTGCGCGGCACTACTCCCCGATCACGGCGAGCAACGGATTCCGGAGCGCGCTCGATCGCTTCACCGTGCACCTGTCGATCGGTCAGGCCTACTGATGCGCCGTCGTCTGTTCCGACTACTTGTCGTACTCGGGGTGGTGACGCTCGTGGGGATCGTGGCGATGTTCGTGTTGACCAACACCGATGTTGGACGGGAGCGTGTGAAGGGGTTTGTCCTTGGCGTGTTGAGCGGCCAGACGCACGGCATCGTGAAGATCCAGGCAATGAGCGGCGACCTGTTGCACGGCTCCACCCTCGTCGGCGTCTCGATCACGGACAGCGCCGGACATCCCTTCCTCAGGGCGGACTCGCTCACGTTGCGCTACGCCCTGAGCGGTTTCGTCTCACGGCACCTGGACTTCACCGACGTGGTCGTCTATCGCCCCGTGGTCGTCGTGTCTCGTTTGCCGAACGGAGAATGGAACTATCGCATCCTGTGGCCGAATACGCCGCGGGCGCCGGGCGACACCCTACCGAGTTGGGGATCGTGGGTTCGACTCGAGAACGTGACCGTCGTGGATGGTCGGGTGACCGTGCTGTCCCCGTGGTCACCGCGCGACGGTCTCAGTGCGCACGCGCGCGACAGTGTGCTCAAGGACGTGCTCCAACCCGACGCCCGCCTCGTCATCGCCGCGGTGCCTGGCGGGTTCCAGAAGGAAGTCATCCTCGATCACCTCAACGCGACGGTGCCGTTTCTCCGCTGGGCCGATCCCGCGTACAAGCATCGGCAGGCCAAAATATCGGCGTTACGGATGGATGCCTATCCGTTTCGGCCACCGGCCGCGCGGATCACTGCGCTCTCTGGCACCTTCGATTTCAACGACGACTCGTTGTGGTGGAAGGGGGCCGTCGTAGCTCTGCCGCGGTCTTCGATCCGCGGCGATGGCGCGTACGAGATGACGACGGGCGATCTTCGTCTTTCCGCCGTGGCCGCACCAGCGAGCTTCGCTGACTTTCACTGGCTCTATCAACGCCTGCCGGATGAAGGTGGAGGCAATACGCGGCTTGCCGTGCAGTGGAAAGGGCCGGTGCAGGACTACGTGGCGCGCGGCGCCGACCTGCGAACGGGCGACGCACGACTACAGGGAAACATCGGCGCAACGGTGACCGACACCGTCTTCTTCCACGATGCAAACGTTCGCTTCTCCGGTCTCACCACCACGCTGATCGAGCACCTCGATCCGACCGTGCATTCGCCCCGTTCCGGCGTGGTGAATGGCCGCGCGACGTTCGCCGGGACATCGAAGTGGATGACGCTGGACGCCGATGTGACCTTCGCGGCGAAGGGTCGTGGCACCAGTCGGGTCGTCGCCCGCGGCGAGGCTGGCGTGAACGGCAAGCCCGTGGTGTTCAGTGCGCGGAATCTGCACGTGAACGTCTCGCCGCTGCAGATCGACATCGTCAAGATCCTGTTCCCCGCGCTGCCTGTGGAGGGAACGATCACGGGGGTGGCCACGCTCAACGGCAGTGGCGCGCGACAACTCGTCGCGACGGCAATCGACGTCGTGCATCGCGATGGCGCGAACGACTCGCACGCCACGGGCCGCGCGTCGTTCCATACGCTGGTGCGACAGACGATGGATCTGGATCTCGATGCGCGCCCCGTCGCCTTGGCAGAACTGACAAGGTTTGCCCCGTCGCTGAAGCTGAAAGGCCTTGCGTACGGGCCTGTGCACGCGCACGGGCCGATTGATGCGAGCGCCGTGGACACGCGGGTCACCCTGCCCGGCGGCGGTGTACTCGGTATCCGGGGCACGGTCGATTTCCTTTCGAAGGACCTGGGATTCGACGTGGTCGCTGACGCGACCAGGCTTGATCTCAGCAAGGTGATGATCAACGGAACGGTGTCGTCGTTCAACGGCGTCGCTCGCGCTGCCGGCCGCGGGTTCAAGCCGGAAACGCAGACCGCGACAATCGCGATCGACCTGGGTCCGTCGTCCGTGGATACGATCGCGGTGGATTCGATCTCCTTGCGGGCGCGGCTCGCGAACGGGATCGCGAACGTGGATACGGCCTTCGCGAGCGGCGCCGGTCTGCGTGCGGATCTCGCCGGACAAATCGGACTCGACTCGAACTATACGGGCACCATGACGTACAGGGTCGCCCTGGACACCCTGTCGAAGTTCGCGCGGTTCATTCCGGGCGCGACCGCGCCCGAGAGCGTTCTCGTGAAGCCCAGGCCACTTCGCGCAGCCCTTGCGCTTCGGGGGGCGCGTGCCGATTCGGCGAGAATCGCGAAAGAGACGGAGGTGGAGCGCGCCGTGAGCGGAGCCCCACCCGTTCGCCTTCGTGTCGTTGTCGATACGCCGAGAGCAATTCCAAAGGGATTGCTCTCGGGCTCGGCCCACGCAGAGGGAACGATCACGGGCTCGTTCAACCGCTTTTCTCTGACTGGAAGCGGACGGGCGGATAGCCTCGTCGTCCGCGGCAATTCCGTGCGGCACCTGGACGCGACGTACTTGCTGACGGACGCCCTGACGAAGCAGTCGAAGTCGAGTGCCGCCGTTCAAGCCGAGGCCGTCAGCGCGTACGGCTTCACCTTCGACAGCCTCGAGGCTTCCTTCGGGTATGCCGCGCCGAATGGCACTGTAGCCGTGCGAGTTCGGCAGGGCGCCGACCTCAACTACGCGTTAAGCGGCGAGTTCACACTCGACACGGCGCGAAACGAACTGCGTCTCGCGCAGGTGAAGCTTCGGTTCGACTCCACCACGTGGGCATCGACCCACGTGTCGTCCCTGCGGTTCGGAGCGTCCGGCCTGGAGGTGACCAACCTGGAACTCGTCAGCGGCCCGGGGCGGCGCATCTACGCGAACGGACTCCTGCCCAGCAAGGGGACCGCAAACTTCGACTTCGAAGTCACCGACTTCGCCGTCGAAGATGTCGCGCAGTTGCTGCAAAGCGACCTCCCGCTCACCGGCCGGTTGAATCTCGACGCGCACGTGACAGGCACCGCGGACGCACCAAGCGTGCGCGGCACGCTGGACTTCGTACGCGGCACGTATAACGCCGTGCGCGTGCCGGAAGTACACGGCACGATGTCGTACGCCAACAAGTCCCTGACCACAAACGCCGTCGCCGTCGATTCCGCCGGCAAGACCATCGTGAGGGTGAACGGGACGGTGCCCGTCGATCTCGCCCTTTCGGGTGTGACAGGATCGCGCCTGCTCGATCTCCCGGTGAATCTGTCGCTGGTATCGGACAGCCTACCCCTCACACTGGTCGCGCAGTTTACGGAGGCGGTCTCCGATGTGCGGGGAAAAGCGGCCGCCAACGTATCGATTCGCGGCACATATACCAGGCCGATTCTTCAGGGCACGGCCGCCATTACGAATGCCCAATTCAAGCTCGTCTCCACCGGCGCGCTGTTCGAGGGGTTGAACGGATCCGCCCGCATGACCGGCGACACGGTCTACATCGATTCGATCGCCGGAACCGGTGGCGGCCCAGTGAGGCTGGCGGGAACCATCGCGGTTGGCAGTGGACACGAACCCGTGCTGAATCTGGTCCACACAGCGCGGGATGCGACGTTCCTGAAGAACGGTCAGGGAGAACTGCACGCGGACGTGGACATTCACGTCGCTGGCCCGCTCACCGCCACGAGTGTGACGGGCCAGGTGACGGTGCTTCACGGTGTGCTCTACATCCCGGAATCGAGCGGCAAGAGGGTCATTGGAGCGGACGACCCGGCATTGTTCAGCGTCGTCGACACCACGATCGCCATGCAACGCAATCTTTTCCCCGCGCAGGCGGCGATCTTCAAGAAGCTTCGCGTGGACGTCGATTTCCTGGTGGAGCGCGGTACCTGGGTGCGGTCGCGCGACGCGAACGTTGAAGTGTTCACCGATGGACCCATGAAAGTCACGGTCGTGGGTGACGCACTGTCCTTGACCGGCGCCGTGGATGCGGATCGCGGCGAGTATACGTTCTTGAGCAAGCGCTTCCAGATCAAGCGCGGGTCCGCATTGTTCATCGGAACGCCGGATCTGAACCCCACGTTGCAGATCACCGCGGAATACCAGGTCAAGCAGGCGACGGGCGTGACCAACATTCGCGTGCTCATTGGGGGAACGGTCCTCTCTCCTCGCATCTCGCTGGAAAGTGATGCGCAGCCGCCCCTCTCGCAAAGCGACCTGCTCAGCTTCCTGGCGTTCGGCGGTAGTTCCGGATCTCTCCTGCAGGTGAGTCAAACATCGCTTACCTCTCAGCAGGGGGGCAACCTGCTGAATCTCGCGGGGACGCGCTTAGCCGGCATCGCGCTGGGCGTCGCGCTCGACGAGCTCGAAGGCAATGCGGCGCGGTCGCTTGGACTGGACGTGTTCAACATCACGCCGGGCGATCTGCCCCTGTCAACGTCCTCCAACGGGCTCAGCGACTTCCTCCGCAATACGGAGGTGGAGGCCGGCCGATACGTGACCCCGCAGATCTTCGTGAGTGCGGTTGCCACTCCCGGCGTCTTCTCCTGCGCGCAGCGACAGGCGGTGAACAGTGCGTGTTCCACACCCGGCGCGACGATCACACGCCGCACGTCAAAGGGATACCGCTTCGAGGCCAGCTTCACGCCGCGCTACATTCTTGATCCGCCCACTCTCGCGGGCCAGACTGCCCACAGCAACCGCCAGTTCGGCGCGTTCATCATTCGGGAGTGGCGTTTTTAGCCGCGAGCTCACACGCCGCGTCGTTGCATCGCGAGTGGACGCCCGGCGTCCTCCGTCGTGGACAGGCGGCCGGCGGCCGCCGCCGGGGCTCCAGACGGCAAGCTATTGATTCAGAAGGGCTTGAGGCTGGGGAGACATCGGCCTGACAAGTGGTATCCCGTCTGCGTTTAGCGGAGACGCCGTCACGCCACGTGGCGGCGCAACTCCGGAGACACCCATGCGCCTTGCTTCGTTCGCCTTCGCCGGCTTCATCGCCGCCGCTCCCCTCGTGCTTGCTGCGCACAGCGCATCGGCGCAACGCCCCGGCTCGCGCGGAGCCTCGTCAACCGGCGGCGCTGCATCGTTATTCGACGTGACGCCTTACGCGGGCTACATGGTGTTCGGCGACTACCTCGGTGGCCCGCTTGGCACGTCACTCCATAACGCGCCCGCGCCGCTGGTGGGTGTGCAACTCGGAATGAAGATCGCGCCGAATCTCTCGATGATCGGCAATCTCGCCACGTCGAACAGTGACGTGCAGGTAGGCGTGCCGTTTTTCGGCGGAGTATCAGTGGCGCATAGTACGGTGCTGCTCTATGACGCGGGATTGCAGCTCGACATCCCGATGACGACGGCCTACGGCACGACGCTCTCACCGTTCATTCAAGCGGGCGTGGGCGCATTCCATTACGACATCACGCAGTCGTTCGTGAACGCGACCGCCACCAACCTGGCTGCCAACGTGGGCGTCGGCGCGGATCTCGCGATTGCGCGCGGTGTGGGGCTGCGCCTGATGGCCAAAGACTACATCGGGCAGTTCAATTTCCATGATGCCACTTCCATCGACGTCAATTCCAGCACGGCGCAGAACTTTGCCTTTACCGCGGGCATGCGTTTCTCGTTCTAGACGGCAGTGCTTCAGCGTTTGCCGCTCGAGCCGGCGCGTTTTGACGCCGACGTCGCGGATACCGAGGGCTTGGCGCGTTTTGATTTCCCACCGGCCCGTGCCGAATGTGCTGCCTTGGTTGGCGTCTCTCGAACAGCCTTGTAGAGCGCGATGAACTCGTCCACCGACGTGGATGCCACGAAGGCCCCAATCGCGTCGAGCGGGAGATCATCGAGCGACTTGAAGCGCACGCACGATTTTCCCATGTCCAGCTTCTTGCCGGCCCGGGCAAAGGCATCCTTCAACTCGCGGGCCTTCGGGGCCTCGCTGTACGCGCACATGAGATACACGGCGTAGTAGTTCTTCTGCGCCGCGAGGGCGGCGTATACCAACGGGTGCTTGTTGTACGTGTCCGGAAATCGTTCCAGGGGAATGTCGTAGCTGATCATGCCGTACGACATCGACTCGCGATACCCGTTCGGCATATGCGCGCGCATCACCTCGAGCACCGGCGCAAGCACCGCACGCCGTTCCAGCGGCAATTCATCGAGATATGCGGCGACCGTAGTGGCTGTACTGGAGGCCATGACGTACTCCTCGAAACCTATTCTCCGAAACTCGGCGCGTATTGCGACTCCGTCTCGTCGTGGACGCGCAGCCGCCCCAGCGTTCGAGCGCAGGTGTTCCAGCGCAGGATCGAATCGTCGTTGCCGGCCTGACGCAACGACTCTGCGCGCTCGAACGCCGCCATCGCCGAGCGGAGGGACTGGTGCGCCATGGCCTCCGCGTGCATGGCGCGATGCGCGAGTTGTGCATGACCCAGGCGCTCCTGGATGATCCCCTCGTAGTAAGACCTCTGGTATGGATCGGACAGGCGCTGCAGGACTTCGCGCGCCCGGCGGACGCGCTCGCGCGGTTCCGCATCGAACTGGTCGGTCAGCGACAACAGCAACATCACCAGGACCTGCTGGTTGTCCGGATCCACCTCGAGAATATCGAGACAGATGCTCTCCGTGGCCCACGACTGATTCAGGAGCCGATAGCGCTCCGCCTTCTGGGTCGCGCGCGGGACTGCTTCAATTGAAATCCGCTTGAGATCGGACATGAGACGCTCCAGGACGGGACTGGTGGTCAGTCTTTACGTTTGCCGCGCACGAGGCGCACGAGCGCCCGCAGCGGATCGTAGTGCTTGTCCACGACGCGCTCCTTGAGCGGAATGATCGCGTTGTCAGTGATCGTGATGTGCTCCGGACAGACGGTCGTACAGCACTTGGTGATGTTGCAGTAGCCGATCCCGAATTCTTCCTTCAGCTCCGTGGTGCGATCGGCGATGTCGAGCGGATGCATCTCGAGCGCCGCGGCGTAGACCAGGAAGCGGGGACCGACGAATTGCTCGTGCATGTGATGGTCGCGCAGCACGTGGCAGACGTCCTGGCACAGAAAGCACTCGATGCACTTCCGGAATTCCTGCACGCGGTCCACATCGCGTTGCTGAATGCGCCACGTGCCATCGGGGTCGTCGGGCGGCCTCGGCGTGAACTTCTGGATCCGGGGCTTCACCCGGAAATTCCACGAGACGTCGGTAACGAGATCCCGCACATGCGGGAACGCGCGCATGGGTTCGACGGTCACCGGTTCGCCGGCCGGCAGTTCATCGAGGCGCGTCATGCACATGAGCTTTGGCTTGCCGTTGATCTCCGCCGAGCACGAACCACACTTGCCCGCTTTACAGTTCCACCGCACCGCCAGATCGTTGGCCTGTGCCGCCTGGATCTGATGGATGGCGTCGAGTACGACCATCCCGTCGTCCGTCTCGGTGGTATAGCTCCTGAATTCACCCACGCCATCGGTGCCACGCCAGACTTTGAAGTCGCGGGACCGGTGACCTACCGCCGCATCCTGTGCGGTCTGCGCGGCGGTATAGGCATCGACCCCGCCAGTGGTCGCCTCGTCAGCATGCGGAGCGGTCACGACTGCATCTCCTTGATGATCGCGTCGAGTTCCGCGGGCCGCGGCGGGATTTCCTCGCGCACGAGTTGCATGGCACCGTCAGGGCCGCGGCGGACTACGTGATTGAACGTACCGAATGCGGGGTCCTTGTCGGGAAAGTCATCGCGAAAGTGCCCGCCGCGGCTTTCCCGGCGCTCCAATGCCGAACGGGTGATCGCCTCCGACACGATGAGCAAGTGTCGCAGATCGAGGGCCGTGTGCCATCCCGGATTGTACTCACGGTTGCCCGGCACGCCGACGCGCTCCGCGCGTTGCGTGAGCACCTCCAGCTCGCCGAGTGCGCGCTCCATTTCGTGCGCCACACGGACGATCCCGACGTGGTTTTGCATGGTCGTCTGCAGTGATTCCTGTACTTGATACGGACCGTCGGCGGAGGTGCCTCGTTCGAACGGCGCCAGCGCACGCCGCGCCGACTCGTCCACTTCGTCCGCGTTGATGCTCACCGGCGATTGCGTCCGCGCGTATGCGGCGGCGAACTCCCCTGCCCGCTTGCCGAAGACCAACAGATCCGACAGCGAGTTACCGCCAAGCCGGTTGGCGCCATGCAGCCCGGCCGCGCATTCGCCGCATGCGAACAACCCGGGCACATTCGTCATCTGCGTATCGCCGTTCACGCGGATTCCGCCCATGACGTAGTGCGTGGTGGGGCCGATCTCCATCGCTTCCCGCGTGATATCGATGCCCGCGAGCTGCATGAACTGGTGATACATGCTGGGCAGCTTCTTCCGGATGTGTTCGGAGGCGTTGGGGATCCGTTCCTTGATCCATGAGATGTCCAGGTAGACCCCGCCGTGCGGCGAGCCGCGCCCTTCCTTCACCTCCCGCACGATCATGCGGGCCACGTGATCGCGCGTCAGCAGTTCAGGTGGCCGGCGCGCATCCTTGTCACCCTGCACGTAGCGCCAGCCTTCCTCCTCGTTGTCCGCGGTCTGCTGCTTGTAGTTGTCCGGTATGTTGTCGAACATGAATCGCTTGCCGTCGCGATTGCGGAGCACACCTCCTTCACCGCGCACGCCTTCCGTAACGAGAATCCCGCGCACGCTCGGCGGCCAGATCATCCCCGTGGGATGGAACTGCACGAACTCCATATCCTGGAGGTCCGCGCCAGCGAGATAGGCCAATGCCTGCCCGTCGCCCGTGTATTCCCAGCTGTTGCTCGTGATGTTGTAGGCGCGGCCAATACCACCGGTGGCCATGACTACCGCCTTGGCGCGAAAAATCCTGAATCGTCCTCGCTCGCGATCGTAGGCGAAGGCCCCGGCAATGCGCTCTCCGTCGCGGAGAAGCGCGAGGACCGTGCATTCCATGTGCACGTCCATGCCCTGATGGATGCCGTGGTCCTGGAGCGTGCGAATCATTTCCAGTCCGGTGCGATCGCCCACGTGCGCAAGGCGCGGATATCGGTGTCCGCCGAAATTGCGCTGGAGGATGCGCCCGTCCGGCGTCCGATCGAACAGCGCACCCCAGGCCTCGAGCTCGCGCACGCGGGCGGGCGCTTCCTGCGCGTGCAGCTGCGCCATCCGCCAGTTGTTCACGTACTGGCCTCCACGCATCGTGTCGGCGAAATGCACGCGCCAGCTGTCGCGATCATCAACGTTGGCCATCGCGGCTGCTACCCCGCCTTCCGCCATCACCGTGTGCGCCTTGCCGAGCAGCGACTTGCACACGACGCCGACGGAGAGTCCGGTGGCCGCCGCCTCGATGGCCGCGCGAAGGCCCGCGCCGCCGGCGCCAATGATCAGTACGTCATGATCGACTGTCTGGTAATCAGGCATCGCTGGGGGTGCAGGGAGGGCCGGTCGAGGAATCTAGACGAGTCTCACGTCGTGCCAGATTCCCATCGAACACAGGCGGACGTAGACATCCGAAAAGGCGACCCAGAACAGGCTCGCCCATGCCCAATTCATGTGTCCCCGGTTCAGGCAACTCACCCCGTCGTACGCCTTTCGTTGAACAGGGCGACCCGACAGGCGATCGAGGTATCCTCCCACCAGATGGCGCAACGAGTGGCAACCGAGCGTGTAGCCGCTCAGCAGAAAGACGTTCACCGTGAGCACGAGCGACCCGATACCGACACCGAAATGTTTCACATCCGCTCCGTCGGTGAACCAGTAGCCGCGGTAAGCGTCCGAAGCGAGGAGGAGCAGGAATGCCAGCGCCACGTAGAGGAAGTAGCGATGCACGTTCTGGAGTATCAGCGGAAAATGCC